>NZ_FOZY01000004.1:213685-333244 GCF_900116245.1 Methylobacterium sp. yr668 | reverse complement strand
CGAGAAGGTCGTGCTGGTCCACGGCTGCCGGCAGGTGCAGGAACTCGCCTACGGCGAGACCATCACCGAGACGCTGCCGCGCCACGAGTTCCTGGGCGAGATGATCTCGAACCAGCTGGTCTACTACCCGACCGTGACCCGCGAGCCGTTCCGCAACCGCGGCCGGATCACCGACCTGATGGTCTCGGGCAAGCTGTTCGAGGATATCGGCCTGCCGCCGATGGCGATCGAGAACGACCGCTTCATGCTCTGCGGCAGCCCCGACATGATCCGCGACACCCGCGAGCTCCTGACGTCGCGCGGCTACGAGGAGGGCAACCACGGCGAGGCCGCCCACTACGTCATCGAGAAGGCCTTCGTCGAGAAATAGCGCACCCGCGCAGGCCGGTTCGGCTTCAGCCCGGTGCGGTCGTCCGCGCCGGGCTTTTCTGTGCCGGTGCGTCCCCGGACCCGGCCGCGGGGGCGGGGCGCAGGATCGCCCCGTAGCCCTCCTGCGCGTCGCCGACGAAGCGGATGCCCGCCCCTTCGAGGACCGTGCGGATCGCCGCGAGGGTCCGGCTGCGGGGCTGGACCTGCTCGCTCTCGATCATGTTCAGGGTGACGACGGAGACCGCGGCGCGGCTCGCGAGAACCCCTTGCGTCCACTTGAGAAGTCCGCGGCCGGCGCGGATCTGGGCGGCAGTGATCATGGGCCGGAGATCGCCCGAACTGAAAGAATTTTCAAGTTTCCGGTTGACGCAGGCCGAGCGCGACCGTATCCACCGCGCCATCGGCCTGCCGGGCCGGTGATCTGAAGTGACCGTACGCTCCTCGTATCCGCGGCCCGCGCGCCGCGGCGGACGAGTCCGGTTCCCTTCGCAACGGTCGCCGCTGGCAGCCGATCGCAGTTCACCGGCGCGGGCCGGAGACGCTCGGTTATCCCTGTCACGGATCCCCCCGAGCCTCATCGACACGCCCGCGTCACCCGAAGCCCCGTTCGGACGGAGCATGGCATGAAACAGCACGACGGCATCGACGTCGCGGCGTTCGCCCGTCCCGGGCTGATGCGACCGTTACGGTCGTATCGCGGGGCTCTCGGCCCGAGAGGCTGAGCGCGTCTCGAGGACCCTGCGGGCCGGCAGGGGACGGTTATCATCGGTAGAGCGCCGCGGGCTTGTCCCGCGGAGGTTGCGGGTTCGATCCCCGTCGGGGGCCGCGAGGTCGCCGGAGCTCATGCCCGTCCCCGACACCACGACCGCAGGGCCCCGCGAGACGACCGGGGCGCCGACCGTGCGCGGATCCCGGCCGACGATGCGGGCCGGAGAGGAACGGTTATCTTCACCGAAGGGAGGTCGCGGGTTCGAATCCCGCCGGGCCGCGAGGCCCGTAGCTCAGCCCGGATAGAGCGCCCGGACACCGTTCCTCACGCCACGCCCGCATCGCCCGGACGCGGGCCGGAAGACGAAGGTTATCGGGATCCGAGGGGTGCGGGTGCGAGTCCCGCCGGGCCGTCAGGCCCGTAGCTCAAGCAGAGCATCGGATAAGCCCTTCGTCGCCGCCACGCCCGCGCCCGGCCGGACGGAACCCCGCCACCGACCACACGAGAGACCGGCCGCGCGCGAGCGGCGGTGGACGACGCGCCGCGGCCGCGTCCCCGCCCGACCGCGCGCGCCGGGACGCGCCACCGGCCGGCGATCGGCCGCGATGGAGAGAGGAGAGACCGAGAGGAGCCCGCCATGACGAAGCTCGCACAGATGTTCCGGCTCCGCGCCACCCCGCAGACGGAGCCGATCCCCGGCACGGTGCCGAACGCCGCCGGAGGCCACGCCTTCGCGGTCGGCGATTGGGCGCGGCTCGACCGCTTCCTGGTGCTCGGCTCCGAGGGCGGCTCGTACTACGCGAGCCCGCGCGCCCTGACCGCCGAGAACGCGGCGGCGGTGCAGCGGTGCATCGCGCGGGACGGCGCCCGCGCGGTCGCCGCCATCGTGGCGGTGAGCGAGGGCGGCCGGGCTCCGAAGCCGGATCCGGCGATCTTCGCCCTGGCGCTGGCCGCCGCGTCGGCGGACCTCGCGACCCGGCGCGCGGCGCTCGCGGCCCTGCCGCGGGTCTGCCGCACCGGCACGCACCTGTTCCAGTTCGCCGCCTCCGTCGAGGCGATGCGCGGCTGGGGCCGGGGCCTGCGCCGGGCGGTCGGTGACTGGTACTGCGCCAAGCCCGTGGAGGCCCTGGCCTTCCAGGCGGTGAAGTACCGGACCCGCCAGGGCTGGTCGCACCGCGACCTGCTGCGACTGGCCCATCCGGAGACGGAGGAGCCCGCCCGGAAGGCGCTGTTCGACTGGATCTGCCGCGGCACCGTGACCGAGGCCGCCCCCGGGATCGTCCACGCCTTCGCGCGGGTGCAGGCGGAGGGCCTCGACGGGGCGGTGGCCGCCGCGCTGGTGCGCTCGCACGGCCTGCCCTGGGAGGCGCTGCCGACCGGGCTGATGGGCAGCCGCGCGGTGAACGAGGCCCTGATCGAGCGGATGCCGGTCGGAGCCCTCGTGCGCCAGCTCGGCCGCCTGACGGCCGCGGGGGTGCTCGCGCCCTTCTCGGAGGGCACCGAGCACGTCCGGGCGGTCCTGTCGGACCGGGAGCGGATCCTCCGGGCGCGCCTGCACCCGATGGCGCTGCTGCTGGCCCTCAAGACCTACGCCTCCGGGCACGGTCAGCGGGGCAAGCTCGCCTGGGAGCCGGTGGCGGCGATCGTCGAGGCGCTGAACGCCGCGTTCTACACGGCGTTCGGCGCGGTCGAGCCCACGGGCCGGCGCCTCGTGCTGGCGCTGGACGTCTCGGGCTCGATGGGCGCCAGCACGGTCGCGGGCTCGACGCTCACGGCCCGGGAGGCGGCCGCCGCGATGGCGCTCGTCACCGCGGCGACCGAGGAGCACTGGCAGGTGCTGGGCTTCACCGCCGAGGCCGGCCGGGCCTGGAGCCAGGGGGCCGCGCTGACGCCGCTGCCGATCGGGCCGTCGACGCGGCTCGATCAGGCGGTGCGGGCGACCGCCGACCTGCCGTTCGGCGCCACCGACTGCGGCCTGCCGATGCGCTGGGCGCTGGAGCGGGGCGTCAAGGCCGACGCGTTCGTGGTCTACACGGACTCGGAGACCTGGGCGGGGCCGGTCCACCCGGTCCAGGCGCTGCGGGCGTACCGGGAGAAGACCGGGATCCCGGCGAAGCTGGTGGTCGTGGGGCTGGTCTCCAACGGCTTCAGCATCGCCGACCCGGAGGATCCCGGCATGCTCGACGTGGTCGGCTTCGACACCGCGGCTCCGGCCGTGATCGCGGATTTCATCCGCGCGTGAGACAGGGGCGGGCGGCTCTTCCGGGCTGCCCGCCCTATTGCTGCGGGACGCCCGGCATCCCGTCCGCGAAGGGGCCGCCGCCGGCGCTGAACAGCTTGCGCAGGAAGCCCGGGGCAATCGCCGAGAGCGGGTTCACGCTCACGTCCGGCGAGGCGAGCTTGCCGGAGACGCGGAAATTGACCGCGAACAGGCCCTCGTTGTGGCCGCCGCCCAGCAGCGGCCCGAGCAGCGGCAACTGCGAGGCCACGTTGTTCAGGCCGTAGAGCGGCACGAAGGTGCCGGTCATGTCGGTGCGCTCGCGGCCGGTATCGAGCCAGCCCGACAGCGTGAAGCCCATGGCGGCGTTCGAGATCGCCGCGTCGGTGAAGTCGACGCGGGTGCCGGTGCGCACGAAGTTGGCGCGCATGCGGTCGAAGGTGACGTCGCCCGCGCCCCGGCCCGGGGCGACCCGTCGGCCGCGGGCCGTCTCCGCGTCGGACGGCTCCGGGCCCTGCGCCATGATGCTCGACAGCGCGGGCTCGTTGCGCAGGATGAAGTCACGGATCTGCACGACGCCGGATTGCGGGCCGTCGTTGAGGCCGATCCCGGCCGTGAGCCGGCCGCCATACATCCGCCGGTACACGTCGACGAACCGCAGCGTCGCGCCGGCATCGGCCGATTCCACCGACAGGGTCGGCACGCCGCGCTCGCCGCGGGTCACCGTGGCGGCGAAGGGGGCCGCGCGGAAGCGCCCGGTGATGTTGGCGGCCCGCAGGGTCTTCCCGTGCAGGGAGAGCTTCAGGTTGGCGCCGGTCAGCGCCTCCTCGTTGAAGCCGGTGACGATGGGCACCTGGATGTCGGCGTCGATATCCTTCGGATTCGCGTCCCGCGCCTCACGGCCGCCCTTCGGGTCGGGGGCGCCCAGCGATTTCAGGAACGGCCGGGCGTCGGCCACCGCGCCCCGGACCACGACCTTGTAGCCGCCGGCGGTCCGGTCGAGGCTCACGCGCAGGTCGTCGCCGGGGGAGAGCTTGACGCTGGTCAGGTCCGCCCGCTCCAGGCCGCCCTCCTGGGTGATCGAGACGGTGCCGCGCGCGCTCGCCGGGGCCGCGTCGAGGGCGAAGTCGCGCAGGTCGAAGGTCTGGCCGCTGTCGACGAGGGTGAAGGTCAGCCGCCCGGGCTTGCCCGGCGGCTTGGTCAGCCCCGGGATCAGCCCGTCGATCCCCGCCTTCGCCAGATCCGCCTCGACCCGGATCGGCGGCTTGCCGGATCCCGGCCGGCCGATCTGCACCACCGCGCGGACCGGGATCGTCCCGGTGAGCTGCGGCGCGGTCGGCAGGCCCTTGCGGCCGCGGACCGCCTCGTCGAGGGACACGTTGACCACCGCCTCGCCGGGCTGCCCGACCTTCGGCTGGCGCAGGTCGACCGACATGGGCGCGCCCGCGACCCGGCCGTCGCCCTTCAGCGTGAAGGCGCCCCGGTCGTAGACGAGGTTGAACCGGCCCGACTCGAGCCGGTCCCGGCCCATCACCTTGTCGACCGAGAGGTCGGCCAGCGAGCCGGTCAGCGTCACCGGCAGGTCCGGCAGGTCGGGGATGTGCTTGAGGTCGAGGGGGAAGTCGACGCGCAGGTCGGCGCTGCCCTTGATCGTGGCGGGGTCGAGGTCGACGCTCATCACGCTCTTGAACAGCTTGGCCTGGAGCACGGAGGCCATGCCGTCGGCGCCGCCGGAGAGCCGCATCCCGATCTGGGCCACGACCCGGTCCGGGGTGATCTGCGGGATGACGAAGCTGCCGTCCGAGATGGCGAGCCCGCGCCCGTCCGGCCCGTGGACCTCGGCGGTCACGTTGCGCACCGTGGTCGAGCGCCCGGTGATCACGCCGACGACGTTGCCCTTGGTCACCGGCGGGGAATCGGCGGTGACGTCGATGGCCGCGTCCGAGACGTGGAAGTCGATGTGGACCGCGTCGTCCGGGGCGGGGTCGCCCCGGGTGGCGGCCGCCAGGACCGCCCCGGACATCTTCACTTTGATGTCGACGGAATCGACCCGGCCGCGCCGGAGCTGGTCCACCAGGTAGGTGCGGGCCGGCGGCGCGATGTGCTCCGGCCAGAGCCGCAGCCCGGTACGGACCTCGCCGTCGTGGCCGGCGAGGTGCAGGGTCAGGCCGCCGTCGTCGGCGCTCGTGCCGATCGTCCCGGTGATGGCGCCCTTCACGCCGGGCCCCGACAGGGTCAGCGCGTCGATGGAGATCCCGCCGTCGCGGCCGGAGAGCTGCGCGTCCAGGGCGTCGATCTTCACCGGCGCGTCCTGCGGGGTCGCCCCGCGTAAGGTGGCGTCGCGGCTCGCCAGCGTCGCGGTCCAGCTCGTGCTCGCCCCCGCGGGGCTGCCCGTCCACGTCCCCGCGAGGTGCACGGCGTTGCCGGCCCCGCGATAGTCCAGGCCGGTCAGCGACATCACGCGGTTGGCCTCGTCCCAGTCCAGGGAGGCGTCGAGGCTCTCGACCGTGACCGGGTTGAAGTCCTTCTCCTCGATCAGGAACGTGCCGTCGCCGGTGTGGAGCTTGGCGTTCATGGTCCGGATGCGGCCGGCCGTCAGGCTCACGTCGGCGCGGGCCGAGACCTTCAGGTCCGTGGTCAGCGGCAGGCCGGACTGGCCCGAGAGCAACAGGAGATCCGTGACCGGCAGGTCGTCGAGGGTGATGACGCCCGAGCGCTCCTGCCCGTCCGCGCCGTCGCGCAGCGTGCCGCCGAAGCGCCACTCGCCGTGCGGCCCGTCGAGCCGCAATTCGAAGTTCCGGGTGCCGTTGACCGGGTCGCGCCCGAACAGGCCGTTGACCCGCGCGAAGACCGCGCGCTCGCGGCCGTCCTCGTCGATCAGCCGCAGCCGCGCGTCGGTGACGCGCGCGCGGTCGAGGGCGCCGACCACGCCGCCCGGATCGAGGACGACCCCGAAGATCGACGCGATCGCGGCCGAGAGCGGCGAGACGGTGCCGCGCACCCCGTCCACGCTCGGCGGCGTGTGCGGCGCGACGTCGACCGGGTGGTTGGCCTCCGAGGCCGCGAAGGCGATGGAGCCGTCCCGGTGCAGCAGCGCGGTGGTCTGCGTCTCGCGGAACTCGATCGAGCGCGGCTGCAGGTTGAGCCGCAGGAGCCCCCAGGGGTCGAGGCTGACGAGCGCCAGGGGGGCGCGCACCACGAGGTCGCCCTGCGGGTTGCGAATGTCGAGGCCGGAGAAGCGCAGGCTGAGCGCGTTCTCGCGGTCGAGCTCGAGGCTGCTGCCGCGCAGCCCGATGCTCCAGCCGGGCCCGATCCTCTCGGCCACGGCGGCGGCGACGCGGCGCGACAGGCCGTCGATCTGGAGCGGCCCGTTCGACAGGCGCAGGGCCACGAGGCCGACACCGGCGCCGACGAGCAGCACCAGCGCGAGGGCGCTCACGAGGCAGACGCCGCCGACGCGTCGCGCCTTCCCCCGAGGCCTGCATGCCGGCGTTGTCTCGTCCGCCATCGGGACCTTTGTTCCGGGGTCTCTGCGCGCGGCGCCCTCGGGCTCCGCGGCCGGTGGATCGAAGCGCACCCGCGCTTTACAGCGGCCGCGACTCCGGGCTTGGCTCGGACGTGCGCGGTGCCATCGCTCGAGCCCGCGCACGAGATCGGTTGCACATCATCAATCGGCCGAAAGGAAGGCACGATGCCGCTGTCAGAGGGGGATCCCGCCCCCGATTTCGACCTTCCCGCCTCGGGCGGAGGGCGTGTCGGACTGTCCGCGCTCCGCGGTCACAAAGTCGTGCTCTACTTCTACCCGAAGGACGACACGAGCGGATGCACGCTGGAGGCGCAGGACTTCAACGGCCTGCTGCCGGCCTTCGCGGAAGCGGACGCCAAGGTCGTCGGCCTGTCGCCGGACCCGGTGAAGAGCCACGACAAGTTCTGCGGCAAGTACGGGCTGACCTTCCCGCTCGCCGCCGACGAGGACAAGACCGTGCTCGAGGCCTACGGCGTCTGGGTCGAGAAGAGCATGTACGGGCGCAAGTACATGGGCGTGGAGCGCACCACCGTCCTGGTCGACCGGGAAGGGCGCGTCGCCAGGATCTGGCCGAAGGTGAAGGTGCCCGGCCACGCCGAGGCCGTCCTGGCGGCCGCGCGCGCCCTGCCCTGACGTCCCCTTGACGTCCCCCTGACGCCCGGCGCGCGACGGATCCTTAACCCTACTGAGGCCTGAATGGCGGCTCCTCCGGTGCCGTCCCGATGCAGCTTCCGAAGTTCCCCGCGCGTCTCAGGCCGCACCGGCCAGCTCCCTGGCTCGCCGCCGGCCTCGCCCTGGCGGTGGCCTGGGCGCTCGGGGCCTCCTGCCTGATCGTGTTCCACGACGAGGTGCTCGCCGGGTTCGTGGCCAGGCAGGCCGCCCTGCGCGACGCCTACGAGGCGCGCATCGGCGAGCTCCAGGACCGCCTCGACCGCGACCGGAGCGACCGGGCGGGGAGCGAGGCGGGTCTGGCCGACCGGGTTGCGGCCGCCCTGGAGCGCCAGGCCGAGCTGGAGCGGCGCACGGCCGCCCTCGCAGACCTGGAGCGGCAGGCCCTACCCGAGCCGTCCACGACCGGCGCCCTGCCCGGGCGGCCCGGCGCTGCGCCCGGTGGGAGCTACGACGATCTCTTCCTGCGTCCGACTGAGGGTGCGGCTCCGGCGCCGCGCTCCGCCCGCGATCCCCTGCCCCGCCGCGGCGCGCGCGAGGCCGAGACCGGCCTGATCCGGCTGGAGGCCCGGCTCGACGGCCTGCAGGCGGCCCAGGGCGAGCGCCTCGCCGGGCTGGCCGCCCGGGCCGGCGACGCGGTGCGGCGGCTGCGCGGCCTGATCGGCCGCACCGGTCTCGACCCCGACCGCCTCGATCCCGACCGCACCGGCGCGGCCGCGCCGGCCGCCGGGCTGGGCGGACCGTTCGTGCCCCTCGACGGCCGCGCCCTGGACGGCACCGGCTTCGCGGAGGGCCTCGCCCTGGCCCGGCGCGCGCTCGACGACGGCGAGCGCCTGCGCCGGCTCGCCGCCACCCTGCCCCTGGCACGCCCGATCCGGGGAGGCGCGACCGTGTCGAGCCCGTTCGGCACGCGCCTCGACCCCTTCACCCGCGGCCTCGCCCTCCATACCGGGCTGGACCTGAAGGCGGAGTACGGCGAGCCCGCCCGCGCCACCGCGCCGGGCCGGGTGATCGCCGCCGAGGCCGCGGGCGGCTACGGCAACATGGTCGAGATCGACCACGGCCACGGCGTCACCACGCGGTTCGGCCACCTCGCCCGCATCGCGGTCCGCCCCGGGCAGCGCGTGGCCGCGGGCGATGCGGTCGGCGCCGTCGGCTCGACGGGGCGCTCTACCGGGGCGCATCTCCACTACGAGACCCGCATCGACGGCGAGCCGGTGGATCCGCAGCGCTTCCTGGAGGCCGGCGCCACCGTCGCGGCGGCCGGGCTCGGCGCCGACTGAGTCCGTCGCTGCGCCGGTCGCCCTGTGCCGGCCTCCGAGTCCCCGAGGGAGGCCGGCCTGGCATCGGCCGTGACGCCCGCGCGGGGATGGCCTTCCGGGCCGGACCTGTTGCGGGCGGCCGGCCCGGTGCTACGATCCGGCCGAGGTGGGGATCGGCGATGGCTCTGGCCGCGAAGCGCGACGCGCGGATGGATGTGTCCGAGTTCAGGCTCTGGGTGGAGGGCCGGCCCGCGCACGAGCGCTGGGAGCTGCTCGACGGCGAGCCCGCGCTCATGGCGCCGCCGCGGGAGCGGCATCAGGCAATCGTCGCGAACCTGATCCGCCGAATTGGCGACTTCGCGGATGCCAAGGGCTGCCGCGCCATGCCGGGGCTGGCGATCCTCAGCGCCGCGATGGACGATTTCGCCCCGATCCCCGACGTGGTGGTGCGGTGCGGGCCGCCGCTGCCGGAGGGCTACGCGACCGACCCGCTCCTCGTCGCCGAGGTGCTCTCGCCCTCGACCATGAGTCTCGACCGCGGCCGGAAGATCGACTTCTACCGGACCGTGCCGAGCCTCGCGGTCCTGCTGATCGTCTATTCCGACGAGGCGCGGGTCGAGGTCTGGCGACGCGCGGGCGACGACTGGAGCGTCGCGGCCCTCGGTCTCGACGGCGCCGTGCCGGTGCGCGACCTCTACCGCGGTCTCGCCTTCTGAGCGGCCGCACCCCACCTGATCGAACGGCGAAGCATCAAGGCACCGACTTGCCCCATTTCGAAGATTTCTACGCGGCCAAGCTGCGCGGCTCCCTCGGCGTGACCGACGCGGAGTCGGTGCTCGACCTGCGCGGCACCAACCGGGCGACCGCCGAGGCCTCGCTCAAGGACATGCTGGAGCGCAGCCGCTTCGCCAAGGGCAAGACCGTGGCGATCCGGCTCGATCCGCCCCCGGAGGGCGGCGGCGAGACCCTGTTCCAGCCGGCCGGGCGCCTGCTCCTCGACGCGAAGCGCCGCGGCCTGATCGAGCGCCTGCAGACCCTGCCGGCCCAGGACGGACTCGGCTTCTACGTGGCGCTCACCGGCCGCGCCGACCGGACGCCCATGTAGGGCGGCCACGGAGGTTGTGCCGGCAACGGATCGGGTGCGCGCCGCCGGGCGTTGAACGCTCCCGCTCCACAGGATGCCGCCCGTGCCCGACACCCGATTCCCCGAAGCCGGGTCCCGCCGATGAGGACCCTTCCCGGCGGCCGCAACGCGATCGAGCGCATCGCCCGCTTCGGCTACGGCGCCCGCGGCGTGGTCTACATCGTGGTCGGCGCCCTGGCCCTGCTGGCGGCCCTGGGGCATGGCGGCCGGGCCGGCGACAGCAAGGACGCGCTCCGCGCCGTCATGGCCGGGCCGTTCGGCGCGGCCGTCGTCGGCCTGATCGCCCTCGGCCTCGCCGGCTTCGCCCTCTGGCGCCTCGTCGAGGGCATCACCGATGCCGACCGGCGGGGCACCTCCGCCAAGGGCCTCGCGGTGCGCGGTGCCCACCTGATCAGCGCCGGGCTCTATCTCGGTCTCGCCGCCAGCGCGGCCTCGCTCAGCCTCGGCCTGGGCATGAGCGGCGGCGACGGCGTGCATGACGGTACCGCGTGGCTCCTGAGCAAGCCCTTCGGCCGCTGGCTCGTGGCCCTCGTCGGCCTCGCGGTCGTGGCGGGCGGATTCGGCTTCCTCGGCAAGGCGTGGCGCGGGGACGTCACCGACCGGCTCGCCCTCGACGCCCGGGCCCGGGACCGCTGGGCCGGCCCGATCGGCCGCTTCGGCTACGCGGCGCGGGGCCTCGCCTTCCTGATCATCGGCGGGTTCCTCGTGGCCGCCGCGTGGCACCAGCGCTCCTCGGATGCCAAGGGTCTGGCCGAGGCCTTCGCGCTGCTGCGCGCCCAGCCCTACGGCTGGATCCTCCTCGGGCTCGTGGCGGCCGGCCACGCCGCCTTCGGGGCCTTCGGGCTGATCCAGGCCCGCTACCGGCACATCGACGCCCCCGACATCGACCGGGTGGACGACGCGGCCGGTGCGGCGGCCCGGGCGCTGGGCTGAGGCCGGCGCCGCCTCCGGCCCCGGCTCCGGCCCCGGCTCCGGCCCTGGGCGGGCCGCGTTGACAGGGCCGGTGCCGCGGCGGATACCCCGCGGCATCCCATCCGGCTCCCGATGCAGCAGCGCCTCTACAAGACCGCGGTGATGGTGACCCACGACCTCGCGGCGACCGCTGCCGCCGTGGTGCTCACCTTCCTGTTCCGCTTCCAGGGCGGCATGCTGGCCGAGCGTCTGCACGCCCTGCCCCTGCTGCTGCCGCCGTTCCTCGTCCTCGCCGGCTTCGTCTACGGCCGCTTCCGGCTCTACCGGACCAAGTGGCGCTTCGCCTCGTTGCAGGACCTCGCCGGCATCGTCCGGGCGGCCAGCGTCCTGGCCCTGGCGCTCCTGGTGATCGACTGGGTGCTGGTCTCGTCCGACCTCTACGGCTTCTACTTCTTCGGCAAGATCGCGATCCTGCTCTACTGGGTGCTGCAGATCTTCTTCCTGGGCGGCACGCGCCTGGCGTTCCGCTACCTGAAAGACACCCGCTCCCGGCAGTCGAGCGCGCGGGCCGCCACCGTCCCGACCCTGCTCCTCGGGCGCGGCGCCGACATGGACGTGCTGATCCGGGCGATCGAGGCGGGCTCGGTGCGCAAGCTCGCGCCGCGGGGCATCCTGTCGCCCCGGGCGGACGAGCGCGGGCAGTTCATGCGCGGCGTGCCGGTGCTCGGCGGCTTCCCGGATCTCGAGCGCGTGGTCGCCGACCTCGCCGCCCGCGGCGAGCCGGTGCGGCGGCTCGTGGCCGCCCCGAGCGCCCTCGTGCCGGAGGCGGCGCCGGACGACCTGATCGCCCGCGCCCGGCGCCTCGGCCTGCCCCTCGCCCGGGTCGTCGGCCTCGGCGAGGGCGTGCAGGGTCCGGAACTGGCGCCGCTGGAGATCGAGGACCTGCTGCTGCGGCCGACCGTCGCCATCGACCGGCCGCGTCTGGAGGCGTTCCTCGCCGGCCGCCGGGTCGTGGTGACCGGCGGCGGCGGGTCGATCGGCTCGGAGATCTGCCTGCGGGCCGTGGCCTTCGGGGCCGCCGCCGTGCTGGTGCTCGAATCCTCCGAGCCGGCGCTCCACGGCATCCTCAGCCACCCCGCGATCCTGGCCGCCGAGACCGCCGTGACGGGGGTGCTGGCCGATATCCGCGACCGGGAGCGGACGCACGCGGTGATCGCGGCGTTCCGGCCCGACTACGTGCTCCACGCCGCCGCGCTGAAGCAGGTGCCCTACCTGGAGCGGGACTGGCAGGAGGGCATCAAGACCAACGTGTTCGGCTCGATCAACGTCGCCGAGGCGGCGGTGGCGGCGGGCGCGCGGGCGCTCGTGATGATCTCCACCGACAAGGCGATCGAGCCGGTCTCGCAGCTCGGCGTCACCAAGCGCTTCGCCGAGATGGTCGCCCAGGCCCTGGACGCCGCGCAGTCGGCGCGGCCGGACCACCCGACCCGGCTGATCGCCGTGCGGTTCGGCAACGTGCTGGGCTCCGTGGGCTCCGTGGTGCCGGTGTTCAAGGCGCAGATCGCCCGGGGCGGCCCGGTCACCGTCACCCACCCGGACATGGTCCGCTACTTCATGACCGTGCGCGAGGCCTGCGACCTCGTGCTGACGGCCGCCTCCCACGCCGACGGCGAGGCCCGGGCGGGCGCGGAGCGCGCCGCGGTCTACGTGCTCAAGATGGGGCAGCCGGTGCGGATCGCCGACCTCGCCGAGCGGATGATCCGGCTGGCCGGCTTCGAGCCCGGCACCGAGATCGAGATCGCCTATACCGGCGCCCGGCCCGGCGAGCGGCTCAACGAGATCCTGTTCGCCCGCGAGGAGCCCCGGATCGCCCTGCCGGGCATCGACGGGGTGATGGCGGCGCGGCCGGTCTTCGCCGACCGGGACAGGCTCGACGCCTGGGTGGCGCGGCTGCGCGACGCCGTGGCGGCCGGCGACCGGGCGGCCGCCGAGGCCGTGTTCGAGGCGGCCATCCCGCATTTCCGCGAGCGCGCAGTCCTCCGCCCCGGGCCGCCCCAGGGAGTCGCGGAACCGGCCGCGGAGCCGGTCGGCGACCCGCCGCGCGCCGCCGCACCCGCCGCCCTCGGCTGATCCGGGCGACCTCGGAAGCGCGTCCCGGGTCCGCTCCGATCCTCACACCGTGGCGATCGGCGTCGTCGGCGAGCCGACGGCGCCGGGCAGGCGCAGCGGCGGGGCGGTGAGCAGGAAGCGGTAGCGGCCGCGGGCCCGCAGCCAGTCGGCCAGCGGCGTCAGGTGCCACAGCTCGCCGAGATTGACCCCGAGCTTGAACAGGCAGTGCTCGTGGAGCGGCAGCGTCGCGCAGCAGGCGGGGCCGGGGCCGGCCGGGTAGGCCTCCACCGCGTAGTTGTCGGCGATCAGCGCGCAGAGCCCGGTGCGGGTGATCCAGTCGAGGAGGCGCGGGTCGCGCCCGTCGAGGCCGGCGCAGAGGGTTTGGACGAGCTTCGGGTCTGGCGCGCCGCCCATGGCGATCAGCCGCTCGGCGAAGCCCGTGTGCAGGCAGACCATGTCGCCCGGCTCCACCACGACGCCGTCGGCCTCCAGGATCCGGGCGAGCTCGTCGTAGCCGACGCGTGTCCTGGCGTCGCCGAGATGGGCGCGCAGGTCGATCATCACGGCGCGGCCCTGCATGCCGGTCTCGGCGAGGCGCTCGATCCCGAGGCGCTTCGCCCGGGACGGCTCATCCGCCGCCTCCGGCGCGCTCGGCCCGACGATGTCGCGGCCGCCGCGGAACCCGTTGTAGAAGGTCGGTGCGGCGCCCGCCCCGTCGGCGTCGAACAGCGAGCCGACATGGGCGAGCGAGTCCCACTGCGTCGAGTATTGCAGGTGGATCAGCGCGCGGTCGTCGCAGATCACGTCGGTGGCGCCGTCGACCTCCTCGCAGACCGGGAAGTTCATGTTCGGCCGGCCGTTGGCGCGGCGCGTCGGGGTGATCTGCGGCGGGTGGCGGCGCGGGTTCAGGACGTTGCCGCCCGGCAGGTCCAGCGGCAGGCTCAGACAGAAGGTCAGCCCTTCGCGCACCTCGGCGACCCCCTGCAGCACCTTCTCGGGGGTGAGCAGGTTCAGCCGGCCCAGCTCGTCGTCGGGGCCGAAATCCCCCCAGGTCGAGCCCTCGGGCCGCCGCGTCCAGCGCAGGGTCATGCCTGTGGTTCCCCTGCCCGTGCCGGCCGCGGAGCGGACCGCTTCCCGAGGCTCCGGGGCCGCGGTCCGGGGCGAACCCCGGCCGCGGCCGAGCGTGCGTTCCTCACCGGACCGTGCCCTTCTTCGAGGCCGCCGGGCCCGCGCTTCGCAGGGCCGCGGCGAGCCTAGGATGCGGCGGCGCGCGGCGATACCCCGGGCGGAAAACGACTCGGTGCAAACGTCACCGGCCGGTCCCGACCGGCCCCTTGTGATCCGTCGGAGCGCGGGTACAGTCCGGGCCAAGCCCGCGAATATAAAATTCGGGCACTGGGATGAGGGAACGCCGATGTCCGAGACCGTGCGCGCCGCCGCCCGGGTTGCCCCGATTCGGCGCACGCTGCCCGCGCTGATCGCCGCGGGGCTGGTCGCCGCCGGGCCCGTCCGGGCCGCGGACCCGATCAAGATCGGGGTGATCGCCGAGGCGCAGTCGGTGGCCGGGGCCTCGATCCCGCAGGCCGTCCAGCTCGCCGCCGACGAGATCAACGCCAAGGGCGGCGTCGACGGGCGCCAGATCCAGGTCGTCACCTACGACGACAAGTCCTCCGCCTCCGACGCGGTCCGCGCCTTCCAGCGGGCGGTCTCCGAGGACAAGGTCAACCTCGTCATCGCCAGCTACATCTCGGAGGTCGTGCTGGCGCTGATGCCCTGGGCGGCCCGGCTCAAGACGCCGATGATCACGCCCGGCGCGGCCTCGAACGAGATCAGCGTCGCGGTCCACAAGGACTACGCGCGCAACAAGTACACCTTCCACGGCTACCTGACCTCGCACGCCCTGGCGCAGGCGGTGTGCGACTCGGCCAAGGAGGTGCTGGTCGAGAAGCTCAAGGCCAAGACCGCCGCGATCATGAGCGAGGACGCGGCCTGGACCCGCCCGCTCGACGCCGCCTACCAGGAATGCCTGCCGAAATCCGGGCTCAAGGTGGTCGAGCACGTCCGCTTCTCGCCGGACACGGGCGACTTCACGCCGATCTACAACAAGATCGAGGCGGCCAAGCCCGACCTGATCGTCACCGGCATCGCCCATGTCGGCGTGCAGCCGACCGTGCAGTGGCAGAACCAGCAGGTGCCGATCGCCATGACGGGGATCAGCGGCCAGGCGACCTCCTCGACCTTCTGGGCCAACACCAACGGCGGCACGCAGGGCGTGCTGTTCGACAGCGTGGCGGTGCCGGGCGTGGCGCTCACCGAGAAGACGATCCCGTTCGCCGAGGCCTTCACCAAGCGCTTCGGCGGCGCGCCGTCCTACGCGGGCTACATGGCGTACGACGCCACGCACTACGCGGCGGAGGCGGTCAAGCGGGCGGGCTCCACGGAGGCCGACAAGCTCGTCGACGCCCTGGAGAAGACCGACTACGTCGGCACCGTCGGGCGCCTGAAATTCTACGGCAAGGACGAGCCGTTCACGCACTCGATCCAGTACGGGCCCGGCCTGATGACCAGCGTCCTCGGGCAGTGGCAGAACGGCAAGCAGGTGGCGATCTGGCCAGCCACCACCGCCAACGGGACCATGATCCTGCCCCCTGCGGTGAAGGCGGCGGGACGGTAACCGGGCGGGGAGAGCGCGATGATCGGCCTCCAGATCCTCGTCGACGGTTTCGCGATCTCGTCCCTCTACGCGCTCGGCGCGATGGGCTTCACCCTGATCTTCGGGGTCTCGGGCGTCCTCAATCTGACCCACGGCGCCCTGATGGTCATGGCCGCGGTGGCGGCCTGGGCGGCCTCGGCGCTGTTCGGGCTCGGCTCCTACGCGGGCGCGGTGATCGGCATCCTGTGCGGGCTCGCGGGCGCGCTGGTCACCTACTTCGCGGTGGTCGCGCCGATCGAGCGCAGCCGGGCCATCCCGCGGGAGGAGAAGGAGATCTTCGTGCTCACGGGGACGCTGCTCTGGGGGATCATGATCCAGGAGCTGGTAGCCTACTTCTTCACCGACAACCCGAAGACCGTGCTGCCGATCGTCGAGGGCGTCTTCGAGATCGCCGGGGTGCGGACGCCGAGGAACCAGGTCTTCACCGCGGTGATCTGCTGGGTGGTGATCGGCCTGCTCTGGCTGTTCGTGAACCGGGCGCGGGCCGGCAAGGTCCTGCTCGCCGCCTCCATGAACCCGCGGGGCGTCACGCTGCTCGGCCACGACATGGGCAAGATCTACGTGGCAGTCTGGGCGATCTACGGCCTGCTCGCCGGCACCGCCGGGGTGCTGCTCGGGATGTTCCTCGGGGTGTCGTCGTACTCGGTGGGGCCGCTCACCGCGAGCGCCTTCTCGATCGTGGTGCTGGGGGGCCTCGGGAGCGTCACCGGCTCGCTGATCGCCGCCTACGTGGTGGGCTACCTCGAGACCGCCACCGCCTACCTGATCTCGCCGGCCTACCGGGTGATCCCGGCGCTGCTCCTGCTGGTCGCCGTCATGTACCTGCGCCCGCAAGGTCTGCTGGGGCGGCGGTGATGGTTCTTTTTGCACCCCGGGTGTCCAGCCCGCGCCCTCATCCTGAGGTGCGGCGAAGCCGCCTCGAAGGAGCCCTCCAGCCGGCCGCGCGATCCCTGGAGGCCTCCTTCGAGGCCGCTGGCGCGGCACCTCAGGATGAGGGGCGTGGGTGGGAAAGGCCTCTGCGCCGAACGAGCCGGATCGCTGCCGTGTGCGAGGCCAATCCATGAAGCTCCTCACCACCCCCGGCTTCTGGATCGCGATCCTCGCCGTCCTGGCCGCCGCCACCCTGCCCTGGTGGGTCTCCGGCTACATCCTCGGCCTCCTGACCATCGCCTACTATTTCGGCGTGTTCTCCATGGCCTGGGACCTGCTCTTCGGCTTCGCCGGCGAGGTGAATTTCGGACCGACCTTCCTGATCGGCCTCGGGGCCTACGGCGCCGGCATCCTCAACAACCGCTACGAACTGCCGATCCCCTACTGCCTCGCGGCCGGGACCGTACTCGCCGTGGTCGGCGGCCTTGCCCTGGCGCTGCCGGCGCTGAAGGTCCGCGGCCCCTATTTCGGGCTGATCACCCTGGTGGCGGTCCTGCTCCTGCAGAACATGATCGTGGTCTTCTCCGGCCTCACCGGCGGCGAGATCGGCCTGACCGTGCCGGACGTCATCTCGATCGACGCCGACACCAATTACTGGCTGGCGCTGGGCTTCATGGCGGTCTCGGGCCTGATCCTCACGGCCATCGCCCGCTCGCCCGCGGGGCTGATCCTCCAGGCCGCCGGCCAGGACCCGGTGGTGACCGGGGCGCTCGGCTTCAACGTCGCCAAGCACAAGCTCGCGGCCTTCGCGGTCAGCGCCGCCTTCTCGGGCCTCGCGGGCGGGCTGGTGGTCTTCTACATGGGCACCGCCTCGGTCGGCACGCTGATCAACACGTCGGTGGGCGTGCAGGTGATCATCGCGGCGGTGCTCGGCGGACGGCGCACCATCGTGGGCGCGGCGCTCGGCGCCGTGTTCCTGATCGCGGCGGGCGAGCTGCTGCGGCCGCTCGGCGGGCTCTCGACCTTCGTGGTCTCGGCGGTGGCGCTGCTGGTGATCCTGTTCGTGCCCTCGGGGCTGCTCGGCCTCGGATCGCTCCGGAGAGCCCGATGACCGTCGCCGTCGCGCCCCCGCCGGCCGTGTCGCCCGTCATGGCCGAGCCCTGCCTCACCGTGAGCGGCCTGACCAAGCGCTACGGCGGCCTCGTCGCCGTCAAGAACATCGACCTCGACCTGCGCCCGGGCGAGATCCTCGGGCTGATCGGCCCCAACGGCTCGGGCAAGTCCACCGTGATGAAGCTGATCATGGGGCTGGAGCGGCCGAGCGCCGGCTCGATCCGCCTCGACGGCACGGAGATCGGCGGCATGCCGGCCCACCGGGTCGCCCGCTCCGGGATCGGCCTCGTGTTCCAGCACGCGCGGCCGCTCCAGCGGCAGACCGTGCTGGAGAACATCAGCCTCGCGCTCCTGCCCGACAGCCTGATCCGGCTGGCGGCCGACCCCCACGTGGCGCGGCGCGCGAGGGAGATCGCCGAGCGCGTCGGCCTCGGCGCGGTCGTCGACCGGCGCCCCGGCACCCTGCCCTTCGCGGATCTCCGCCGGCTGGAGCTCGCCAAGGCCATCGCCCGCGACCCCCGGGTGGTGCTGGTCGACGAGCCCTTCGCGGGCCTGACCGGCGGCGAGGTCGCGGCCTTCTCCGAGCTGATCCGCGGCTTCCGCGACGAGGGCAAGGCCGTGCTCCTTGTCGACCACAACGTGAAGAGCGTCGCCGCCATCGTCGACCGGGTGTTCGCGATGTATCTCGGCGAGCGCATCGCCGAGGGGTCGGCCGAGTCCGTGATGGCCGACCCGACCGTGCGCCGGGTCTATCTCGGCGGCAGCATCGAGACGGCGGCCCGGCCCGAGGCGGCGTTCAAGCCCGACTCGCTGCTCACCGTCGAGGGCGTCGACGTGCTCTACGGCAAGGCGCAGGCCCTGCGCGCCGCCTCGATCCACGTCCACGAGGGTGAGTTCGTCTCGGTGGTCGGCCTGAACGGCGCCGGCAAGACCACGCTGTTCAACGCCATCTCGGGCCTCGTGCCGCACACGGGCACGATCCGGTTCGACGGCCGGGACCTCTCCCGGATGAAGCCCGCCGCCATCGCCCGGGCCGGCATCGTCCAGGTGCCCGAGACCCGGGAGCTGTTCGGCGACCTCAGCGTGCGCGAGAATCTCGACCTCGGCGGCCAGCATTTCCCGAAGGCCGAGAGCGCCAGGCAGCGCGACTGGCTCTACGAGCTGTTCCCGATCCTCAAGGACCGCGAGTCGCAGAGCGCCCGCACCCTGTCGGGCGGCGAGCAGCAGATGCTGACCATCGCGCGGGCGCTGATGATGCGCCCGCGGCTCCTGATCCTCGACGAGCCAACGCTCGGCCTCGCCCCGGTGATCCTGGAGCTGCTGTCGAAGGCGCTGGAGAAGCTGCGGCAGACCACGCCGATCACGGTGCTGCTCGGCGAGCAGAACGTCACCTTCGCGCTCCCGCACGCCGACCGGGTCTACGTTCTGGAACAGGCGCGGATCGTCTGGGAGGGACCGCCGCAGCGTTTCGCCAGCGAGATGGGATCGGCCTATCTGTGAGGTCTGTTTCCCCTCCCCCTTGCGGGGAGGGGCTAGGGGTGGGGGTGGTCCAGAAGGCACCGCAACGCCTCATTCTGCGCCACCCCCACCTCCAACTCCTCCCCGCAAGGGGGAGGAGAGAAGCCCGCAGCGACGGATGTGAGCGGAGTGGACACCGTGGACTTCACCCTCTCCCAATCCCAGACCCACTGGCTGACCCGCGTCCGCGCCTTCATCGCCGACGCGATCCTGCCGGCCGCCGCCGCGGTGTCGGCCGAGCGCGCCGCGAGCCGCGAACCCTCCCCCACGATGGAGCGGCTGAAGGAGAAGGCCCGTGCCGAGGGCCTGTGGAACCTGTTCCTGCCGCCCTCCCCCGAGCACGACACCGACGCCTATCGCGGCGCCGGCCTGACCAGCCTCGAATACGCGCTGTGCGCCGAAGAGATGGGCCGGGTCGGGATCGCCTCGGAGGTGTTCAACTGCGCGGCGCCCGACACCGGCAACATGGAGGTGCTGCACCGCTACGGCACCGCGGCCCAGAAGGACCGGTGGCTGAAGCCCCTGATGGCGGGTGAGATCCGCTCGGCCTTCCTGATGACCGAGCCGGAGGTCGCCTCCTCGGACGCCACCAACATCGCGACGGCGATCCGCCGCGACGGCGACCACTACGTCGTCGACGGCCGCAAATGGTGGTCGACCGGCGTCGGCGATCCGCGCTGCCGGATCGCGATCCTGATGGGCAAGACCGACCCGGAGGCCCCCCGCCACCGGCAGCAATCGCAGATCCTCATCCCCATGGACACGCCCGGGGTCCGGGTGGAGCGCCTGCTTCCGGTCTTCGGCTACGAGGACGCGCCCAAGGGCCACGGCGAGGTGGTGTTGGAAAACGTCCGCGTCCCGGCCGGAAACCTGATCCTCGGCGAGGGGCGCGGCTTCGAGATCGCGCAAGGTAGGCTCGGGCCAGGCCGCATCCACCACTGCATGCGCACCATCGGGGCGGCCGAGGTGGCGCTGGAGGCCATGGCGCGGCGGCTCGTGTCCCGGGTCGCCTTCGGCAAGCGGATCAGCGAGCAGTCGGTCTGGGAGCAGCGGGTCGCCGAGGCGCGGATCGACATCGAGATGACCCGCCTCCTCTGCCTGAAGGCCGCCGACATGATGGACAAGGTCGGCAACAAGGGCGCCAAGCTCGAGATCGCCATGATCAAGGTCGCGGCGCCGCGGGTGGCGCTCAAGGTGATCGACGACGCCATCCAGGCCCATGGCGGGGCCGGCGTCTCGGAGGATTTCGGGCTCGCGAAAATGTACGCCCATATCCGCACCCTGCGGCTCGCCGACGGGCCGGACGAGGTGCACAACCGCTCGATCGCCCGCCTGGAATTCGGGCGCTACACCAATGCCCGCGAGGGCGCATGAGCGACGCGGATGTCTTTTCCGGCGTGAAGCCGGTCGAGCCGCGCCACCGGATCGACGAGGCGAAGCTCGCCGCCTGGATGGACGGGCACGTCCGCGGCTACGCCGGCCCGCTCACCGTGCGGCAGTTCCGCGGCGGCCAGTCGAACCCGACCTACCGGCTCGACACGCCGGGCCAGGCCTACGTGCTGCGCCGGAAGCCCTTCGGCCAACTCCTGCCCTCGGCCCACGCGGTGGACCGTGAGTTCCGGGTGATCGGCGCCCTCTACGGCGAGGGTTTCCCGGTGCCGCGGCCCTTCGCGCTGTGCGAGGACCCGGAGGTCATCGGCGCGGCCTTCTACGTGATGGAGGCGGTCGACGGCGCTGTCCACTGGGACGGCGCCCTGCCCGGCCTCGATCCCCATACCCGCCACCGGCACTATGCCGGCATGATCGCGACGCTGGCGCGCCTCCACGCGATCGATCCGGAGGCGGCGGGGCTCGCCGATTACGGCCGGCCCGGCAACTACTTCGCCCGGCAGGTCGACCGCTGGACCCGCCAGTACCGCGCCGCCGAGGACGGGCGCCTGGAGGATGTCGAGCGGCTGATCGCGTGGCTGCCCCGGACCGTGCCCGAGCAGCAGGGCGCCTGCGTGGTCCACGGCGATTACCGCCTCGACAACCTGATCTTTTCGAGAGACGGCGGTGTCAGCGCGGTGCTCGATTGGGAGTTGTCGACGCTCGGCGATCCGCTCGCCGATTTCAGCTACCTGCTGATGCAGTGGGAACTGCCGGCCGACGGGCGCAGCGGGCTCGGCGGCCTCGACCTGCCGGCGCTCGGCATCCCCACCCGGGACGAGGCGGTGGCGCTCTACTGCCGGGCGGCGGACCGCAAAGACCTGCCCGACCTCGACTGGTACTTCGCCTACAACCTGTTCCGGCTGGTCGGCATCCTCCAGGGCGTGGCGGCCCGCGCCAAGGCCGGCAACGCCGCGAGCGAGCACGCCTCGGCCATGGCGGCCCGCGTGCCGAAGCTCGCCGCCGCGGCCTGGGGCTTCGCCGAGCGGGCGGGGGCCTGAGCATGGACCTCTCCGGCCGCGTCGTCGCCGTCACGGGGGCCGCCCGGGGCATCGGCCGGGCGCTCGCGGTCGCCGCCGAGGCCCGGGGCGCGATGGTCGTGGCCCTCGACCGGGACGGGGCCGGCGCGGAAGCCGTGGCGGCGGAACTCGGCGGACGGGCCTTCGCGCTCGACGTCGGCGATGCCGAGGCGGTCACTGCGATCCTGACGCGCGTCGAAGCCGAGTTTGGCCCGATCGCGCTCTACTGTTCCAATGCCGGCATTCTTGAGCGCGATCCCGACCCGGATCTCGCCACTTCCGCCGGCCCGGAGAGCTGGGCGCGGTCCTTCGCGGTGAACGTGATGGGCCATGTCCACGCGGCGCGAGTTCTGGTCCCGCTCTGGCGCGCCCGGGGCGGGGGCGCGTTCCTTGGCACCGTCTCGGCGGCGGGGCTGCTCAGTCAGATCGGCAGCGCCACCTACGGGGCGACCAAGCACGCGGCGCTCGCCTTCCTGGAGCATCTCGCCATCGCCCATGCCGAGGAGGGGATCCGGGTCGCGGCCCTGTGTCCGCAGGGCGTCGACACCGCCATGCTGGGGGAAGCCAGCGCCGCGTCACGCGACGGCGTGCTGGCGCCGGAGGCGGTGGCCGAAGCCGCGTTCGACGGGCTGGCTTCGGAGCGTTTCCTGATCCTGCCGCATCCGCAGGTGGCGGAATACGCCCGCCGCCGGGCCGAGGATCCCGAGCGCTGGCTCGCCGGCATGGCGCGCCTGCGCCGGTCGATGCGGGCGGGGTCGAAGGCATGAGGAGGGGCGCGTGTCATCGCAACCTGAGCAGCATAACGCCATGTCCCTGTTCGACCTGACCGGTAAAATCGCCCTCATCACCGGCTCGTCCCGGGGCATCGGCCGGGCGATCGCCCTGCGGATGGCCGAGCACGGCGCCCGGGTGGTGATCTCGTCGCGCAAGCGCGAGGCCTGCGAGGCGGTCGTGGCCGAGATCGAGGCCGCCCATGGGGCCGGCCGCGCCGTAGCGATTCCGGCCAGCATCTCGGTGAAGGAGGAGCTGGAATCCCTCGTGGCCGAGACCGAGAGCCGGCTCGGCCCGGTCGACGTGCTGGTCTGCAACGCTGCCAGCAATCCCTATTACGGGCCGCTCGCCGGTATCTCCGACGCGCAGTTCCGAAAAATCCTCGAGAACAACGTCCTGTCGAACCACTGGCTGATCCAGATGGTCGCCCCCGGCATGGTGGCGCGGCGGGACGGCGCGATCGTGATCGTCTCCTCGATCGGGGCGCTCAAGGGCTCGCCGGTGATCGGCGCCTACAACGTCTCGAAGGCCGCCGACCTCCAGCTCGCCCGCAACTACGCGGTGGAGTACGGCCCCGCCAACGTGCGGGTGAACTGCCTCTGCCCGGGGCTGATCCGCACCGATTTCGCCCGGGCCCTGTGGGAGGATCCCGAGATGCTCGCCGCCACCACGGACGCCGCGCCCCTGCGCCGGATCGGCGAGCCCGACGAGATCGCCGGCGCGGCCGTGTTCCTGGCCTCGGCGGCCGGCCGGTTCGTGACCGGCCAGGCGCTCGTGATCGACGGCGGCGTGACCATCGCCCGATGAGCCCCGATCCCCGCATCCCCGCCGGCTGGCCGGCCCTGCCCTTCCGCGAGGCCGAGGCGCGGCTCACCGCCTCAGGTGGGCCCTTCGCCATCGCCACGGTGCCGATCCGGGGTGTGCCGACCCGGATCTGGGAGAAGGCACCGCCGACGCTGGGCGACCTGTTCCGGATCGCGCGCGGCCACGGGGACAAGACCTTCGTGGTCTACCAGGACGAGCGCGTGACCTTCACGGGTTTCGCCCGCGCCGCGACCGCCCTGGCGCGGGCTCTGGTCGAGGCCGGCGTGCGCAAGGGCGACCGGGTCGCCATCGCGCAGCGCAACCTGCCCGAATGGCCGGTGAGCTATTTCGGCGCGCTGCTCGCCGGCGCCATCGCCACGCCGCTCAACGCGTGGTGGACCGGGCCCGAACTCGCCTACGGCCTGCAGCATTCGGGGGCGCGGGTGCTGATCGCCGACGGCGAGCGCTTCGACCGGATCGCCCCGCACCTGCGCGAATGCCCGGCCCTGGAGCGGGTCCTCACCACCCGGACCGCGCCGGACCCCCGGGCGACGCCGCTCACCGACATCGTCGGCCGGGTCCACGACTGGGGCGCCCTGCCCGACCTGCCCCTGCCCGAGATCGCCCTCGACCCGGAGGACGACGCGACCCTGTTCTACACCTCCGGCACCACCGGCAAGCCGAAGGGCGCGGTCGGCACCCACCGGGCGGCCGCTACCACGGTGATGGCCTACCCCTACTCGGCAGCGCGCAGCGCCCTGCGCCGGGGCGAGGCGCCGCCGAAGCCCGACCCGGCCGCGCCGCAGCGGGCGGCGCTGCTGGTGATCCCGCTGTTCCACGTCACCGGCTGCCACGCGAGCCTTGGGGCGGCCCTCTACGGCGGCCACCGGCTGGTGATGATGCACCGCTGGGACGCCGCCGCGGCCCTCGACCTGATCGAGCGGGAGGGCTGCACCAGCGCGGGCGGCGTGCCGACCATCGCGTGGCAGCTCGCCAACGCGGCCCGGGAGGCCGGCCGGCCGCTGCCGACCCTCGAGGGCGTCACCTACGGCGGCGCCCCGGCCGCCGGCGACCTCGTGCGGGCGCTGGGCGAGGCCCTGCCGCGGGTCGTCCCGGGCACCGGCTGGGGCATGACCGAGACCTCGGCGACCTTCACCCACCACCAGGGCGAGGATTACCTCGCCCACCCGGAATCCTGCGGACCGCCCCTGCCGGTCTGCGAGGTGCGGATCCTCGATCCCCTCGGGCAGGATCTGCCGCCGGGCAGCGTCGGCGAGCTGTGCGTGAAGGGCCCGAACGTGGTCCGCGGCTACTGGGACGACCCGGCCGCCACCGCGGAGGTCCTCTCCGAGGGCTGGCTGCGCACCGGCGACCTCGCCCGCGCCGACGAGGAGGGCTTCCTGACCATCGTCGACCGGATCAAGGACATGCTGATCCGCGGCGGCGAGAACATCTACTGCTGCGAGGTCGAGAACGCCCTCTACGCGCACCCGGACGTGATCGACGCCGTGGTGCTGCCGGTGCCCCACCCGACGCTGGGCGAGGAGCCGGGCGCCATCGTGGTGCTGGCCGAGGGCGCCGAGACCGACCCGGAGGCGATCCGCGCCTTCGCGGCCGAGCGGCTCGCGGCGTTCAAGGTGCCGGTGCGGATCGAGATCTGGGACGGGCTCCTGCCCCGCAATCCCGCCGGGAAGATCCTGCGGGCGCCCCTGCGGGCGGTGTTCGCGGCGGGCTCAGCTCAGAACGGCTCGCCCTCGTCGTCCGGGCGATAGACCCGCAGGGTCCGGCCATCGGGGAACTGCACCGTCCGGCGGTGGACCACGACGTAGCCGGCGGCCTGGGCGCTGCTCAGGCGGTCGAGGCGGTCGTCGGTGTAGCCCTGGGTGTAGCCCTGGGCGTAACCCGGCTCGTAGCCGTAGCCCGGCCCGTAATTGTAGGCCCGGTAGCGGGCGTAGCCCTCCGGGGGCGGCGGCGCGGCGGCGACGGCCTGCGGGGCGGCCCGGACAGACCGGGCCGGCGCGGCGGCGACGCGGGCCCGGCGCGGCGCGGCGGCGATCCGCTTGGGCGCCACCGCCGCGCGGGCGGCCTTCCGCTCCGGCGCGCGCCGCACCGCCACGGCCTTCCGCCGGGCGGTGGCCGGCCGGGTCTCGGTCGCGGCGGCCGGCGTCCCGGTTGGAGTCGCGGCGGACGGCGCCGGCGGGGCGGCCTTCGTGTCCGTGGCCGGCGCCTTCGGGGACCCGGCCTTGTGGGCCGGCGGATCCGTCCATGTCGTGGCGACGGATTCGGCGGAGGCGCCGCCGATCCCGAGGACCAGCATGAGGGCGGCGAGGCTCGTTCGCGCACCGTGCGGCATGGCGCCCTCCTGTCATCGCGGGGTTTCGGACAGATCCGCGGAGCAGCGCGACAATAGATCGAACCGCTGCGCAGGGGAATCGCGTCGCTGCATTTCCACCAGGATCGCCGAAACACGTTTAATACGGATGACGCTCGGCGCCGGACGCGGCCGAGCCGTCCGACGACCGGTCGCGGGGTACGGCGCGCGACGTGCCCCGCGACGTGCCCCGCGACGTGCCCCGCGACGTGCCCCGCGACGTGCCCCGCGACGTGCCCCGCGACGTGCCCCGCGACGTGCCCCGCGACGAGAGCCCGCGGAACCCGCGGCGCCGCGCGCGGTTGCCCCGCCATGTCCGCCCCTGCCGATGCGTCCTCCGGCCCCCCGCCCGGCCTGCGGGTGAGCGTCGATCTCAACCTGTGCCAGGCCTACGCCCAGTGCTGCTATGCGGCGCCGCGGCACTTCCGCATCGAGGGGCACGAGGCCCTGTTCTACGATCCCGCCCCCGCCGCGCGGGACCGGGACGACATCGAGCGGGCGCGCGTCGCCTGCCCGGTCCAGGCGATCCGGGTCGAGGATCCGGAGCGGGGCGCCTGATGGCGCGCGATTCCGAGCGCGTCCTGATCGTCGGCGCCGGCCTCGCGGCCCTGCGCGGGGCCGAGGCCCTGCGCGAAGCGGGTTTCTCCGGCGCGCTGACGATCGTCGGCGACGAGCCGCACCGCCCCTACGACCGGCCGCCGCTCTCGAAGCACGTCCTCACCGGCGCGATCCCCGCGGAGGCCACGACCCTGCCGGGGGTCGGCGCCCTCGCGGCGGAGTGGCAGCTCGGCAGCGCGGCGCGGCGCCTCGACCGGCAGGCGCGCACGGTCGGCCTCGCGGACGGGCGGATCCTCCCCTACGACCGCCTGCTCATCGCCACCGGCACCCGCGCCCGGCCCTGGGCGAACCCGCACGAGGGCCGCCTCGCCGGCGTCTTCACCCTGCGCGGGCGGGAGGACGCCGCCGCCCTGCGGCGGGCGCTGGCCGCCGGCCCCAACCACGTGCTGGTGATCGGCGCCGGCTTCATCGGCTGCGAGGTCGCGAGCCTGTGCCGGCAGCTCGACCTGCCGGTCACCCTGGTCGAGCCCGGCCCGACGCCGCTGGCCCGCATCCTCGGCAGCACCGTCGGGGCGTTCATCGGCGCGATCCACGAGGGCCACGGGGTCGCGCTGCGCTGCGGCCGCGAGGTCGAGTGGCTGGAGGGTCGGGACGGCCGGCTGGTGCGCGCCCACTTGGTCGACGGCAGCAGCCTCGCGGCCGACGTCGCCGTCATCGCCCTGGGGGCCGTGCGCAACACCGAGTGGCTCGACGGGTCCGGCCTGTCGGCGGATCCGGGCGGGGTCGATTGCGACGCGCGCGGCCACGTCCTCGATACCGAGGGCCGGCCCGACCCGCGCATCGCCGCCGCCGGCGACGTGGCCCGCTTTCCCCACCCCCTCTACGACGGCCGGCGCGTCGCCCTGGAGCACTGGAGCCACGCGGCGGCGCAGGGCGTCCATGCCGGCCGGCTCCTCGCCGGCGCGGAGCCTGAAGTCCCTTACGGCGCCCTGCCGACCTTCTGGTCGACGCAGGGCGACCTCGTGGTGAAATCCGTCGGCCTGACCGAGGGCGCCGACGCGGTGGCGATCACGCAGGGCGATCCGGCGGCCGGCCGCTTCGTCGCCACCTACGGCCGCGACGGGCGCTGCATCGCGGCGGTCGCGGTGGATTCCGCCCGCTGGCTGCCGGCCCATGCCGAGCTCGTGGAGGCTCGCGCGCCGTTCCCGCCCGAGGACGCCGCGACCGACCGGCCAAAGCGCGTCACGGTCCACGAGCCGGGCTTTCCGTAACGCGTCGGGAAACGGAACCGGCCCATCGGGCGAAGCCTTTGTCGTTGCAGCATCTTTCCCGAGGGCCGGTGGCCGCTATCCGGGTCGATGCGTGAAGGAGACCGCATGCCCGACGCCACCCTCCTCGACCAGGTCAAGGACTTCGCCAACCGGCCGAACCCCTACCCGGTCTACGCGAAGCTGCGGGAGAATCCCGTCTCGCGCCAGGACGACGGCACCGAGGCGGGCACCTGGGTGGCGGCGACCCACGGCACCATCGCGCGCCTGCTGCAGGACCCGCGGGTCAGCTCCGAGACCCTACCCCCGGCCGACCGGCCGCGCACCGGCAACCCCCTCACCGACCTGATCGTCAAGCCGCTCAAGGACTGGATGATGGACCGGCACCGGGTCTTCATCTTCCGCGACCCGCCGGACCACGACGCCCTGCGCTCGGCGGTGATGCACCAGTTCTCCCGCGAGCGCGTCCAGGCGATGCGCGCCCGCTCCGACCGGCTGGTGGCCGACCTGCTCAACGAGAAGTGCGGTGCCCGGGAGATCGACGCGGTCGACGACCTCGCCTACCCGCTGCCCGTGACGGTGATCTGCGAGCTGTTCGGCGTGCCCCGAGAGGACGAGCCGAAATTCCACGGCTGGGCGACGCAGCTCGCCACCGCGCTGGAGCCCGACAGCCTGTCCGACCCCGAGATCCGCGCCGCGAACAGCCGGACCTTCGACGCGATCGGCGGCTACATGGGCGACCTGATCAGGGAGAAGCGCAGGCACCCGCAGGACGACATGCTGTCGGGCCTCGCCAACCACGCCACCCCGGCCGGCGTGAAGATGGGCGATTACGACCTGATCGCCACCTCGATCCTGATGCTGGTGGCCGGGCACGAGACCACCGTGAACCTGATCACCAACGGCCTGTTGACCCTGCTGCGGCATCCGGACGAGCTGGAGCGCCTGCGGCAGGACCCGCTCCGGGCCCCGCGGCTGATCGAGGAGTTGCTCCGCTACGAGCCGCCGGTGCAGTTCCGGACACGACGGACGCTGTCGCCCATCGACATCGCCGGGGTCACGATCCCCGAGGGGGCCGATCTCGTGCTGCTGCTGGCCTCCGGCAACCGCGACGCGGCCGTCTTCCCCGACCCCGATCGGTTCGACCCGGACCGCAGCGGGATCCGCCATCTCGGCTTCGGCGGCGGCCTGCACTACTGCGTGGGCGCGCCGCTGGCCCGGTTCGAGGCCGAGGCGGCGCTCACCGCCCTCGCCCGCCGGCTGAAGGCGCCGCGTCTGGTCGAGGACCCGCCACCCTACCGGCCGGGCGCCGCCCTGCGCGGCCCGGAGCACCTGCGGGTGGCGATCGACGGGATCGCCTGAGCCGCGAGCGGACCGGACGGCCAACCCGAGCATCGATGAGACCGCCGACGCGACGAAGACGAAAGTCCGTCGCCGTAAAGTTGTTTGCCTCGCTAAAGTCGCGATCGTCCGGCCTGGTTACGCTGGAGACGGAACCGGCGGGTTGAGACGATGGCTCAGAGGTTTGCGCGCGCTGCATCGCTGGCGCGCACGGTGGGGACCACGGTGCGCAACCTCGCCCTCGGGCGCGACGACGTCCCGCCCCTCGCGCCCCACCTGCCGCCCGCGCCGTCCCACACGGTCGACGCCGACATCCCGGTCGATATCGGCTGCATCAAGGTGTTCCGGGCCGAGAGCTTCCCGGAATCCGGGCCGAGCCCCTGGCTCGACCAGCCCGACGCCCTCGACATCGTCGCGCGCCGCGTCGCGCGCCGGGAGATCACGCCCCGGCAGGCCGAGATCTGCCGGTCCTGGGTGGAGCACGGCTACTACGTCCTGCGCGGCGCGATCGATCCCGACACGATCGACGAGGTCTGGGCCGCCTACGAGGCCGCGATCGCCGGCGGCGACCTGACCCTCGCCCCCGAGAAGGCGGCGCCGGACGATCCCCATCCGGGCCGCTACCTCAACCCGCACCTGAAGGTCGAGGCGATCGACCGGCTGCTGAAGCACCCCGTGCTGATGAACTTCAGCAGCATGGTGCTGGGCCGCCCCGCGATCCCGTTCCAGACCATCGCGTCCCACAAGGGCAGCCAGCAATCCGAGCACTCGGACTCGATCCACATGACGACCTACCCGCTCGGCTACCTGGCCGCCTGCTGGGTCGCCATGGAGGACATCCACGCGGATGCGGGGCCGCTGGTCTACTATCCCGGCACCCACCGCCTGCCGTACCTGTTCAGCCACGACGTCGGCATCACCACGGACGAGTTCCGCGAGCGCGGCTACGGTGCCTATTCCGAGCGCTACGAACCGGCGATCAAGCAGGAGATCCGGGAGCACGGGGCGACGCCGGCCTACTTCACGGCGCGCAAGGGCGACGTGCTGTTCTGGCACGCGAACCTGCTGCACGGCGGTTCCGCGCGGGCCGACATGCAGCGCTCCCGCAAGGCCCTGGTGCACCACTACTTCGCGGAAGGCTGCATCTGCTACCACGACCTCTCGGCGACGACGTCGGCGGTGCACGGCCCCGTCGAGAGCCTGCCGACCTGCGGCGCGTCGAGCCCCGACATCGCGGTGCGCGAGCGGATCAGCCTGTAAGGGTGCGGGAACGCCGGGCGGTCCGGCGACCCCGCCCTCAGGCGGCCTTCACGGCGGCCAGGAAGGTCGTGACCTCCTGGCCGAGGCTCGTCGAGTAGCGGGCCAGCTCCTGCGCGGCGCTGAGCACCTGGTCGGAGGCCGCGCCGGTCTCGCGGGCCGCCTGCCGGACGTCGGCGATGTCGGTGCTCACCGCCTGGGTGCCCTGCGCCGCCTGGGTGACGTTGCGGACGATCTCGCTCGTCGCCGCGCCCTGCTCCTCCATGGCGGCGGCCACGCTGAGCGCCACCGTGCGCATCTCGTCGATCGTGCCGCCGATCGTCCGCATCGACTCGACCGCCTGGCGGGTCTCGTTCTGGATGGCGGCGATCTGCGTCGCGATGGTCTCGGTCGCCCGGGCCGTCTGCGAGGCCAGCGCCTTCACCTCGCCCGCCACCACGGCGAAGCCCTTGCCGGCCTCGCCGGCGCGCGCGGCCTCGATGGTGGCGTTGAGGGCCAGCAGGTTGGTCTGCCCGGCGATCCCGGCGATCAGGCCCATCACCTCGCTGATCTGGTCCGTGCCGCGGGCGAGCACCTGCATCAGGGCGTTGGTCTGGGCCACGTCCGTGCCGGCCCGGTCGGCCATCGCGGAAGACTGGGCGACGCGGGACGCGATCTCGTTGATCGAGGCCGCCATCTCCTCGCTGGCCGCCGCCACGGTCTGCACGTTGCTGGAGGTCTGCTCGGAGGTCGCGGCGACGCGCACCGACTGGTCGGTGGTCCGCGCGGCGGTGCGCGTCATCTCCCGGGCCGTGGCCTCCATCTCCACCGCCGCCGCCGACAGGCCCTGCGTCAGCGCGCTGACCTGCGCGTCGAACCGGGCGGTGACCGTGTCGAGCATCTGGGCGCGGCGCATCTTCGCGTCGTTCTCCGCGACGGCGGCCGCGTCGGCGGCGCGCTTGGCGATCAGGGCGTCCTTGAACACCTGGACGGCGCGCGCCATGGCGCCGACCTCGTCGCCGCGGCGCTGATCGGCGACCGTCACCGCGAGGTCGCCGTCCGCGAGGCCGCGCATCGCCGCGGTCAGGCGGGTGATCGGGCGGGACAGGCCGTTGCCGACGAGCAGGAGCAGCGCCAGGATCGGCAGGGCGAGGCCGGCGGACCAGAGGCCGATGGTGATCGCGCGGTCGCGCACGGCCGCGTGGACGTCGTCCCGGTACAGGCCGGTGGCGACGATCCAGCCCCACGGCTTGAACATCTGCACGCTCGCGACCTTCTCCACCGGCACGGACCCGCCGGGGCGCGGCTTCATGTAGTCGACGAAGCCGGAGCCGTCGCGCTTGGCGGTCTCGACCATCTCGGCGAAGTAGCGCTTGCCGCCGGGGACGTCGGTCTGGTCCACCACCTGCTTGCCGACGTTCTTGGCGTTGAAGGCGTTGGCGATCAGGTGGCCCCGGTCGTCGAGGACGAAGAAGTAGTCCTCGCTGCCGAAGCGCAGGGCGGTGATCGCCGCGAGCGCGGCCTTCTGCGCCTCGGCGACGGGCATCTGGCCTGTCCGGGCCTGCGCCTCGTAGTGGACGAGCAGGCTCTGCGCGACCTCGGTCAGGCGCTTGGTCATCAGCGCGCGGTCCTCGAGCGCCGAGCCGCGCATGTCGAGGAAGCTCAGGGCGCTGAGGGCGCCGATGGCCAGGAGCACCAGGGCCATCACGGCCGCGAGCTTGTGGCGAAGCCGGAGATCGGCGAGGCGCTGCCACGGCGCGGCACGGTCGGCGGGCGGGCGGCTGGTCTGCGTGGGGGTCATCCGAGCACCGGAAGAGGGGCCTGCGGCCGGCGGGGACTCGCCGTGGGCGCCGTACGGCCTCAACCTCGTGCATTCGGGTTAGTAAATCGCAAAGACCTGCGGCCGTTCGCCGGCAGTCAGTGGGCGAATATCGATGTCAAGTCATTGAATGCGGTACAGTCTACAGCTTTGCATGGATTAATATCGGGATCGGGCCGGGGCTTTTGAGGGCCCGCAGCTAGGCGCTCACGCTGTAGTGGATCGGCTTGAAGCTGCCGTTGTTCGACTGCAGGGCCGAGCAGGCGGTGAGACCGATGATCAGGTCGGTCTCGGCCACGAACACGATCCGGTCCCCCGCCCGGCTGAGGGGCGGCGCCACGGTGAGCGCCCCGGTCGCGCCGTCGATCGGCACGTTCATGAAGCAGTTGAACGCCACCGGGATCGCGTCCGGCGCGATGCCGTAGGGTGCGAGCGCCGCCGCGAGGTTGCCGAAGCAGCCGCGATGCGGGTTCGCGTCGCCGTAGATGATGCGGAACGTGTCGGCCGAGCACGGCGTCAGCAGGAAATCGTGCCGGCCGACCGTATCCTCGAGGATCCGCAGCAGGATCTTCGAGCGGTTCGAGTAGAGCGGGTCGCCGGTGGTGAGGTAGATCCGGCTGGCGTAGTCGAGGGTCCGGCCCGACGAGATCACCTCTCCCGTATCGTGGCGGTTGAAGGCGAGGAGGTCGGCCACCTGCTCCCCGCACGGGTCGATCACCGTGAGGCGCTGGCCCCGGTCGAGGGTGAAGGCGACGCCGGAGCGCGGCGCGATCGTCTGCACGTCGGCCTGGCACCGGGTGGGTTGGCACAGGGTGGGTTGGCACATGGGGGTGGCTCGCTCCGTACTGAGGACCGGATCCGACCGGCTCAGGCGCCGCTGCCCGGCAGCCCGCAATCGAAGGGCAGGGCCGGCGGGTTCCAGTCCCGGGCCTCCGGGGCCGGTGCCGGCCGGCCCTTCATCGGGCAGCGCCAGTCCGCGTCGACCGCGCGACCGCTGTACTGGCGCGCCTCCGAGGCCTCGCCGTGGCGCGCCAGCATCGGGTTCACGCTGCCGGCGAGGGCCTCGTCGCGCTCCAGGATCGCGGCGCGCAGCTTCTCGTAGCGTCCCTCCGCCCGCAACCGCTCGAACTGCGCGTGCAGGTTGAAGACCAGGACCGGCGACGAGAAGCGCCGCGCCGGCCGGCTCGCCTGCGGGTGCAGCCCGACGACGAAGAACGCCTCGCCGCCGAAGCTCAGGGAGAAGTGCGGGTTGTCGGGATCCTCGGCCACGCGGGCATCGTGGGGCTGGCCGAGCCAGGCGTCCTTGTCGGTCAGGGATTGCGCGCGCGCCCAGAGGTTGTGCTCGAACGCCTCCTCCGAGAGGTCGCCCGGCCCCTCGAACACGACCGCGAAGCTCTGGAACAGGTCGGGCTGCGCCCGGTACTGCGCCACGAAGGCGAGCAGCGCCGGGTAGATCCGCATGTCGTCCCAGCCCGAGGTGATGTCCCGGGCCACCACGATCCGCATCCGCCCGCGGGACAGGGCCGACTTGGCGCCCACGCAGGGGAAGGGCGGGTTCCGGATGAAGTCGCGGAAGGCCTCGGCACGGGGGTGCTCTCGGTCGTCGCGGGGGAGATGCATGCAGGGCCTGCCCGGTCTCTGCGCGGTCGGCCTCCACGCGAGGCGGCCGCTGTTCGGGACTCCGGGAACACCACCGGGAGGCCACTGTTCCGTCCTGCGACAGGTCGTCCGGGGGATAAGGTGAATCCGGTCGCGTGTGACCAAGATCTATGCGGATGGACGGTCAATATTTCGTGGATCAGCGCCAGCGAATAAATATAGGTTAAGGCCGGAAAGACTCCCGGTGTCGGCGGTGTGCCGGCGCTGTGCTGCCGCGCGGGGCGTCTGCACTGGGCGTCCCGGCGCGCGAGCGGCTCATCCCCGGCCGGCCCGCCGCGCCCGGTGCCGCGTCGCCGCCGCGGCCCCGAAGGCCTCGAACAGGGTGCGGTTGATCGGGTTGGTCGCCGGATCGTGCTCGGCGTGCCACTGGACGCCCAGCGCGAAGCCCGCCGCGTCGCGGACGCGGATCGCCTCGACCGTGTCATCCTCGGCGAGGCCCTCGATCACGATCCGGCCGCCCGGCTCCAAGATGCCCTGGCCGTGCAGGGAGTTCACCCGGATCGTCTCGCGCTCCAGGAGGCGGGCGAAGGCGCCCCCGGGCGTCAGCCGGACCTCGTGACGGTCGGCGAAGATCAATTCCAGGTCCGGGTGGATCTCGCCGTTCGCGAGGCGCGGCATGCGGTGGTTGAGCCGGCCCGGCAGATCGCGGATCTCCGGGTGCAGGCTGCCCCCGAAGGCGACGTTCATCTCCTGGAAGCCGCGGCAGATGCCGAACAGCGGCACGCCCCCCGCCACGCAGGCCTCGATCAGGGGCAGCGCCACGGCGTCGCGATCCTCGTCGTAGGGCTCGTGCGCCGCGCAGGGCTCGGTGTTGAAGCGCGCCGGATGGACGTTGGCGCGGCCCCCCGTGAGCAGGACGCCGTCCACGGTGTCGAGGAGGTCCCCGAGGTCGGTGATCGTCGGGACGGCGGCGAACATCAGCGGCAGGGCGCCGGCCACCGCGGCGACCGCCCGCATGTTGTTCTCGCCGACGATCTGCGCCGGGAAGCGGCTGTCGATCAGGCGCGCGTTGCCGATGACGCCGATCACGGGTCTCGCCATCGTTCCGGCCGCTCCTCGATCCTGCCCTGCCCGCCGCGGCAGGCTCTACGACCCACGCAAGGCCGGCGCCAGTCCCGTCCGGCTCACGGCGGCGACAGAACGCCCGCGTCCGAAGCCTCGGCGCGGAGCACCTCGGCCACGCGCTCCGGCGCCTCCTCGTGGGCGAGGTGGCCCAGCCCCCGGATCAGGCGGACGCGGGCGTCGGGCATGCGGTCGCGCAGGGCGAAGGCGGTGTCCGGCAGGATGGCCTTGTCGTCGCCGCCGACGATCAGCAGGGTCCGGGTGGCGAGGCCGGGCAGCGCCCGGTGCAGCCCGGCGAGATCCCAGTTCGCCATCATGCCCAGCGCCCCGCGGACATGGCCGGCCCGGGCGAAGAGCCGCCGGTAGAGGTCGACCCCCTCCGGGTCGAGGCGCGAGCCGGTCCCCTCGATCAGGCGCTTGGCCGCGGACCGGTCCGCCGTCCAGGCGAAGATCCGGGGGGTGAAGGGGTTGAGGAACAGGAGGCGCGCCATGCTGGGGAACAGCAGGTTCGCCGCCCCCGGCAGCGGCGCGAGAGCGCCGTTGAAGGCCGCCAGCAGCCGGGGCGCGATGGCGCCGTCGAGGCACATCCGCGCGAGGACGGCGGCGCCGGCCGAGTGGCCGGCCGCCAGGACCGGCGGCCGGCCGAGTGCCGCAACGAGGCCCGCCACGGCCCGGGCCATGCCGGGCAGCGACAGGTCGGCGTCGGGCAGCGGGTCCGTGAAGCCGTGGCCCGGCAGGTCCGGGGCGATCACGGAAAAGTCGCGCGCGAGGAGCGGCGCCAGCCCGCGCCACGAATGCGTGGCCGCCCCGGTCCCGTGCAGGAGCAGCAGCGTCGGGGCGTCCGGAGACCCGTATTCCTGGACGTGCCAGCGGAGGCCGGCCGCCTCCACGAAGCGGCTGGCCTCCCGATGGGGCCAGTCCCGGCCCTCCACGGCCCAGTCGGGCCGGTCCGCGTCGAAGCCGGTCAGCATGCGCGCGTATCCTGCACTGCGGCATAGCCGGACGATCCGGGGGCGACGGCGGCGCTATCGTTCATGGCCGGAAGTATTTCGTAACACTGAACAATCCTATGCGGCGGCCGCATGCCACCGGTGAGCGGAGACCGATTGCTGCGCTGCAACAGCAACGGCATATCTCGGGCGAGCAAGAACAAGACGCGTCCACCAACTCCGGAGAAGGTCATGATCCTCTTCACCTCCTCGACCCAGAACATCGCCGCTCCGGTCTCCGGCGGCTGGAGCCTCAAGGCCATCGTCCGCGAGATGCTGAGCTCCTGGCTCGCCCACCACCAGCGCCTCGCCGACAGCGGCATCGGCGGCGACCTCTGACACCCTGTCGCGGGGGTGACGGGTGCGGCGCTCAGAGCGCCGCCCGCACCGCCGCGCTGAGCTGACCGGCCTCGGCCCGGGGCAGCTTCAGGTAGCGGGCGCCCATCGCGTCCGCCACCGAACGGGCCTCGTCGCCCCGCGTGCCGGTATCGACCACGAGGGCCGGCAGCCCGGCCGCACGCAGGGCTCGGGCCGCCTGCAGGGCCTCCGCGCCCGCCCGGGCCCGTCCCCCCTCCCCCGACCGCGCGACGTTGGCGCGCCCGTCGGTCAGAAGCACGATCGCCGGCCGGCTGCCGCCGCGGCGCACGCCCAGAGCCACCGCGACCGCGGCGTCGATCCCCGCCGCGAGCGGCGTCCCGCCCCCGCCCGGCAGTCCCGAGAGCCCGCGCTTGGCCCGGGTGAGCGACCGGGTCGGCGGCAGAACGAGATCCGCGCCGGTGCCGCGGAACGCCACCAGCGCCACCCGGTCCCGCCGGACATAGGCCTCCGCCAGCAGCAGCTCGACCGCGCCCTTGGCCTCCGCCAGCCGCTCCAGGGCGGCCGAGCCCGAGGCGTCCACGCAGAACACCGTGGTGGTCTCGGTCCGCTGCTTGAGGATCCGGATCCGCAGATCGTCCCGCCGCACCACGATGCGGCGCGTCTCCCCCTCTACTCTGCGGATGGCCTGCCAGGGCGCCGCCGCCCGCAGGGTGGCGAGCAGGTCGAGCCGTCCCCGCCGCGGGTCGCCCCGCCGGCTGCCCACGGGGCGGCCGGTGCGGGCCGAGGCCGCCTGCCCGACCCGGCCGGCCTTCGCGGCCGGGAGACGCTGCGCGCCCGCCAGAAGCTGGTCGAGGAGGTTCGGCGGGATCGCGGCGCGCACCGCCTCCAGCACGACGTCGTCGGGCGCCTCTGCGGCCGGACCCGACGCCTCCTCCGCGTCGTTCGGCTCGGGCGGCTCCGCCGGCGCCTCCGCGGTCTCGGGGGCGGGCTGCTCCGGTGCGGGCAGGCGCGTCGCCCGCGGTGCCAGGACGAGGCGCCCGGCCGCCACGATCGCCCCCTGGCCGATCGGCCCGTCTCCCGCGAGGGCGCGCGCCACGCGCGCCGCCAGGATCGGACCGCGCAGCGACGCGATCCCGAAGGCCTCGGCCAGGGCGCAGAGGCTCCCGACCGGGTCGGGCTCCGGCGCGCCCGGGGCGGGTTCCGGCTCGGCCGCCGCGGTGTCCGCGAGGCCGAGCCCGCTCAGGTCCAGCCGGAAGGCGAGGCGATCGGCCAGCGCCTCGGCGACCGTCTCGTCCGCCACGCCCTCGTCGAGGAGGATCAGGCCGAACCGGGCGCCGCGGTCCGAGACCGTGCCGGTGTCGAGGGCGGCGGCGAGCCGCGACGCGGTGCCCGGCGGCAGACGCTCGGCCATGGGGACGACGACGATCCCGCCATCGGCCTCCGCCAGCAGGCCGGCCCGCGCGACGGGGCGGCCCGCCGCCAGGGTCGCGGCGAGATCCAGGCCGCCGAGCAGGCCGTCGTCGCCGATGCCGGGCGGCAGGCGCCGCCAGGGCGTTCCCGGGGGCAGCGCCGCCCGCACGCTGTCGAGCCAGCGCTCGCGCGCGGGCCCGGCGGGGGCCCGCAGCACCGCGCCGCCGAGCCCGTGCGGGTCCGCGGCGAGAAGCCGGGCGGCCAGGCGGGCATCGGCCCAGGCGCAGGTCGGTGTCCCTCCCTGCTCTGCGGGACGGCGATGTTCAGGCATCGGCTCGAGCGGGGCGCGACAGGGCCCCGCTCCCGAGCGGGTGCCGAGGGTCAGACACGTCCATCGGACCGCGACGCGGGCGACGGAGCGCGACCGGCCCCCTCTCCCGGGCGGGAGAGGGTCGGGGTGCGGGATGCGGAGTTCCAGGACTGAGCAGACGCGCGCGACGCGTTCGGGCCGAGCCTCGTCCGGCCGGTCCCCGTCCTCCACCCTGTCCCGCGCCCGCACGGGAGAGGGGCCCCGCGCTCCGCTCCGCGCCGACTCGGCCGGAGCCGCGCGATGAACGCCCTCGCGGTCGGGGCGCGCGCAGCGGCGCCGTCACGCGAAGACCTCCGCCAGCGCCCGCTCCACCCGGGCGGTGGATCCGGATTCGTCGAGCGGGTTGCGCCGCAGCCGGTGGCGCAGGGCGGCCGGGGCGATGCGCCGGAGGTGATCGTCGGTGACCATCGCGGCGCCGTCGAGCGCCGCGAGCGCCCGGGCCGTGCGCATCAGGGTCAGTTCCCCGCGCAAGCCATCCGTTCCGAGGGCGAGGCAGAGGCGCGCGGCGCGCTCCAGGGCTGCATCCGGCACGGTGACCGATGGCAGGCGCTCCCGTGCCAGCAGGATTCTTTTTTGAATCTTTCGCTCTTCGCCTTCACGGGCAGCACAGAACCCCTCCGGGTCGCGCTCGTAGGCGTCGCGGGCGCGCACCACCGCGATGCGGGTGGGGATGTCCCTCGGCGTCGCGACCTCGCAGGCCAGCCCGAACCGGTCGAGGAGCTGCGGCCGCAGCTCCCCCTCCTCCGGGTTGCCGGAGCCGACGAGGACGAACCGCGCCGGGTGGCGGAGCGACAGGCCCTCGCGCTCGACCGTGTTGACGCCGGAGGCCGCCACGTCGAGCAGGAGGTCCACGAGGTGGTCCTCGAGGAGGTTGACCTCGTCGATGTAGAGGAAGCCGCGGTTGGCCCGGGCCAGCAGCCCCGGCTCGAAGGCCTTCACGCCGGCGCCGAGCGCCCGCTCCAGGTCGAGGGTGCCGACCACCCGGTCCTCGGTGGCGCCCAGCGGCAGGTCCACCACCGGCACCGGCTTTTTCTCGGACTTTCTCCGCGCGCCCGGCAGGCTCGCGCAGTGCGGACAGGATTCTGCGGGACTTTCGGGATCGCAATTGTACGGGCAGCCGACCACCGCCCGCATCGGCGGCAGCAGGGCGGCCAGCGCCCGGATCGCCGTGGACTTGCCGGTGCCGCGGTCGCCGAAGACCAGCACGCCGCCGACCGCCGGGTCCACCGCCGCGATCAGCAGCGCCTGGCGCATCTCGTCCTGGCCGACGATGGCCGAGAAGGGGAAGGTGGGCACGCGATGACTCGATGCTGCGGGGGCATCCAACCCAACCCCCTCATCCTGAGGTGCCGCAGCGCAGCGGAGGCCTCGAAGGAGGTCTCCAGAAGACGTGCGATGGCTGGAGGCCTCCTTCGAGGCCCGCTGACGCGGGCACCTCAGGATGAGGGCGAAGGTGGGAGAAGGGTACCCCCGCCCGCGCTTACTCCGCCGCCTTCTGCCGGAGCCCGATCCGGCCCCAGATCGTGGTGAGCGCCTCGACCAGATGGGCGATGTCGGCGTCGGTGTGCAGCGGCGACGGAGTGATCCGCAGGCGCTCGGTGCCGCGGGCGACCGTCGGGTAGTTGATCGGCTGCACGTAGATGCCGAACTCGTCGAGCAGGGTGTCGGAGATCCCCTTGCAGAGCACCGGATCGCAGACCATCACCGGCACGATGTGGCTGTCGTTCGGCATGGTCGGGATGTCGGCGGCCTCCAGCGCCTGCCGGACCTTCGCCACCCGCTCCTGATGCCGGGCCCGCTCGACGCCGCTCTCCTTGAGGTGGCGGATCGACGCCGCCGCGCCCGCCGCGACGGCCGGCGGCAGCGAGGTGGTGAAGATGAAGCCCGACGCGAAGCTGCGCACGAAGTCGCAGAGTTTTTCCGACGCCGTGATGTAGCCGCCGTGCACCGCGAAGGCCTTGCCGAGCGTGCCCTCGATCACGTCCAGCCGGTGGGCGACGCCGTCCCGCTCCGAGATGCCGCCGCCGCGGGCGCCGTAGAGGCCGACCGCGTGGACCTCGTCCAGGTAGGTGAGCGCGCCGTGGGCCTCGGCCACGTCGCAGATCTCTGCGATCGGCGCGATGTCGCCGTCCATCGAGTAGACCGACTCGAAGGCCACCAGCTTCGGCCGGGCGGGATCGACCAGCGCGAGCTTGCGGTTCAGGTCCTCCGGGTCGTTGTGGCGGAAGATGTGGCGCTCGGCCCGCGAGAACCGGATCCCCTCGATCATCGAGGCGTGGTTCTCGGAATCGGAGAAGACCGCGCAGTTCGGCAGGCGCGACGCGAGGGTCCCCAGCGCCGCCCAGTTCGACACGTAGCCGGAGGTGAACAGCAGGGCCGCCTCCTTGCCGTGGAGGTCGGCGAGCTCGCGCTCCAGCAGCACGTGGTAGTGGTTCGTGCCCGAGATGTTCCGGGTGCCGCCGGCGCCCGCGCCGCAGCGGTCGATCGCCTCGTGCATCGCCCCGGTGACGGTCGGGTGCTGGCCCATGCCGAGATAGTCGTTGGAGCACCAGACCGTCACGGGCCGGGTGCCGGCCGCGTGGTGGTGGGTGGCGTGCGGGAAGTTGCCCGCGTGGCGCTCGAGGTCGGTGAAGACCCGGTAGCGGCCCTCGCGGTGGAGCCCGGCGATCTCAGCCCCGAAGAAGGTCTCGTAATCCATGTCGCCTCTCCCCGAACAAATCCTGCGGGTTGATCCCGCCTGTGACACCGGACTTCGCACAAGACCAGTTCCAGATTGGTGGACGTGCGTCGCCCGCTCGTGATCCCTCGGCCTACACGTGGTCCGGCGGCCCGGCCGCTTCCCCGGGCGCCCGGGCCGGCAGGCTCCAGCGCCACAGCTCCGCCGAGGGCAGCGGCAGCATCAGGAACCAGTGCTCCAGGGTGGCGAGCGCGGTCAGCGTCGCCAGGACCGTGAAGCCGATCAGCTCGTGCTCCAGCAGGTCGGCGCCGAGCGCCGCGCGCCCGAGCAGGGCCGCCGCGATGGTCCCGAGGCTCACCGAGACCGGGAACAGCAGGTTCATCGGCTTCCGGGACAGGTAGCAGGCGAGGTAGCCGAGATGGTCCGGCAGGAACTCGGCGTGGAGGTTGCGCACCCCCAGGAACAGGTTGAGCCGCGCCGACAGGTTCATCACCACCAGCGTGCCGTAGGTCCACAGGGCGAAGCGGTTGGGGCTGCCCCAGACCAGCGCCAGGATCGCGAGGCCGCCGACCACGATGGCGAATTCGTGCCACAGGCTGGTGGCGAGCGCGGCGAAGAACCGGTCGAGCCCGCGCACGCTCGGCGCGCAGGCGACGGGCCGCGGGCCCGACAGGAAGCCCATGTAGTAGCTCATCTCCTGCCAGCCCCAGACGACGAGCGCCGCCGTGAAGGCCGTGTAGGCCCCCGTGGCGCTCGTGTCGGCGGCGCTGGACCGGATCGCCACCAGGGCGCCGGCGAGCAGGAGGGTCGCCCCGGCCATGCTCCACGGATGCGTCCGCCGCGGGGCGTGGTCGAGCAGCAGGATCAGCCCGGTGGAGAACCACCAGAGCAGGACCGCGTACAGGACCGGGGCGGCGTAGGTCCCCATGCTACCAGACCGGCTGGAGGCGGATGTCGGCCGGCAGGGCGTTGGCCTTGACGGGCAGGAGATAGAGCCGCGCGAAGGTCACGGCCGCGCGCGCGGCGTGGAATCCCTGCAGGGCCTTGCCGACGAGGCCGCCCCGTGCCTTGGCGTCGGCGATCGCCCGGGAGCAGGCGAGCAGCCGGTCGAGGCCCGCCTTGAACTTCGGGTTGTCGATATCGAGCTCCAGCGGGAAGGTCTGGCGGGAGATCTCCGAGGTGATCCGGAAGACCTTGAAGTCGTAGTCGCTGGGATCGACGCCGAGCGCGGCGTGGAAGGCCGGGCGGTGATGGTCGCGCACGTACATCGTGGCGAAGACCGCCAGCAGGAAGAACCGGATCCAGTAGCGGTTCACGCCGCTCGTCAGCTTCGGGTTGGCGCGCATCAGCAGCGCGAAGGCCTCGCCGTGGCGGAACTCGTCGTTGCACCACAGCTCGAACCACTTGAAGATCGGGTGGATGCGCCGCTCCGGGTGCCGCTCCAGCTCGCGGAAGATCGTGATGTAGCGGGCGTAGCCGATCTTCTCGGACAGGTAGGTGGCGTAGAAGATGAACTTCGGCCGGAAGAACGTGTACTTCTTGGACTTGGTGAGGAAGCCCAGGTCCACGCCGATGCCGAAATCCTTGAGCGTGTCGTTGATGAAGCCGGCGTGGCGGGCTTCATCCCGGCTCATGAAGCCGAACAGCTCCTTGATGTCCTTGTTCTTCGCGCGCTTGCGCATCTCGGCGTAGAGGACGCAGCCGGAGAACTCCGCCGTGATGGACGACACGAGGAAGTCCAGGAACTCCTTCCGCAGCTCCGGCTCCATCTTCGACAGGTCGCAGTCGAACTCCTCGTTGCGGGTGAAGTGGCGCTTGTTCGGGTCCGAGCGCAGCTCGGCGATCAGGATGTCCCAGTCGCGCCGCACCGGCTCGACATTCGTGCGGTCGAGCTCGTCGAAATCGGTCGTGTAGAAGCGCGGGCTGAGGAAGGTCGTCTCCTGCGCCGAGCGGGTCGATTCATTGATCGGCGTCTTCGGGACGGGCTGGCCGGAGGGCGGCGGGACGGGTGCGTTCACAGCTTCCTCCTCTCGGAAAAGCTGACCTCGTAGAGTTCGGTCAGCTCGAGATGCGCGATGAGCTTGGTCCAGGCCCGCTCCAGCGCGCCGGCCCGGGTCACGGTGGCGGTGCGCCGCACGGTGAGGCGCTCGCCGTAGGGCACCGAGGTCGGCGCGTCGTGGACTTGGACCGCGTCGCCGGGCTCGATCTCGAAGCCGGCATCGAGGGTCACGTGCGCGTGCAGACTCTCGGGCGTCTGCTCGATCTCCACCGTGCAGGGCACGGTGACGGTGCGGCTGCCGAACAGGCCCATCACCGCGTCTCCGCGGCGGGGGCGCCCGGCGCGGGCATCAGCCGCGCGAAGGCCCCGGCATTGGTCGGCCCGAAGGCCTCCAGGGGCACCCGGCGGCCGGTGGCCTCGTCGGCCAGCGCGAGGCGGCCGTCGTCGTAGCGGGTCAGGCTGAAGGGCTTCTCGGGGCCGAGGCCCTCCCGCTGGCGGGCCTGGGCGAGGCCCCGCAGGGTCCCGCGCAGGAACCCGTCCTCGCCGGGACGGATCCAGGCGACGATGTGCCGGTCGGCGACGTCCCGCAGGGCGATCGAGCCGTCGACCTGATCCTCGGCGCGGAACTCGAGGCGCTCCACCACCTTGGCGGGCGGCAGGGCGACGAGGCCGACCTTCTCGCTCCGGCCGATCAGGACCGCCAGCATGGTGAAGCCCATCAGCGCGCCGGCGCCGATCATCAGCAGCGCCGGTGCCGGTCCCGCGACCGCCATGGCCCGGCTGGCGCCCTCCGCCCGCTCGCCCATCGTGCCCCTCCCTATTCGGCCGCGACGAGGCGGCCGGGATTCTCGTCCGCTCGGCCGAGACGCGCCACCCGAACCGGCGGCGCGGTGCCGTCGGCATGGGCCTCGAGGGCGCGTGCCAGCAGCGCCGCCGCGGCGTCCGCGTCCGGCACCGAGCGCAGCATGGGCTCGGTCCGGGCGAGATGCCAGGGCCGGACATGCGGCCAGATGTGAAGGTAGGCGATCCGGAGGCCCGGCCGCAACCGCAGCGGCAGGTCGCCGCTGCCATCCGTGAAAGCCCGCAGGGCCGCCGTCTCTATCTGCGCGAAGGGCAGGTTGTGGGTCACCGGCAGGGCGATGCCGGCCTGCAGCACGACGCGGCGGTTGGTCACCGTGTAGAGCGTCGTCCGGTGGGTGAGCCAGGCGAGCAGCCAGAGCAGCGCGACGGCGCCGGCGCCGATCACCAGGGTCGGCGCCACCACCTTGATCGCCGCCGCGGGCGAGCCCGCCGCGAGGCCGAAGGCCACGGCGCAGACCGAGAACCACGCGATCACCAAGCGGGCGTGGAACACCCGAACCAGCAGGCCCGCGGTCGTCGGCGCACCCTGCCAGAGGATGCGCTCGCCCGCCGGCAGCGGGCCGGGCAGACCCCGCAGGGTGCCCTCGGGGAGGAAGTCGCCGCTCATATCAGGGGCTCCGCCCGGGCCGGCGTCGCGTAGAGCGTGCCGGCGCCGAAATACGAGATGATCCGCTCCTCCTCGAGGAAGGTCACGCTGTCGGGATCGCGGGTGCTGGGGATGTCGGCGAACTGGCTCGCGAGCAGAGCCTCGGTCGTCACCGTCTTGGTGAAGCCGCCGGCCCGGCAGAACGTTGTCGGCATCAGCCGGCGCCCGCCCGTCGGGAGCTCGACCTCGTAGTAGCGGATCAGCGACTCGCCGCGGTCGACCCAGACGTCGCTGATCACGCCCGCGACCGCGTTGTCGGTGCCGAACACCGTCATGCCGATCGGGTTCGGGCCGTCCTCGTGGATGACGAAGTTCTTCGCCACCCGCAGGGGCACGATGCGGATCTCGTCGTCCCAGGTCCGGTCGTGCACGTCGTGCCGCAGCACCCAGGAGCCCGGGCCGACGCCGGCCTGGAGCGACGTCTCCGTGCGCTCGTAGGGGGCGCCCGGCCAGGGTTCGACCTTGCGGGCCGGGATCCCGGTCTCGATGTCGTCCCGGCCATGAACCGCCTGCGGCGCGTAGGTCGTCTCGCCGCCCGGCAGATGGAACGCCTTGGACCGGGGGATCAGGATCGGGTCGTCCGCCTTGCGGCGGCCGACCGTCTCGTTCTCCAGCGGGTAGCCCTCGCGCCGGTCCTCCCGGCGCAGCCAGAAGACCAGCCCCGCGAAGAAGAGGAAGAACGCGTAGAGTACGACCTGGGCGACGTCGACGTAACCCGTAAGTGCGCCGGTTGGCATGGCTGTCCTCCCCAAGTCTCAGGCTGTGCGGCCGGCGAGGCCGTCGGTGATGCTGTCTCGAACTCGTATCCGGGCGTCCTCACGCACCAGCGGTCCGAGCGCGAGCAGCGCCGCGAACAGCAGGGCGATCTCGATGTGGTAGACGATGAGGTAGCCGATGGCGGGCTCGTTCATGCCCTCGCCGAGCACCCCCGACTGGGCGATGGCGCCGCCGACGTCGCGCACGAGGCCGCTCGCCGCGATCGAGAGGCCGGCCGCGGTCGCCTGCACGGCGCCCCAGGCACCGAGGGCGAGCCCGGTATCCTCGGGGCCGGCGCGGTTCATCGAGGCGGTGAGCGTGCCGTGGGCGAACAGGCCGCCGCCGAGGCCGATCAGGCTCACGCCCGCGGCGAACAGGTCGGCCGAGGCGAGCGGAGCGGCGAAGACCACCGCCGAGAAGGCCAGGATCCCGATCCCGACGCCCACCGCGGAGACGCGGAACGGGTCGCCCCCGCGCCCGAGCCAGCGCGCCGCGACCAGCAGGCCGAGCCCGCCTCCGGCGGCCAGCAGCGCGGTCAGCGCCGTGGTGGCCGCCACCGAGAGGTGCAGGATCTGACCGCCGTAGGGTTCGAGCAGGATGTCCTGCATCGAGAAGCCCGCCGTGCCGAGGCCGATCGCCACGAGGCGTCGCCGGGCGGTGCCCTGCCCCGCATAGGCCTGCCAGGAGGACCGGAAGTCGCGCTGCGGTGCCGTCCGCGTCCGGTTCGGATCGCGGGGTTCCTGCTTCCAGAGGGCGAACCCGTTGAGGATGATCGTGACCAGCGCCGCGCCCTGGATCACCTGGATCAGCCGGACGGGTGAGAAATGGGCGAGGAACAGGCCGAACAGCACCGCGCTCGCCATCATGCCGAACAGGAGCGCCGCGCAGAGCAGCGCCACCACCTTCGGGCGCGCGTGCGCCGGGGCGAGGTCGGTGGCGAGCGCCAGCCCGACGGTCTGGGTCGTGTGCAGGCCCGCGCCGACCAGCAGGAAGGCGAGCGCCGCCGCGAGGTTGCCGACCCAGAGCGGCCCGGTCGTGTCGCCCGACAGGATCAGCAGGGCGAACGGCATGATCGCGAGGCCGCCGAACTGGAGCAGCGTGCCGAACCAGATGTAGGGGACGCGCCGCCAGCCCAGCACCGAGCGGTGGGTGTCCGAGCGGAAGCCGACCAGCGCCCGCAGGGGCGCGAAGACCAGCGGCAGCGCCAGCATCATCGCGACGATCCAGGCCGGAACGCCGAGCTCGACGATCATCACCCGGTTGAGGGTGCCGATCAGCAGCACCGCGGCCATGCCGACGGTGACCTGGAACAGGGCGAGGCGGAGCAGCCGTCCCAGCGGCAGCTCGGCGGTGGCGGCGTCCGCGAAGGGAAGCAGCGCCGGGCCGAGGCGCATCAGGACCTCGGTGAGCTTGCGGGCGGGGGTCATGGTCGCGCCCCGGGTGTCATTGGCCGACCATCCGCGCGGCGAGGCAGGGCGCGCGTCAGCGCCACCGCGTTCGACAGGTAGAATCCGCTGTTGATCCGGTGCGACCGCGCCCAGGCGAAGCCGTCGAGGGCCCTCTCCGAGGCGATCCGCCGCCGCAGCCCGCCCTCGGTCACCGGCACGATGGCGGGCGAGCGATCGCCGCGCGGGAAGAACTTCCCGGCCGCGTGCATCACCGTCAGGAGCGCCGTGCGCGGCGCTACGGTGAACAGCACCGAGCCGTCCGTGCGCGCGCCCAGCACCGCCAGCGCCCGGGCGATGTCGGCGGCGCGGTAGTGGATCAGCGAATCCATCGCCACGACGTGGTCGAACCGGCCGAGGGCCGGATCGAGCATGTCGCCCACCCGGAAGTCGATGCGCCCCGCGCCCGCGATCGCCGGCAGCCGCTCCTGCGCCAGCCCGATCAGCGTCGGCGAGACGTCGATCGCCACCACCTCGGCGCCCCGCCGCGCCGCCTCGACGCTGAGCGCCCCGGTGCCGCAGCCGGCATCGAGCAGGCGTGAGCCCGTCATGTCGGCCGGGAGCCAGGACAGCAGCGTCGCCCGCATGGCGTCGCGCCCGGCCCGCACGGTGGCGCGGATCCGGCTCACCGGGGCGTCCGAGGTCAGGCGCGACCACGCCTCGACCGCGGTGCGGTCGAAGTAGGTGGTCAGCTCGCCCCGGCGGGCGTCGTAGCTGGCGCTGGCCATCGGTCGAACTCCAGACTCAATCGAAACCGAGGAACTCGAACAGGTCGCGGTCCTTCATGGGGATCGCCTCGCAGGGCTCGCCCCCGGCCCAGAGCGTCTCGGCGAGCCGCATGTACTCGGCGGTCACGGCGTCGAGCTCGGGCGAGGACTCCATCTCGAACAGGGTCGACTTCTTGAGCCGCGAGCGCCGGACCACGTCGAGGTCGGGGAAGTGGGCGAGGCGCTTCAGGCCGACCGCGTCGTTGAACCGGTCGATCTCGTCGGTCTTGGCCGAGCGGTTGGCGATGACGCCGCCGAGCCGCACGCCGTAGTTCTTGGACTTGGCGTGGATCGCCGCGACGATCCGGTTCATCGCGAAGATCGAGTCGAAGTCGTTGGCGGTGACGATCAGCGCCCGGTCGGCGTGCTGGAGCGGCGAGGCGAAGCCGCCGCAGACCACGTCGCCGAGCACGTCGAAGACGACGACGTCGGTGTCCTCCAGGAGGTGGTGCTCCTTGAGGAGCTTCACGGTCTGGCCGACCACGTAGCCGCCGCAGCCGGTGCCGGCGGGCGGGCCGCCGGCCTCGACGCACATGACGCCGTTGTAGCCCTCGACCACGAAATCCTCGACCCGCAGCTCCTCCGAGTGGAAGTTCACCGCCTCCAGGGCGTCGATCACCGTGGGGGCGAGGCGCTTGGTCAGCGTGAAGGTCGAGTCGTGCTTCGGGTCGCAGCCGATCTGCAGCACCCGCTTGCCGAGCTTCGAGAAGGCCACCGACAGATTCGACGAGGTGGTCGACTTGCCGATCCCGCCCTTGCCGTAGACCGCGAAGACCTTGGCGGTCTCGATCTTCAGGTCGGGGTCGAGGGCGACCTGAAGGCTTCCCTCCTCCTTCCGGGCGACGACGGGATTGCGGATCGCGATGTTCATGCGGCCACTCCTGCGGTGACGCCTTCCAGACGGTCCTCCAGCTCCTCCTCGGCCCGGTCGAGGGCGTCGCGCATCTCTGCGTCGGGGGTCCAGAAGCCGCGGCGGTGCGCCTCGATCAGCCTTTGGGCGACCTTGGCGGAGGCGGTGGGGTTCAAGGCGGCCATGCGCTCGCGCATGTCCTTGTCGAGGACGTAGGTCTCGGTGATCCGCTCGTAGATCCAGGGCTGGACCGCGTTGGCGGTGGCCGACCAGCCGACCGTGTTGGTGAGATGCGTCTCGATCTGGCGGACGCCCTCGTAGCCGTGGCCGAGCAGGCCCTCGTACCATTTCGGGTTGAGCATCCGGGTGCGCGTCTCCAGCGCCACCTGCTCCTCCAGGGAGCGGACGCGCCCCTCCCCGCGGGTCTGGTCGCTGATGTAGATCGGCACCGACTCGCCCTTGGCCCGGGCCACCGCCCGGCCCATGCCGCCGAGCCCGTCGAAGTAGTGATCGACGGAGGTGACGCCGACCTCGACCGAGTCGAGGTTCTGGTAGGCCATGTCGACGGAGGCCAGCACCGCCTGCATCAGGGCGCGCTGCGGCGCCGGGCGGCCGGTGCGGCCATACGCAAAACTCTTGCGGCGCGAGAAGGTCTCACACAGTTCCGCGTCGTCGTCCCAGTTCCCCGAATCGACGAGGTGGTTGACGTTGGCCCCGTAGGCGCCCTCGGCGTTGGAGAAGACCCGGAGCGCCGCCGTCTCCAGGTCGCAGCCCTGCTCGGCCTGGATGGCGAGGGCGTGCTTGCGGACGTAGTTCTGCTCCAGGGGCTCGTCGGCGGTGGCGGCGAGGTACGAGGCTTCTGCCAGGAGCTTCGTCTGCAGGGGCAGGAGATCGCGGAAGATGCCGGAGAGGGTGACCACCGCGTCGATGCGCGGGCGGCCGAGGGTCTCCAGCGGGATCAACTCGGCGCCGCTCAGGCGGCCGTAGCCGTCGAAGCGGGGTGCCGCGCCGATCAGCGCGAGCGCCTGGGCGATCGGGCCGCCCTCGCTCTTGAGGTTGTCGGTGCCCCACAGGACCAGCGCGACGCTCTCCGGGCAGGGCTTTCCGTCGGCGGCGAAGCGCTCGAGGATCCGGGCGACCTGCCGGGCGCCGTCCGCCACCGCGAAGGCCGAGGGCAGGCGGTAGGGGTCGAAGCCGTGGAGGTTGCGGCCGGTCGGCAGCACGGCCGGGTTGCGCAGGATGTCGCCGCCCGCCACCGGCGGCACGAAGCGGCCGTCGAGCGCCCGCAGCAGCGCCGGCACTTCATGGTCGCGGGACAGCAGCCGGTCGGTCTCGGCGAGGTTCTTGAGTATCTCGCGGTTGGTCTCGTCGGCGGAGAAGCCGGAGGCCTTCAGCACCGCCTCGATGCCCCGGCCGGCGACGAGCGCTTCGATGCCGGCCCGCTCCGGCTTCACGCCATGCGCCGACTCGGCGAGCGCCAGGAGCAGATCGACCCGCTCCTCTTCCGGCGTCCCCTGCCCGACCACGTGCAGCCCGTGCGGGATCAGGGTCTGCTCCAGCTCCTGCAGCGCGGTCCAGAGGCCCGAGACCCGCGCCTCCAGATCGCCGCTCCAGCCCGGATCGGCCGCCACGAGGTCGACCGCCGCGCCCTGGTCCTGGATCAGGCGGGCCAGGGTCTCGCGCTCGCCCGCCGCCTCGGGGCCGAGGCCGCGCCAGCGCTCGATCGAGCTCTTCAGGTCGATCAGCCCACGGTAGAGCCCGGCAGCCGCGAGGCTCGGGGTGAGGTAGCTCACCAGCGTCGCCGCCGAGCGGCGCTTGGCGAGCGTCCCTTCGGACGGGTTGTTGGCCGCGTAGAGGTAGACGTTGGGCAGCGCCCCGATCAGACGCTCCGGCCAGCAGGATTCGGACAGGCCGGTCTGCTTGCCGGGCATGAATTCGAGCGCCCCGTGGGTGCCGAAATGCAGCACGGCGTCGGCGGAAAAATCCTCGCGCAGGTAGCGGTAGAAGGCCGAGAACGCGTGGGTCGGCGCGAAGCCGCGCTCGAACAGCAGCCGCATCGGATCGCCCTCGTAGCCGAAGGCCGGCTGGACCCCGACGAAGACGTTGCCGAATTGCGCGCCGAGGACAAAGATCTCGGCGCCGTTGGTCTGGTGGCGGCCGGGCGCCGGGCCCCACTGGGCCTCGATCTCGGCGAGGTAGGGCTCGCGGCGCAGATGATCCTCGGCCGGGATGCGGGCGTGGACGTTGGCCTGGGTGCCGTAGCGTTTGGTATTGCCCTCCAAGATCGCCGCGCGCAGGGCATCGACGTCTTCCGGGATCTCGACCGTGTAGCCGTCCGCCGCCAAGCCCTTCAGGGTGTTGAGCAGCGAGGCGTAGACCGACAGGAACGCGGCCGTGCCGGTGGCGCCGGCATTGGGCGGGAAGTTGAACAGCACCACGGCGAGCTTCCGCTCGGCCTGCGCCGTCCGGCGGAGCGACACGAGCTGCGCGACCCGCTCGGCGAGGCGGGCCGCCCGCTCGGGATGGACCCGCATGTCCCGGGCGTTGTCGCTGCCGGAAGCGGAGGACCGTCCGCCGAACACCATCGGGGCGGTGGCGCCGTCGAGTTCGGGGATCGCGACCATCATGGTCGCCTCGACCGGCGACAGGCCGCGGTCGCCTGCCTCCCACTGCTCCAGGGTCTGAAATTCCAGTGCCTGGGCGGCAAGGTAGGGCACGTCGAGGCGGGCCAGCATCGACTCGGCCGCGGCGGCGTCGTTGTAGGCGGGGCCGCCGACCAGGGAGAAGCCGGTGAGCGAGACCAGCGCGTCGATGCAGGCGCGACCGTCCTTCATGAAGAAGGAATCCACCGCCGGGCGGTTGTCGAGGCCGCTGGCGAAGGCCGGCACGACGTCGAGGCCCTGCGCCTCCAGGGCGGCGATCACCCCGTCGTAATGGGCGGTGTTGCCGGCGAGCACGTAGCTGCGCATCACCAAGAGGCCGACGCGGCCCTTCGCGCCCGTGAGGCGGGGCAGCCGCGACGGGTCGGCGCCGATCCGGCCGGGCAGGCGCGGGTGGTAAAGGCCGGTCTCGGGGTAGTCGAGGGGTGCGGGCGCCGCCGGGCCGTCACGCCAGGCGGCCCGCTCGCCGGCTGCGTAGCGGTGCACGAGGAAACGCACCAGCGCGGCGACGTTCTCGTCCGAGCCCGCGAGCCAGTATTGCAGGGTGAGGAAATAGGCGCGCACGTCCTGGGCCGAGCCCGGGATGAAGCGCAGGATCTTCGGCAGCTTGCGCACCAGGGCCATCTGCCGTCCGGCATTGCCCTGCTGGCCCGGCTTGCCGCGCAGCTTCTTGAGGAAGTCGAGGGCGCTGCGCTTGGTGCCGCTCATGTCGAAGCGGCCGAGCTTCGTGGTCTTCACCACCTCGCCGGCCGAGAGGCAGCCGACCATCGCGTCGCAGGCGTCGCGCCGCGCCGCCAGCGCCGGCAGGATCGCCCGCACGTGCTCGTCCATGAACAGCATGGCCGAGAGCACGATGTCGGCCTGCGCGATGTCGGCCCGGCAGGCCTCCAGGGTCGCGGGGTCGTTGTCCCATTCGGCCGCCGCGTGGAAGCCCAGAACCAGCCCGGGCATCTCGGTCCGGAGGCGCAGGCGCGCCCGTTCCACCGCGCTCGCCAAGTGATTGTCGAGCGTGACGATGACGATGCGGATCGGCGGCCTATCGGCCGAAATGCGCTTTGGCATCGTAGAGGGTCTCGACGGTGATGAGCGGCAGATGCCGCTCCCGGGCGAAGGTCTCGGTGTTGGTGCGCGCCTTGCCCCGCACGAAGAACGGGATCTTCTTGAGTTCCTTCTCGGCCTCGGGCGACCACGCTGCGGCCCGGTCCAGAAGAATCGGAACGGGCGCCGGCGTCGGAGGGGTGTCGGCCGGCGCCCGTTCCGCGGCCTCGAACGCCCCGTCCGCCGGAGTCCCGTAGGACTTGCCGCCGAGATGCGAGGGGCCGACGCCGTCGTGGAATTCGGGATCCTCCCGGAACATGCCGAGGAGGTGCTCTTCGAGGCCCATCATCAGCGGATGGACCAGGGTGTCGAACAGGACGTTGGCGCCCTCGAACCCCATCTGCGGGGCGTAGCGGGCCGGGAAGTCCTGGACGTGCACCGGCGCGGAGATCACCGCGCAGGGGATGCCGAGCCGCTTCGCGACGTGGCGCTCCATCTGGGTGCCAAGCACCAGTTCCGGCGCGGCCGCGCGGATCGCCGCCTCGACGTCGAGGTAATCGTCGGTGATCAGCGCCTCGATACCGTGCTCGGCGGCCTCGGCGCGGACCTCGCGGGCGAATTCGCGGCCGTAGGTGCCCAGTCCCACGACGGTGAAGCCGAGTTCCTTGGCGGCGACCCGGGCGATGCCGATGGCGTGGGTCGCGTCGCCGAACACGAAGACGCGCTTGGCCGTGAGATACGTCGAATCGACCGAGCGGGAGTACCAGGGCAGCCGCGAGCCGGGGCCGTCGAGCACGGGCGCCGGGTCGATCCCGGCGAGGGCTGCCACATCCTCGATGAACCTTCGGGTGCCGCCGACGCCGATCGGGACGGTCTGCGTGAACGGCTGCCCGAAACTCTTCTTCAGGTAGTCCGCGGCCGACCGGGCGGTCTCGGGGTAGAGCACGACGTTGAAATCGGCCTCCCGGAGCCGGCCGAGATCGGCGGGCGTGGCCCCCAGCGGCGCCACGACATTCACGGCGATGCCGAGCGAATCGAGCAGCCGGCGGATCTCGATCAGGTCGTCCCGGTGGCGGAAGCCCAGCGCCGTCGGTCCCAGGATGTTGCAGAGCGGACGCTGCCCGGGTTCCCGCGCCGGATGCGGGGCGGGCGGACCGGCGAGCGCCCGGACGAGGCGGTAGAAGGTCTCCGACGCGCCCCAGTTCTCCTTCTTCTGGTAGGCGGGCAATTCCAGCGGGATCACCGGGATCGGCAGGTCGAGCGCCTTGGCGAGGCCGCCCGGATCGTCCTGGATCAGCTCGGCGGTGCAGGAGGCGCCGACGATCATCGCCTGGGGCTGAAACCGCGCGTGGGCGGCCGAGACCGCCTGCTTGAACAGCTCGGCGGTGTCGCGGCCGAGATCCTGGGCGCGGAAGGTCGTGTAGGTGACGGGCGGGCGGGCGTCCCGCCGCTCGATCATCGTGAACAGCAGGTCGGCGTAGGTGTCGCCCTGCGGCGCGTGCAGCACGTAGTGCAGCCCGGACATCGCCGTGGCGACGCGCATCGCGCCGATGTGAGGAGGTCCCTCGTAGGTCCAGAGCGTGAGCTGCATGGCGCTACACCTCCAGCAGGGCGCGGCGGCGGAGCGGGCGCACGAACAGCTCGGCGAGGTCGCCGGCCTGCTCGTAGCCCTGCACGGGCGTGAACAGCAGCTCGATCGACCATTTGGTCGACAGCCCCTCCGCCTCCAGCGGATTGGCGAGGCCGAGGCCGCAGACCGTGAGATCCGGCCGTTCCGCCCGGCAGCGGTCCATCTGGTCGTCGAGGCTCTGGCCCTCCGTCACCCGCGTGCCCGCGGGCAGCAGCTCGATCTCGGCGGCGAGATGCCCTCGGTGCAGGTACGGCGTCCCGACCTCCACGAGGTCCGCGCCGAGCTCCCGGGCGAGGAAGCGGGCGAGCGGAACCTCCAGCTGCGAATCGGGGAAGAAGAACACGCGCTTGCCGCCGAGCCTCTCGCGGTGGGGCGCCAGCGCGGTCTCGGCGCGGGCGCGGCCCGGCGCGGTCGCGGCCTCGAAGGTTGCGTCGGAGACGCCGAAGGTCTCGGCGGCCGCCCGCAGCCAGCTGGTCGTGCCCTCGGCGCCGAGCGGGAAGGGCGCAGGCAGCCGGCGGGCACCGCGCTCTTCGAGGGCGCGTGCCGTGTCGGTCAGGAAAGGCTGGGCCAGCAGGTATCGCGTCTTGCGTCCGATGGCCGGCATCGCGTTGGCCCGGCGAGCGGGCAGGAACCGGACATCCGCGATCCCCATCGCGGAAAACATCCGCAGGAACTGGTCCTCGACCACGTCGGCCAGCGCGCCGACCACGAGGAGCGACGGCGCCGCCGCATCCGCCTCGCGGGGCAGGTCCGGCACCAGGGCCGCGAGGCAGGCATCCTCGCCCTGCGTGAACGTGGTCTCGATGCCGGAGCCCGAATAATTCAGCACCCGGACCGGATTCAGGCGGCTCGACAGGCGCTGCGCCGCCCGGGACAGGTCGAGCTTGATCACCTCCGACGGGCATGAGCCCACGAGGAACAGGAGCTTGATGTCCGGCCGGCGCTCGATCAGCCGGGTCACCACCCGGTCGAGCTCCTCGTTGGCGTCGGCGAGGCCGGCGAGGTCGCGCTCGTCGATGATCGCCGTGGCGAAGCGCGGCTCGGCGAAGATCATCACGCCGGCGGCGGACTGGATCAGGTGCGCGCAGGTGCGCGAGCCGACCACCAGGAAGAAGGCATCCTGGATCTTCCGGTGCAGCCAGACGATGCCGGTCAGCCCGCAGAACACGGCCCGCTGACCCTGCTCCTGGCGGAGCTCGATGCCGCCGCAGGGTGGCTGATGAACCAAGGGAGCGTTCACGGCAGCGCCTCCGCGAGGCGCGGCGCGCGACTTCCGGCACTCTCCATGCGCGCGGCCCGGAGCTTCAGGAGGAACTGGGCCGCGTTGATCACGTAGGTCGCGTAGGCCGCCAGCGCGAGGAGCAGCAGCGCCTGACCCCTGAGCGCGCCCGTGGCGAGGGCCGCGAGGTAGGCGGTGTGGAGAGCCAGCACCAGCATGCTGACCACGTCCTCCCAGAAGAAGGCAGGCGCGAAGAGCCACCGCCCGAACACGACCTTCTCCCAGATCGAGCCGGTGACCATGATCGCGTAGAGGGCCAGGGTCTTCACGACGACCGAGATCTCGGCCGCGCGCAGGCCGTCGTCGGTGGCCAGGGCGCGCAGCACCAGGACGAGGCTCACCAGGAAGATCGCGAACTGGAGGGGCGCCAGCACTCCCTGGACCACGGTCCAGAGCGACGAATCGCGCCGGCGCCGTTCGGCGGGCGTGTAGAGCGGTCGTGCCGGCCGGTCCTCGGGACCCATGCATCCGCTCCCTGGTCGTCGGCGGCGCCTCAGGCTCCGTCGTTGACAGAGGCTAGGGCGGGGGTCCGGGAAGTGTCAAGTGCGCTTGACGCTTTCACGACATGACAGTGGCAGGGATATTTTTTCTTCGAATAAGATCATTGCCAAGATCGTCAGGAAGCGTATCGTCGGCCGTGGCGGCAGAGATTGCTGCCGTTCGGCTTGTCAGACTCAGGAACTGACGGACACGAAGAATAGACGGGCGAGCAACGCCACACCGAGCGCGCGAGCGGATCCGCCGGCCCTTCCGGGACGGGGCCGTCTCAGGGAGGATGCCGATGGGAAACTGGAGGCATTTCGGTGGCCGTCTGGATCACGGTCCGTCCGCGGCCGGCTGCAGCCCCGTGAGCGACGGGCTCCCCGTGTTCCGCGACGCGGCCCTCGGCTGGCCCGACCTGCACCGGCCCGTGCCCGACGCGCTCGCCAAGGTCGTCGAGGCGGAGATCCTGCCCCGCCTGATGCTGGCCCACCGGCCCGCCGGCCGCGCCGTCCCGGCGGACCGGGCGCCGAGCGCGCGGGAGATCGCCGACTTCAGCGCCCTGCTCCTGGCCTCCGGCCCGGTCGACCTCGACGCCCGCGTGGACGCCCTGCGCGACGGCGGCCTGCCGCTCCCGCGCCTGCTCCTCGACCTGCTCGCCCCGGCCGCCCGGCACCTCGGCGCCCTCTGGGAGGAGGATGCCTGCGACTTCCTGGCGGTGACCGAGGCCCTCGGGCGGCTCCACACCGTGAGCCGCCGCCTCTGCGCCGAGCTGGAGAGCGAATCGGTCCCGGCCAACGGGCGCAGCGTCCTGCTGCTGCCCTGCCCGGGCGAGACCCACGTCTTCGGCCTGTCGCTGGTCGCGAGCTTCTTCCGGGAGGCCGGCTGGGACGTGACCACCGCGGTGCCCGGGCCGGGGGTCGACCCCCTGGACCTGCTCCGGTCCGACTGGTTCGACGTGGTCGGCCTGTCGCTCTCCTGCGACGTCCTGCTGCCGGTCCTGACGGCGACGGTGGCGGAGGTGCGCCGCGATTCGCGCAACCGGGACGTCCGGGTGCTGGTCGGCGGCCCCTTCTTCGCGCGCCACGGCGGCGAGGCGGGGATCGTCGGGGCGGATGCCTGCGCGTCGGACGCGTGCCTCGCGCCCGCCGCGGCCGAAGCTTTGCTGGACAGACAGGCACTGGCCTGCTGAAAGGGCCTCAAACCGACTTTCACATTGCGGTGACCGTGACCCCTCAGCCCCGCCCCTCCCCGCAGTCGCCGCCCGCGGCCCTGCAGCAGGTGGCCGGCCTCCTCCAGGGTGAGGCGGTCGGGCGCATCGTCGCGGCGTCCGCGGACCTCTCCTTGGTGATCGACGCGGACGGGGTGATTCGGGACGCCACGGTCGGCGCCGACCTCGCGGCCGAGACCGTGGCGGGCTGGCTGGGCCGGCGCTGGATCGACACCGTCACGGTGGAGAGCCGCCCGAAGGTCGACGCCCTGCTGCGGGACGCCGGGGCCGACGGCATCACCCGCTGGCGCCAGGTGAACCACCCCTCGCCCGACGGCGCCGACCTGCCGATCCGCTACGCGTCGATCCGGCCCTCGGAGGGCGGCCCGATCCTCGTGCTCGGGCGCGACATGCGGGCGGTGGCCGCCCTGCAGCGCCGGCTGGTGGAGACCCAGCAGGCCCTGGAGCGGGACTACGACCGGCTCCGCGCCGCCGAGACCCGCTACCGGCTCCTGTTCCAGATCTCCGGCGAGCCGGTGCTGGTGGTCGATGCCGGCACGCGCCGGGTGGCCGAGGCCAACCCGGCCGCGGCGCGCCTCCTCGGGCGCCCGGCCAAGCGCATCGCCGGGCAGGACGCCGTCGAGCTGTTCGACCCCGCCAGCACCCGGGCCCTGGAGGCGCAGTTCGCCGCCCTGCGGGCGACCGGGCAGGCGAGCGAGATCCGGGCGGCGCTGCAGCACGGGCGCGGGGAGGTCACGGTCTCGGCCTCGCTGTTCCGGGGCGAGGGCGGCGCGAGCGCGCTGCTGCAGCTGGTCGCCGACCCGGCGACGGCGGCGCCCGGGCCCGACCAGGAGGCGCCCACCGCCGCGGTGATCGAGGCGATGCCGGAGGGCTTCGTGGTCACCGATTCGGCGCGGCGGATCCTCATGGCCAACGCCGCCTTCCTGGAGCTGGCGCAGCTCGCCACGGTGGGCCAGGCCCGCGGGCGCACCCTCGACCACTGGCTCGGCCGCGACGAGACCGAGGCGCAGGCGCTGTTCGCGACCCTCGTCGACCACGGCGCCGTGCGCCGCTTCGCCACCGTCGTCCGCGGCGCCTACGGCGGCATGGAGGACGTGGAGGTCGCCGCCGTGTCGGTGGCCGGCGCCCGCCCCTGCCTGGGCTTCGCCATCCGGTCGGGCCCGCGGCGGATCGCCGAAGGGCGCCCCGGGGTCGGGCGGGAGGTGCCCCGCTCGGTGGAGCAGATGACCGAGCTGGTCGGCCGGGTCTCGATGAAGACCCTGGTGCGCGAGACGACCGACCTGATCGAGAAGCTCTGCATCGAGGCGGCGCTGCGGATCACCCGGGACAACCGGGCCTCGGCGGCCGAGATGCTCGGCCTGAGCCGGCAGGGCCTCTACGCCAAGATGCGGCGCTACGGCGTCGGCGACCTGGACGGCCCGGTCGAGGACATCTGAGGATCCGGGCGCGGCCTCCGGGCGCGGCGGGACCCGTCCCATCCAATCCCATCCCATCCCATCCTTTCCCATCCCCCGAAGGTGCGCGCGGCGGGGCCCGCTGGACCCCCTCGGATCCCGGCACCGAAGGCCTCGAAGATCCTGGAATCGTCCTCGCGGACGGGGGGCGCCGGGAGCGCCCGGGGCGCCGCCGGAGCGCCGGAAAGCGCCCGCGCGGGCGGTCCCGCCGGCACGGTTTTTCGGTGTTCCGGATAATGTATTTCTGGTCCGCCGCTGTATTTATTCGACAAACGTCGCGCACATGCTGGCGCGCGGTGTAAATCTGGCTTGACACCCCGCCGGGCGCCGGTAGCCTCCCGTCATGACCGCTACGCCCGCCCCGAGCGCAGTCATCGAGCTGCTGAAGCCGCTCACGTGGTTCGCGCCGATGTGGGCCTTCGCCTGCGGGGTGATCTCCTCGGGCCAGCCGGCCAGCGGCCAGTGGCCGGTGATCGCCGCCGGCATCCTGCTGGCCGGCCCGCTGGTCTGCGCCACCAGCCAGGCCGCCAACGACTGGTTCGACCGCCACGTCGACGCGATCAACGAGCCGAACCGGCCGATCCCCTCCGGGCGGATCCCGGGCCGCTGGGGGCTCTACCTCGCGCTCGCCTGGACGGCGCTGTCGCTGGCGGTGGCCGCCGCGCTCGGGCCCTGGATCCTCGGGGCCGCGCTGTTCGGGCTGGTCCTGGCCTGGATCTACTCGGCGCCGCCGGTGCGGCTGAAGCGGAACGGCTGGTGGGGCAACGCCGCGGTGGCGCTCTGCTACGAGGGGCTGCCCTGGTTCACCGGCGCCGCCGTCATGGCCGCCGCCCTGCCCGACCGGCGGGTGCTCCTGGTGGCGCTGCTCTACGCGGCCGGGGCCCACGGCATCATGACCCTCAACGACTTCAAGTCCGTGGAGGGCGACCGCCGGATGGGGCTGCTGTCGCTGCCGGTGCAGATGGGCTCCGAGCGCGCCGCGCGCTTCGCCTGCCTGGTCATGGCCCTGCCGCAGGTGGCGGTGATCGCGCTCCTCGTCGGCTGGGAGCGCTACTGGCACGCCGGCCTCGTCGCCGCGCTGCTCGCCGGGCAGTTCGCCCTGATGGCCCGGTTCCTGGAGAATCCCCGGGAGCGGGCGATCTGGTACAACGGCACCGGCACCACCCTCTACGTCCTCGGCATGCTGGTCTCGGCCTTCGCGCTGCGCCCGCTGGTGGGAGGGGCGTGATGGCACCGGACCCCGGCACGGGCCTCGGCTGGCCCCAGATCGTCCGCCTCGGCCTCGTCCAGACCGCGCTGGGCAGCGTCGTCGTGCTGATGACCGCCACCCTCAACCGGGTCATGGTGGTGGAATTGGCGCTGCCCGCCCTCGTGCCGGGCCTGCTGGTCGCCCTGCACTACGCCGTGCAGGTCCTGCGCCCGCGCTGGGGCTACGGCTCCGACCGCAGCGGCCGGCGCACCCCCTGGATCGTCGGCGGTATGGCGGCCCTCTGCCTCGGCGGGTTCGGCGCCGCCTGCGGCACCGCGCTGGCGGCCGAGAGCCTCGCCCTGGGGCTGGCGCTCGCCGCCCTCTCGTTCCTGTGCGTCGGCATGGGCGTCGGCGCGGCCGGGACCTCCCTCCTCGTCCTGCTCTCGGGCGGCGTCGCGCCGGCCCGGCGGGGCGCGGCCGCCACCGTCGTCTGGGTGATGATGATCGTCGGCTTCGCCGTCACGGCGCCGCTCGCCGGGCACTTCCTCGACCCGTTCTCCGGCCCGCGCCTCGTGGCGGTGTCGGGCACGGTCTCGCTCGTCGCCTTCTGCGTGGCGGCGCTCGCGGTCGCCGGCGTCGAGCGCCGCCTGCCGGTCCGGGCGCCCGAGCCCGCGGAGGCGCGCCGCCCGTTCTTCACCGTGCTGGCCCACGTGCTGGCCGACCCCGTGAGCCGGACCTTCACGATCTTCGTCTTCGTGTCGATGCTGGCCTACAGCGCCCAGGAGCTGATCCTGGAGCCCTATGCCGGCCTCGTCTTCGCGATGAGCCCCGGCGCCACCACCAAGCTCGCCGGCCTCCAGCACGGCGGCGTGCTCGCCGGCATGCTGCTGGTGGCGGCGGTGACGCTCCTCGCCCGCGGCACCGTCCTCGCCTCCCTGCGGCTCTGGATCGGGATCGGCTGCGCCGGCTCGGCCGCCGCCCTCTTCGCCCTGGCGAGCGGCGCGGCGGCGGGATCGGACTTCCCCCTGCGCGCGACGGTCTTCGCCCTCGGGGTGGCCAACGGCGCCTACGCGGTCGCCGCCATCGGCTCGATGATGGCGCTCGCCGGCCGCGGCGACGCGCGGGAGCGCGGCACCCGCATGGGCGTCTGGGGCGCCGCGCAGGGCGTCGCCTTCGGGGCCGGCGGCTTCCTCGGGGCCGTGGCGGTCGACGCCGTCCGGCTGGTCACCGCCGAACCCGTCCAGGCCTACGCGGCGGTCTTCGCCGCGGAAGGGCTGCTGTTCCTCGTCGCGGTCGTCCTGGCGGCGCGGCTCGAACCCGCTCCGGCACCGGACACGGTGCCGCTCGATCCTGCCTTCAGCGCGAGGTGAGGCCATGGCTCGGTTGGACGATGGCGGCCCCGGCCGCGACAGCTACGACGTCGTCGTGGTCGGCGGCGGGCCGGCCGGCGCCACGGCGGCGACCGACCTCGCCCGGGCCGGCCACGCGGTGCTGCTCCTCGACAAGCCCGGCCGGATCAAGCCCTGCGGCGGCGCGATCCCGCCCCGGCTGATCCGGGACTTCGCGATCCCGGACGCGCTCCTGGTGGCGAAGATCCGGTCCGCCCGGATGGTGGCGCCGAGCGGCAAGGCCGTCGACATGCCGGTGGGCGAGGGCTTCGTCGGCATGGTCGACCGCGAGCACTTCGACCCGTGGCTGCGCGAGCGGGCCGCGGCGGCCGGCGCCGACCTGCGCGCGGCGGCCTACGACCGGATCACCCGGCCCGACGACGGGCCGCCGCTGGTCCACTTCACCACCGGCGCGGGGGCCGGCCTCGCCCGCCACGCCGTCCGGGCCCGCCTCGTCCTCGGCGCCGACGGCGCCTGCTCGCCGGTCGGCCGCGCGGAGGTGCCGGGCCACGCCAGGATGCGGCAGGTCTTCGCCTATCACGAGATCCTGCGGGTCCCGGAGGCCGGCGCCCCCGGGGCCGGGTCGGTCGACGCCACCCGCTGCGACGTCTACTACCAGGGCCGCCACTCGCCGGACTTCTACAGCTGGATCTTCCCCCACGGGGACACGCTGAGCATCGGCACCGGCAGCGCGCGGAAGGGGTTCTCGCTGCGCTCCTCGATCCGGGCCCTGCGCGCCGCCACCGGCCTCGACCACGCCGAGACCGTCCGCCGCGAGGGGGCGCCGCTGCCGCTGAAGCCCCTGAAGCGCTGGGACAACGGCCGGGACGTGCTGCTCGCGGGCGACGCCGCGGGCGTCGTCGCGCCGGCCTCCGGCGAGGGGATCTACTACGCGATGCTCGGCGGCCGGCTGTCGGCCGAGGCCGCCACAGCCTTCCTGCGGACCGGCGACGCGCGCGCCCTCGCGGGCGCGCGCAAGCAGTTCATGAAGCTGCACGGGCGCGTGTTCTGGATCCTCGGGATGATGCAGTGGGTCTGGTACCGCAGCGACGGCCTGCGCGAGCGCTTCGTCTCGATCTGCCGGGACAAGGACGTCCAGCAGCTCACCTGGGACAGCTACATGAACAAGGAGCTGGTCCGCGCGAAGCCGGCCGCCCACGCGCGGATCTTCTTCAAGGACCTCGCGCACCTGTTCCGCTGGGTCTCGCCGTGAGCCTCGCCGCCGCCGATCTGGGACCGCCCGCGGTGGCGGCGGTCGCCGCCGTGCTGGTGGCCGTGGCCGGCGGCCTCGCGACCACGACGGACACGTGGTACCGGCGCCTGCGGGTCCCGGCCTGGAAGCCGCCGGACTGGGCCTTCGGGCCGGTCTGGGCAGTGATCTTCGCGCTCACCACCACCGCCGGCGTGCTGGCCTGGAACGGCGACGCCGACCCCGTCGCCCGGGGCGTCCTGCTGGCCGCCTACGCGGTGAACGGGGTGCTCAACATCGCCTGGAGCGTGCTGTTCTTCCGGTTCCGCCGGCCCGACTGGGCGCTGGCCGAGGTCGCGGTCCTGTGGCTGTCCATCGCCGTGCTGGTGCTGGTGACCGGCCGGGTCTCGGGCGCGGCGGCGCTCATGAACCTGCCCTACCTCGCCTGGGTCAGCGTCGCCGCCTGCCTGAACCTGCGGATCGTCCGCCTCAACGGGCCGTTCGCGGAGCCCGCCTGATGGGGGCGCTCCTCGACCCGGTCCTCGGCCCCGCCTTCGCGTCGGGCCGGATCGTCGACGGGATCCTGCTGCTCGTCGCCCTGGAGGCGCTCGCCCTCGCGTGGCTCGCCCGCCGGGGCGGCCCGCCGCTGCCGTCCCTGCTGGCCAACCTCGCCTCCGGCGCCGCGCTGATGCTGGCCCTGCGGGCGGCGCTCGTGGGGGCCGGCTGGGTCGCGGTCGCCGGGTGGATGCTCGCCGGGCTCGTCGCCCATCTCGCCGACCTCGGCCTGCGGGTCCGGGCGGCCACGGCACAACGCCGCAGCGCGGCGCCGGCCGGAACAACGCCCGCGACGGCCGCGTTCACGCGCGTCACAAGTTTCAAACAGCTCTAAAATCGGGATGGGAGACGCGGCATGCAGCGCACGAGAGCCCTCTCCTCCGGCCGCGCGGCCCCGACGCGGCTGGCCCCGATGCGGGCCGCCCCCTTCCTCGCGGGCCTGCTCCTGGCCGCGCCGGCGCTGGCGCAGGACGGCTCGGCCGACCAGATCGAGCGCGGCAAGTACCTCGTGACGATGGGCGACTGCGCGGCCTGCCACACGGCGCCGGGCGGCAAGTACCTCGCCGGCAACTACGCGCTGAACATGCCCTTCGGCGTGATCATGACCCCCAACCTCACCCCCGACAAGGAGACGGGCCTCGGCAACTGGAGCTACGCCGACTTCGATCAGGCGTTCCGGCACGGCTACAGCAAGAACGTCGGCTACCTGTACCCGGCCTTCCCGTTCGCGTGGTTCACCAAGGTCACCGACGAGGACACCAAGGCGATCTGGGCCTATCTCCAGTCGGTCCCGGCCGTGAACGAGAAGCGGAAGGAGAGCCAGATCCCGTTCCCGTTCAGCGTCCGCACGGCGCTGGTGACGTGGCGGACGGCCTTTTTCACCGAGGAGCGCTTCAAGCCCGACCCGAAGGCCAGCGCCGAGGTGAACCGCGGCGGCTACCTCGTGGAGGGGCTCGGCCACTGCGCCATGTGCCACAACGAGAACAAGCTCGTCGGCAACTCGAGCTTCGCGGGCCGGTTCGGCGGCGGCGTGATCGACGGCTGGTACGCCCCCAACATCACCCCGGACGGCCACCAGGGCATCGGCGCCTGGACCGACGAGCAGGTGGTTACCTACCTCAAGACCGGCACCGCCCCGGGCGACCGGCCGGGCGTCGCCGCCGGGCCGATGCGTCAGACCATCATGGAATCCCTCTCCAAGGTGAAGGAGGAGGACCTGAAGGCCATGGTGGCGTACCTGCGCACCGTGCCGGCCAAGCAGACCTACAAGCCGAAGGACCTCACGGCCTTCGACACGCCCGACGCGCCCGGCGCCTCCACCTACCTGACCTACTGCTCCTCCTGCCACCAGCCCGACGGCAAGGGCATCGAGGGCGCGGTCCCGGCGCTCGCCGGCAACACCTCGGTCCAGTCCGAGGGCCCCGAGACGGTGCTGCGGGTGATCTACGGCGGGCTCGGCGCCCAGAGCGGGCTCGCCCCGATGGTGGCGATCGGCCAGCAGATGACCGACGTCGAGGTGAAGAACGTCACCGACTACATCCGCAATTCCTGGGGCAACAAGGCGCCGGTCGTGACCGGCGAGAAGGCCTCGGAGGCGCGCGCCGCCACCAAGACCATGCTGGCCGGCACGGCGCCCTGCGCGGAGATCGAGCAGGACAAGCTCAAGGCCGCCTTCGACAAGATCGGGCTGCAGGCGAGCCTGAAGGGCCTGAAGCAGCAGGACTTCGTCCCGACCCTCGCCCGGCTGGTGCAGCAGGTGAAGGCGGAGCCGACCGGGGTCACCGACGACGACATCGTCAACGGCCTGACCACGGCCTTCTGCAAGGTCGACCGCGACGACCCGCAATACGGCAACCCGAGCTGGCCCGCGGTGATCGGCACCTTCGCGAACGTCGCCTACAGCCAGGTGAAGCACCCGGAGAAGCAGGCCGCCAACGTCCCCTCGGCCACCACGCCGCCGGCGAAGAACTGAGGCGCCGCCCCGCGGCCCCGGACTGCCGGGGTCTTCGGGGCCGGTTCGGGGTCAGATCGGGCGGAACGGATAAAACCGTGTTTCGTTGGAGCCGGGACGTGCCGACCTCACGCCCGGAGTCCCCGTGTCCAGCCTCGTCCGCATCCTGCTCGCGATCTTCTTCCCGCCGATCGCCGTGCTCGTCACCACGGGCTTCGGCCTTCAGTTCCTGCTGAACATCCTGCTGTGGATCCTGGGCTGGCTGCCCGGCACGGTCCACGCCCTGTGGCTGATGAACCGCGACCGGCCGCTGGTCTGAACCGTCAGGGCTTCCGGCCCTCGGGCTCGCCCTTCCGGAGGGCGGGCTTCTCCGCCTTCGCGTCGGCCTTCGACTCACCCTTGCCCTCGACCTTCGCGGTCTTCACCGCGTGGGCCCTGGCGGCCTTCGGCGCGACCGTCTCGGCGGCGTGGGCGACCTTCGCCGGCTCCGGCGCCGCCGCGGGCACGACCGCGGCGGCGACCGCCGGGGCCGCGGGCGCCGCCGGGGCCGGCTTGTCCTTGGCGAAGAGCTGGCCGAACAGCTTCTGGTAGCTGCTCGCATCGCCGTCCGCGTCCGCCACCGCGATGCGGGCGGGCTTGTCGGGCAGGGCCGCCGTGGTCTCGACCTGCGCGCCGGGATCGGCGCGGTTCGCCATGAGCGTCGTGGGCGTCGTGGGCGCCGCTGGCTCCCGCCCGTGCCCCTTGCCGCCGGCCTTCGCGGCGCGGGTCGCGGCCGCCGGCTCGGCGCCGGCCAGCATCGTGGGCTGGCCCTTCGGCGCGAGCTCGATCTCCTGCGGGCCGGCCGCCAGGGTCTCGGGTCGGCTCACGTCGCCGAGATTGTGACGGCCGTACTCCTTGGCGTCGTAGGGCAGGACCGTCTCGGTGCCGCCGAGGCTCGCGAAGGCGCTGGCGTTCTGCGGGCGGAAGACCGGGTTCTGGCCGCCGTCCTGGTAGACGACCCGCACCGCCGGCGTGCCCTTGGCGACGAGGTCGGCGACCGCGTGCGTGTCGCGCGCGCTCTTCTCCGCGACCAGCGGGTCGACACGGGGCTTGCACGAGCCGGCGGCCGCGTCGGCCCCGCCGAACACGTACTTGGTCCCGCACTGGCCGATCTTCGGCTCCTCGTGCAGGGCCTCGAAATAGTCGGACCCCTCCTTGAGGTTCTGCCAGAAGGCGATGTTCGGGTCGTTGCGGAACTTGGCCATGTTCTCGGCCGTCATCCGGAACGGGTAGGACTGGAACTGGAAGCTGCGCTGGCCGCCGATGAACGCGTCGCGGGCGACGGCGTAGATCTCCGCGATGGTGGCGTCGGTCATGGCGAAGCAGCCCGCCGACGAGCAGGTGCCGTGCACCATCAGGTACTTGCCGGTGCGCCCGTTGGCCCGGTCGACGGCGTTCGGGAAGCCCGTGTCGAACGAGAGGTAGTACGACGAGTTCGGGTTCATCAGGCCCGGGGTGATCGTGTAGAAGCCCTCGGGCGCCTGCCGGTCGCCCTCGCGGGTCTTCGGCCCGAGCTGGCCGGACCAGCGGCAGATCGGGTAGGTCTTCAGGAGGGCGTAGCGGCCGTCGCTCCCCCGCTTCCAGATCTCCATCTCCGCCTCCTTCTTGAAGGTGCGGATCAGGATCGGGTCGGAGGGCTGCATCCCCTTGGACTGCATCAACGCGACGGTCTGGGGGGCGATCGGCGCGAGGCTGCGCGCGCTCGGGCCGTTGATCCCGGAACCGTCCTGGCAGGCGGCGAGCGACAGGGCCAGCAGGGACGCCGCCGCCAGCAGTCGCGCGGTCGCGAGACGCGCCGTCATGGGGAACCTCGATCGTCTTACGCGCGCCCGCGGGCCTTGCTGGCCGCGTCGGGTGCCACTCCCCAACCCAATAGGCTCGTTAAGCTTGCGCCTTCCTTACCGCAAGGACCCGGCTGCAACACTGGATTGTTCTCCGGTGTGGAGAGCCGGCGGATGCGCGCTATCCACAGCGCGCCGCGTCGGGGTCGCGGGACGGCGCCGTTCGAGCCGCAGGGCCGCGCGGCGATCCATGCTGTGCTCGTGCGCGGTCCCGCCCGCGGTCCGGCCTGCCGGCCCGGTGCGCGGACCGGTGGACTCCCTGGCGGAGCGGACGCGTGCGACCGCGCCGGGCGCCCAACTTTGAGCTGCTTGCCTCGGCGGGATGAAGGCGCCACGTTCGCGGAGGCTGCCATCCGGATTCGGCCGATCGACCCGGACGGCTCGAACACGCGAACGTCGCCCATGACGGCCCTCTCGCTCGACACGCACGCCCTCGTCCGTCGCCTGCGGGCGACCGGCCTGTCCGAGGATCAGGCCGAGGCGATCACCGCGGCGATCCGCGAGAGTCGGGATTCCGATCTGACGAACCTCGTCACCAAGACCGATCTGGCCGAAGCGAAGTTCGACATCATGAAATGGGTGATCGGCTCGATCGGCTTCCAGACGATCGTCATCGTCGGCGCGATCGTTGCCCTGTCGCGCGCCGCGCATTGACGGCCGCCCCGGGAGCCGACCGGCCGCCGCCCCGCAACGTCGCCCCCGGGCGCCCGCTCAGGCGAACAGCGCCGGCCGCCGCGCCGCCTCGGCGCGGATGATCGCCACCAGCGCCGCGTCGTCGGCCGGGTCGGCGAGCCGCAGGCCGACCGGCTCCGAGGGCGTCTGCACGGTGAGCCAGCGCAGGGTGGGCCGGAAGTCGAGCGCCTCGACCACCGCCATGCGCGGGTGCCCGGTCTCGAGCTGCACGAAGGTCAGGTGGTTGCAGCTGGCGCGCTGCCCGAGCAGGTCGTCGATCGCCTCGACCACGTCGCGGGGCGTGTGCAGATGGGTCATCATCCAGAGGCGGTTGTCGGTGCCCTGCGTGTCGAGGGCCCGGCGCAGCCGGCGCACGCCCTCGGTGAGGAAGGCGTAATCCGCCTCGCTCGTCGCCGGGTCGTGGTGGTTGAACACGCACTCGAGGCCGTGCCGCTCCCGGTAGAGCCGGTGGCGCCCCCGCCAGATGCCGGGGCCGCGCCGCTCGGCCTCCGGGATGCTCTCCAGCTGGCCCCGATCGACGAGCGCCGCGAAGTCGTCGGCGAGGCAGTCCCGGGCCATGCCGGGCATGGAGAAGATCCAGTCGAGGGGCCCCGACCACTGACGCAGGTCGAGCGTCTTGAGGACGTGCGCCATCTGGCAATTGCAGCCCAGGGAGACGTGGTTGTGCCGGCCCGGCTCCCGCGCGTCGCGCCGGCCGAGCAGCCGGCCGAGCGCGCCGAACAGGCCCCCCGTCGCCCCGGGCTCGCTCACAGGGTCCGGCCGATCGCCAGGAACTTCTCGGCGCGCCGGTCGCGGACCTCGACGGGCGAGAGGCCGTCGAACTGCGCGAGGGCGTCGGCGATGGCGTCGCCCGCGGCCCGGATCGCCGCCTCGCGGTCGCGGTGCGCCCCGCCGGTGGCCTCCGGGATGATCGCGTCGATGACGCCGAGCCGCAGCAGGTCCTGGGCGGTGATCTTCATGGCGGTCGCGGCGTCCGACGCGCGGCCCTGGTCGCGCCACAGGATCGAGGCGGCGCCCTCCGGCGAGATCACCCCGTAGATCGCGTGCTCCAGCATCAGCACCCGGTTGGCGGTGGCGAGCGCGATCGCGCCGCCCGAGCCGCCCTCCCCGATCACCACGGCGACGTTGGGCACGCCGAGCGCGAGGCAGGCCTCTGTCGAGCGGGCGATGGCCTCGGCCTGGCCGCGCTCCTCCGCCTCGATGCCCGGATAGGCGCCGGCGGTGTCCACGAAGGCGAGGACCGGCAGACCGAACCGGTCGGCGGTCTCCATGAGCCGGACCGCCTTGCGGTAGCCCTCGGGCCGGGCCATCCCGAAATTGTGGCGCAGCCGCGCCTCGGTCGTGGCGCCCTTCTCCTGGCCGAGCACCAGGACCGGCCGGCCGCGGAACCGGCCGAACCCGCCCAGGATCGCCTCGTCCTCGCCGAAGCTGCGGTCGCCGGCCAGCGGCGTGAACTCGGTGATGAGCCCGTCGCGGTAGTCCACGAAGTGCGGCCGCTGCGGGTGGCGGGCCACCTGGGTCTTCTGCCAGGGGGTCAGATTCGCGTAGATCTCGGCGAGCGCCTGGCCGGCCTTGGCCTCGAGCCGGCCGACCTCCTCGGCGATGGAGACCGCGCCGTCGCGCGCGCTCACGGCGCGCAGCTCCTCGAGCTTGGCCTCCAGCTCGGCCACCGGCTTCTCGAAGTCGAGGTAGGTGCGCGTCACCGCCATCGTATCACAGGTCTTCCCGGGGTCCGCCGCGCGAGAGGCGGCGGGCGCGAGGTGTTGGCGATGGCGGGGATGGTGTCAACCGGCGGCGTGGCGGAAGCGCCCCGGGTCCGGGCCGGTGAGGGCCGCGTCAGGCCGCGTCCAGCGCCTCCCGGGCGATCCGGCGGCAATGCTCCAGGTAGCCGCGCTGGTGCGCGCCCATCAGGTCGGTGACCACCGACCAGAGCCAGCCGGGGGCGTCGGGGCCCGGGCCCGGCGCCCGCACGGCGTCGATCCAGGCCCGGCGGTCGGCCGCGCCCATCTGGCGGCCGTGGGCGCGGCCCAGGATGGCGGCGAGGTGCCGGGAGACGCGGACCGCCTCGCCGCGGGAGAACTGCTCGGCGTCGATCTTGAGATCCTGCGGCAGCAGCTCGCGGACCGTGACGGGCGTGCCGCCGATGTGGCCGGCGACCATCCGGTCGCCGAGGTTGGGCGACAGCGCCCGCGCCCCCGCGACGACCCGCGCGGCGTGGTCGGGCGGCACCGCGATCCCGGCGGCGGCCGGCGCGAGGTGCGGCACCGCCTCCTTGACGTCGAGCAGGGCGAGGTTCGGGCGGTCGCCGCCCAGCACCTCCACCAGGGCGGCGTAGCGCAGGCGCCCGAGGGAGCTGCAGCCCTTGATCCAGTAGGCGGCGTCGAGCAGCCGGATCTCGGCGTCGTCGGCCGCGCTGCCGAGCGCCAGGACGAGGCGGCGGATCTCCGGATCGCGGATCAGCGCCGTCAGCGCGTCCTGCTCGTCGGCGTCGAGGTCGAAGAACCGGCTGCCCCGCGGGAGCCGGGCGGCCTTGCCCTTCAGGCGCTCGCGCGAGAGGTGGCGCCAGCGCCGGCCGAGCGCCCGCCGCTTCGTCGTGACGACGATCTCGGACGGGTCGACGCCCCGCTCGGCCCCCTCGGGATCGGCGATCCCGTCGGCGTAGCCGTCCGCCATGGCGTCCATCATCCGGGCGGTGACGATGCCCGGCAGGGTCGCGTTGAGCGCCGCGGTGACCAGGGAGAGCGCGAGCCGGACGAGGTCGAAGGCCGGGTTCGCCACCACGGTCTGGTCGAGGTCGCGGATCTGGATGTCGATCCCGCCGTCCGGGCCGGCGAGCGCGCCGAGATTGCCGAGATGCGCGTCGCCGCAGATCCAGACGGGCGGCCCCTCGGGCAGGGTGCCGGCCGGCATCCCGGCGAGCAGCTCGTAGAACCGCGCCGTGCTGCCGCGGACGTAGGCGTGCGGCGAGGACGCGATCTTGCACAGGCGGCGGTGGTTCAGCACGCTCGCGTCGCGGCCGGATCGTGCCGGTACCTGCATGTCCATGGGTTCGGTCCCGCGCGCCGCTCCGCCGGCCTCGACGGGCCGGCCGAATCCGATAACACGGCGAGGCCGGCCTTTTCATCCGCGCGCGCGGGCGCGCGTATTGACGCGGGGACGCCTGTCAGGCCGTCGGTCAGGCCGCCTGCGACTCGACCCGGTTCCGGCCCGCCGCCTTGGCCCGGTAGAGGGCGAGGTCGGCCCGGCGGAGCATGTCGGCGGGGCCGAGATCCTCGCCGCGGCGCACGGCGACGCCGATCGAGACCGTCACCGACACGGTCCGGGTCGCCCCCTGCACGGTGAACGGCACCGCCTCGACGCGCTCGCGGATGCGCTCGGCGATGCCCTGCGCCTCGACGAGGCCCGCCTCCGGCAGGATCACCACTACCTCCTCGCCGCCGTAGCGCGCCACGATGTCGATCGGCCGCGTGTGCTGGCGGACCCGCTCGGCGAAGCCGCGCAGCACCTCGTCGCCGGCCTCGTGGCCGAAGCTGTCGTTGATCCCCTTGAAGTGGTCGATGTCGAGGATCAGCGCGGCGAGGCTCGCCCGGCGGGCGGCCTCGTCGCCGAACAGGGTGCCGAGGTGGCTGTCGAGGTAGCGCCGGTTGTGCAGGCCGGTGAGCGCGTCGGTCACGGCCATCTGCAGGGAGGCCTGCATCGCCCCCCGGAGCGCGTCGGTGAAGCGCTTGCGCTTCACCTGGGTGCGGACCCGGGCCATCAGCTCGTTGCGGTCGACCGGCCGCATCAGGAAGTCGTGCACGCCGAAATCGAGGCCGCGGACCACCCGGGCGCGGTCGTACTCCTCGGCGAGCATAATCAGCGGCATCGCCCGGGTCCGGTCGAGGGACCGGAGCTGGCTGCACAAGCGCAGGCCGTCGAAGCCGGTGAGGTCGAGGCTCACGAGGGCGAGGTCGAAGGACTCCTCGGCGGCGAGGCGGAGGGCCTCCTGCGGGTCGGGCTCGACCGTGACCACGTGGTGCTGGCGCAGGGCCCCGGCGAGGCGCTCGGCCGAGCCGGGCCGGTCCTCGATCAGCAGGATCCGGGCGTCGAGGCCGGTCTCGGCGGTCGCGAGCGCCAGGGGATCGCCGATCCCGAACTCCCGGGAGGCGAGCGCGCGCTGGCGCAGCTCGTCCGTCACGGCCTTGAGTCGCACGAGGCTGCGCACCCGGGTGAACAGGGCGGTGTCGTCCACCGGCTTGGTCAGGAAGTCGTCGGCCCCGGCGTCGAGGCCGCGCAGGCGGTCCGCGGGCTGGTCGAGGGCCGTGACCATCACCACCGGGATGTGGGCCGTGAGCGGGTTGTTCTTGAGGTGCCGGCAGACCTCGAACCCGTCCATGCCGGGCATCATCACGTCGAGCAGGACGAGGTCGCAGAGGCCCTTCTCGCAGATCGCGATCGCGTCCCGGCCGTTCATGGCCGCGAGCGTGTCGAAATATTCCAGGCCGAGCTTCGTCTCCAGAAGCCTGACGTTCGGGAACAGATCGTCGACGATCAGGACACGGGCCGACATGGTTCCTCGTGCGGGCGCGGGTGAGCGGCCCGGACCGGGCGCCGTGTGCCGTGGGGGCGCGCCGCCGGTCGGCCGCCGGGGCCGGGGCGGACACGACGGGACGGACGGTTGAACCGGTCACCCGGCCCGGCGCGGCCGGGGGTCCGGTTCAACGGCACGCCTCGCCGGCGTCAACGCGGTTCAAGATAGGCCCGAACCGTTGCCAAAAACTTCGCGACCGAGATCGGCTTCGACAGGTAGGCCTCGCAGCCGCCCTCGCGGATCCGCTCCTCGTCGCCCTTCATGGCGAAAGCCGTGATGGCGATCACCGGGATGCTCTTGAGGTCGTCGTCCTCCTTGAGCCACTTCGTCACCTCGAGGCCGGAGACCTCGGGGAGCTGGATGTCCATGAGGATCAGGTCGGGGTGATGGGCGCGCGCCAGCTCGATCGCCTCGATGCCGTGGGCGGTCTTGAGCGTCGCGTAGCCGTTCGCCTCCAGGAGATCGTTGAACAGCTTCATGTTCAACTCGTTGTCCTCGACGATCAGCACCGTCTTCTTCATGATCCGTTGTCCCGGTGCGCGCCGATCATGATTAGCGGGCCGTGAAGCCCCTCCGTCACCTTTGTAGCGTTCACATGTTGATGAATGGCAAACCTCTTCAAGGGCATGAGTCGGCCGAACGGCTCGCCCTGGACGTTCTGTTGTGGATCGCTGGGGACGACGACCGTCTCCTGCCCTTCCTGGCGGCGAGCGGCCTGAGCCCCGACACGCTCCGCGCGAGCGCCCGGGAGCCGGCCTTCCTGGTCGGCGTCCTCGACCACGTGATGGGCGACGAGAACGTGCTGGTCGCCTGCGCGAACGGCCTCGGGATCAAGCCGGAGCGGATCGCCGCGGCCTGGCAGGCGCTCTCGCCGCGGCCGGACGACGCATGGGCGTGAGGCGGGGCCTCAGGGCGTGCAGCCCTTGCCCGCCTCCCTGTCGGCCCGCCCCGCCTTGGCATCGATGTCGAGGGCGGTCATGTCGCCCAGGATGGCGAAGTCGCCGTAATCGAGCTTGAGCGCGCCGCTGACGCCGTTCTCGTAGAGGTCGAAGCCGAGGGTGTAGATCGGCGTCCGCTCCCCGGCGCCCTCGGTGTAGTAGCTGAGGCGGACCGGCCAGCGCGGCATGGTGGCCAGCGACCCGTCGCGCAGGGGCTTGTCGCGGGTCGAGCCGGAGGCCGGGGCCGGGCCGGTCGCGGCGTGGCCGATCACCGCGAAGGTGTCGTAGACCTTCCGGCCGTCGTCCGAGCCGTCGAAGACCTTGACCGCGAGGGTCGACTGGCCGGCCCGTGCCGCCTCGATCAGGCGGCGCATGTGCTCGCTCGGGAACAGGACCGGCCCCTCCACGGTGAACGGCTTGGGGCCGCCCTTCACCTTCACCGTGAGGGCGTCGCCCTGCTCGGAGGCGGTCCCGTCCACGGGGGCGGCGGGCTTGTTGTTGGTGAGCGTCGTCGTCTTGAACCGGAACTCGCGCCCCTGCCCGCCCTCGAAGGTGGTGCTGCGCATGTCGGACAGGCGCGCGCCGGTCTCGCCGGAGGACAGCTCCGTCACTTGCCGGGTCTGCATCGTGTAGCCGCGGCAGGCGTCGCCCCGGAAGTCGATGACGATGCGCCCGCGGGCGCTCTCCACCGAGCGGGTGCCGCCGCCCTCGGCTAGCGACAGGTCGTAGACCGCGCGGTGGTTGGCGAGCACGATCTCGGGCGCCGGCGGCTTGGCCTCCGGTTCGGGCGCGGCGGGCGGGGCCGCGCGGGTGGGCCCGGCGCAGACGAGAAGACCGGCCGTCAGCAGTGGGAAGAGGCGCAGGCGCATGGACAACCCCGGTTCGGTCCGCCGCAGATAGCAGGCTCAGGGAATCGGGCAATGCTTGGGCCGCCCCGGCGACGCGCCGGCCGGCCTACCGGTAGCCCTCGGCCTGGAGGGCGAACAGCTCGGCGTAGCGGCCGCCCCGCGCCATGAGGGCGGCGTGGCTGCCCTCCTCCAGGACCCGGCCGCCCTCCAGGACGAGGATGCGGTCGGCCATGCGCACGGTGGAGAAGCGGTGCGAGATCAGCACCGCCGTCCGCCCGGCCGACAGTTCCCGGAACCGGGCGAAGACGTCGTGCTCGGCCCGGGCGTCGAGGGCGGCGGTCGGCTCGTCCAGGATCAGGATCTCGGCCTCGCGCATGTAGGCCCGGGACAGCGCGACCTTCTGCCACTCGCCCCCGGAGAGGTCGAGGCCGCCGGCGAAGCGCTTGCCCAGCGGCTGGGCGTAGCCCCCGGGCAGGCGCTCGATCACCGGGGCCGCGAGCCCCCTTGCCGCCGCGGCCGCGATGCGGTCCGCGTCGTCGGCGGCCGCGATCCGGCCGACCGCGACGTTCTCCCCGGCGGTGAGGTCGAAGCGGACGAAGTCCTGGAAGATCGCCCCGATCCGCGCCCGCAGGTCGTCGAGGTCGTAGGCGGCCAGCGGCACGCCGTCGAGGAGCACGCGGCCCTCGTGCGGGTCGTACAGCCGGGTCATCAGCTTGACGATCGTGGTCTTGCCGGCGCCGTTGCCGCCGACCAGCGCCACCGTCTCCCCGGCCCGGACGGCGAAGGAGAGGTCGCGCAGCGCCCAGACCTGCGTGCCCGGGTAGCGGTAGCCGACCCCCTCGAAGACCAGCCCCGCGCGGATCGGGCTTGGCACCGGAGCGGGCCGCGCGGGCGAGCGGATCTGCGGCCGGATCGCGAAGAAGGCGTAGAAATCCTCGAGATACTGCGCCTGGCCGGTGATCTGGGTCAGCCCGAGGAGCAGCCCCTCCAGGCCGCCGCGCAGCCGCTGGAACGCGCCGGCCAGGAAGGCGAGGTCGCCCACCGAGAAGGCGCCCGCCACCGTGCGCCAGACGATCACCGCGTAGGCGGCGTAGTAGGCGAGCGTCCCGAGGCTCGCGAAGGCGAAGCCCCAGCCGGCCCGGGCGACCGCGAGGCCGCGGTTCTCGGCGAGCAGCCGCCCCGCCACCGCGGCGTAGAGCCCGGTGAGGTAGCCCGCGAGGCCGAAGAGCTTGATCTCCTTGGCGGTCTCGACGCTGGCGCCGAGGTAGCGCAGGTAGTCGATCCGCCGCCGCTCGGGGCTGCGGATCCAGGCGAGGCGGTAGCCGGCCTTGGTGAAGTGCCACTCGTTGAGCACCGCCGGGACCAGGGCGGCGGCGATCAGCACCACGAGCCAGGGCGTGAAGGCCGCGACCCCGACCGCCAGGGTCGCGAGGGTCAAGAGGCCCTGCAGCTGGCCGAACACCGTGCCGATGAGGCCGGTGCGGCCGCTGACCTGCCGGCGGGCCCGCTCCAGCCGGTCCTGCTGGGCGCTGTCCTCGAACTGAGCGAGGTCGAGCTCGGCGGCGTGCGCCATCAGCCGCAGGGAGGCCGCGTTGGCGTAGAGGTCGCCGATCAGGGTCTCGACGAGGCTCGAGAGCCGGCCGGTCAGGTCCGAGAGCAGGGCGAGGCCGAACTCGGCGGCGACGAGGCCGGCGAGCCGCGCCCGGCCGGGATCGGCGAGCCACGAAGCGAGCCCCGCCTCCGGCGCCGGCCGGGCGTGCTCGGCCACGATCCCGTCGAGGATCAGCTTGGCGAGGTAGAGGGTCAGGACCGGCAGGCAGGCCGCCACGAGGCGCAGCGACAGGCTCGCCGCCAGCAGGCGCGGGCTCGCGGCGGCGATCTCCCGGAACAGGGTCGGCAGGTGGCGCAGCGCGCCGACGCGCTCGCCCAGGCGCTCGCCGAGTCGCTCACCCAGCCGCCGACGCAGTCCCGCCCCCGGCCGCGGTGCGGGCCCGCTCATACCCTGGGGATGACCCGCCGGGTTTCGGGCGTGGATTGGACGACGTGCAAGGATATCATTAACTGTAGATGCATATAGTTTTAATCCTCGTCGAGTGGTGCGTGCTCAGCGGTCCTGCAATCCTCAGAGTTTCGGTTTTCCTCATCATTGCCGGCATCCTCGCGGCGGTGGTGCAGGCCCTGCTGCCGAGCCCCGCACCCGGACCGGCGATTCCGCCCGCGTCCGCTCCGGAAACACCGGCGGCCCCCCAGCCCTCGGCGACGGTCCGGCGCGTCGAGCCGCCTCCTGCGGCTCCCGCGGCTCCCGCGGCGCCGCCCGCCCCGCCCGCGGCGGTCGAGCCCGCGGCGGTCGAGCCCGCCCCCGCCCCGTCCGGCGGCGCTCCGGCGCCGACGCAGATGCCCTCCGACGCGACGGCCTTCCCCGCCGAGCCGCCCCCGCGGGAGGCGCAGCCCGATCCGTCGGCGCAGGAGGCGGCCGGTCAGGCCGAGGTCGACCGGGCGGAGGACAGCGCCGGTCCCCGGGCCCTGGCCATCCTCGATCTCAACACCGCCTCGGTGGCGGATCTCAATCACCTGCGCGGCGGCGGCGCCATCGGCCGGGCGATCGTCGCCAAGCGGCCCTACACGTCGGTGGAGCAGCTGCTGTCGAAGCGCGTGCTCAGCCGGTCGGTCTACGAGAAGATCAAGGATCAGGTGACTGTGCGGTGACCGTGCGGTGAGCGGCCGCGGCCCGGCGACCCGCTCCGGCCCGCTCCGCCTTGCGGCGTCCGAGGATATAAATTAGCGCTGTGCGGGATATCCCAGGGGTCCGCGCATGCCGCTCTACGTCAAGGATCCGCAGGTCGACGCCCTCGCGGCCCAGCTCATGGCGTTGCTGGGCACGAGCAAGACCGACGCGGTGCGCCGCGCGCTTCAGAACGAGATCGCCCGCCAGACGAACCGGCCCGATCTCGTCGAGCGGACGGCCGACTTCGTCCGTGCCCTGCACGAGCGTGCCGGTCCGGACCGGAAGCCCGCCGACGCGGCGTTCATCGACGGTCTGTACGAGCGCACCTGAGGCGGGACCCGATGTTCGTGGATGCGTCGGCCCTCACGGCGATCCTCACCGACGAGACGGATGCGGCCGCCCTGGCGGCCCGGCTTCAGCGGGCGCTGCGCCGCGTGACGTCGCCCCTGGCGGTCTGGGAAACCGGCGTGGCCTTGGCGCGCCACCTCGATCTCCCGGTCCCGGCCGCCCGCGAGGCGGTGCACGCCTATCTCGACCTCGCCGGCATCGAGATCGTGGCCGTCCCGCCGGAGGCCGAAGCGGGCGCGCTGGACGCCTACGACCGCTTCGGCAAGGGCCGGCACCCGGCCGGCCTGAACTTCGGCGACTGCTTCGCCTACGCCTGTGCCCGCGCCCACGGCATCCCGCTGCTCCACAAGGGCAACGACTTCCCGCTCACGGACATCGAGACCGCCTGAGGCCGACGGTCCGCGCGCGGGACAGGCGGGGCGCGGCGGGCGGAGGACCGCCGCCGCGCGCCCTCAGATCTTCGTGCCGAAGATCTCGGCCACCTGCGGGATGTCCTTGTCGCCGCGGCCCGACATGTTGAGCACCATGAGGTGCTCGGCCGGGCGCTGCGGCGCGAGCTCCAGGATCTTGGACAGGGCGTGGGCCGGCTCCAGGGCCGGGATGATCCCCTCCAGCATCGAGCAGAGCTTGAACGCCTCCAGCGTCTCGGAATCGGTCGCCGACAGGTACGTGACCCGGCCCATCTCGTGCAGCCACGCGTGCTCGGGGCCGATGCCCGGATAGTCGAGGCCCGCCGAGATCGAGTGCGCGTCGGCGATCTGGCCGTCCCCGTCCATCAGCAGGTAGGTGCGGTTGCCGTGCAGCACGCCCGGCTTGCCGCCGGTGAGCGAGGCCGCGTGCAGGCCCGACTGGACGCCGTGGCCCGCGGCCTCGACGCCGAAGATCTCGACCTCGCGGTCGTCCAGGAACGGGTGGAACAGCCCCATGGCGTTCGAGCCGCCGCCGATGCAGGCGACGAGGGAATCCGGGATCCGGCCCTCCTGGGCGATCATCTGCTCGCGGGTCTCGCGGCCGATCACCGACTGGAAGTCGCGGACCATGGCCGGGTACGGGTGCGGGCCCGCCACCGTGCCGATGCAGTAGAACGTGTCGGCGACGTTGGTGACCCAGTCGCGCAGCGCCTCGTTCATGGCGTCCTTGAGGGTCTTGGTGCCGGATTCCACCGGGATCACCTCGGCGCCGAGCATCTTCATGCGGAAGACGTTGGGCGCCTGCCGGGCGACGTCGACTGCGCCCATGTAGACGACGCACTTGAGGCCGAAGCGCGCGCAGAGCGTGGCGGTGGCGACGCCGTGCTGGCCGGCGCCGGTCTCGGCGATGATCCGCGGCTTGCCCATGCGGCGGGCCAGCAGGATCTGGCCCAGCACGTTGTTCACCTTGTGGGAGCCGGTATGGTTCAGCTCCTCGCGCTTGAAATAGACCTTGGCGCCCTGCCCCGCCGGCGCCTTGGCGCGCAGGTGCTCGGTGAGGCGCTCGGCGTAGTAGAGCGGGCTCGGCCGGCCGATATAGTGGGTGCCGTAGCTCTCCATCTCGGCCTGGAAGGTCGGGTCCTGCTTGGCCGCGTCGTAGGCCGCCTCCAGCTCGAGGATCAGCGGCATCAGCGTCTCGGCGACGAAGCGGCCGCCGAAGATGCCGAAGCGGCCGCGCTCGTCGGGGCCGGTGCGGAAGGAGTTGGGCTCGGGGGCGATGGTCACGGGACGGATCCTGCGCGCGCGTGTCGATCTGTTGCCGGGTGCCTAGACCCATGTCGCCGTCACCGCAATGCGGCCAGCCGCGCGCGTAACCGGATCGGGCGCCGGCGCGAACGGGCTGTCAGCATCCGGCAGGAGGTTGACCATGGCCCTTCGCGACACGTTCCGCACCCTCTCCCGCCCGGTCCTCGGGGCGGGGCTCGGGCTCGGGCTCGCGGGCGCCGTCCTGCTCCCCCGGCTCCCGGCCTTCGCCGAGGAGGCGCCCCGGCGCCTGCCGGAGGCCGTGACCCGCTCCGCCGAGCCGCCGGGGCCGCGCGTGGCCGTCTTCGCCGGCGGCTGCTTCTGGGGCGTGCAGGGGGTATTCCAGCACGTGCGCGGCGTGAGCGGCGCGGTGTCGGGCTACGCCGGCGGCACCCGGGCCGAGGCCGATTATCGCACCGTGAGCGGCGGCGGGACCGGCCATGCCGAGGCCGTGTCGGTCGCCTACGACCCGTCGGTCATCCGCTACGACGAGCTGCTGCGGATCTTCTTCTCGGTGGCCCTCGACCCGACCCAGGTGGATCGCCAGGGACCCGATGCCGGGCGCCAGTACCGCTCGGCCCTGTTCCCGCAGGACGCCGACCAGGCGCGGGTGGCCGGGGCCTACATCGCCCAGCTCGACGCGGCCCAGGCCTACGCGCGGCCGGTCGCCACCCGGATCGAGCCGGGCGCCGCGTTCTACCCGGCGGAAGGCTACCACCAGGACTTCATGGCCCTGCACCCCGGCCACCCGTACATCGCCGCCAACGACGCGCCGAAGCTCGAGGCCCTGAAGCAGCTGTTCCCGGAGCGGACGGCCGCGCAGCCGGTGCTGGTCAACCGCCCGCCAGCTTGAGCGCTCCCCGTCATCGCGAGCGCAGCGAAGCGACCCAGGGCAGCGCGACATCCCCCACAGCGTAGAGCCACCCTGGATTGCTTCGCTGCGCTCGCAAAGACGACGTTGAGCGACCTGGTGTGCGTGAGGGTCGGTCCGCCGCCTTCCCTATTCCTCCGGCGGACGCGGCCGGCCGAAATCCGGGGCCGCGGTCTCCTGGCCCTGCGCCACGATGCTGCGCCGGATCGCCCGGGTGCGGGTGAACATCGCGTGGAGCGCGTCGCCGTCGCCCCAGCGCACCGCCTTGGCGAGCGCCGAGAGATCCTCGTTGAACCGGCCGAGCATCTCCAGCACCGCCTCGCGGTTGTTGAGGAAGATGTCCCGCCACATGGTCGGGTCGGACGCCGCGATGCGGGTGAAGTCGCGGAACCCGCTCGCCGAGAACTTGATCACCTCGGACTGCGTCGCCGCCTCGAGGTCGGCCGCGGTGCCCACGATGTTGTAGGCGATCAGGTGCGGCAGGTGGCTGGTGATGGCGAGCACGTGGTCGTGGTGCTCGGCGCTCATCGTCTCGACGTCGGCGCCCATCCCCGCCCACAGGGCGCGGACGGTCTCGATCGCCGCCGGATCGGTGCCCTCGGGCGGGGTCAGGATGCACCAGCGGCCCTGGAACAGGGTCGCGAAGCCCGCGTCCGGCCCCGAGAACTCGGTCCCGGCGATCGGGTGCCCGGGGACCAGCGCGACGCCCTCGGGCAGGTGCGGCCGGACCGCCGCCACCACGGCGCCCTTCACCGAGCCGACATCCGACACGATCGCGCCGGGCTTGAGATGCGGCGCCATCTCGGCCGCCGCCGCCCCGATCGCGCCCACCGGCACGCACAGGATGACGAGGTCGGTGCCGGCGGCGCCCTCCGCCGGGTCGCCCGTGACGACGTCGGCGATGCCGAGCTCGCGCACCCGGGCGCGCACGGCCGCGTCGCGGTCCACCGCCACGATGGTCCGGGCGAGGCCGTAGCGGCGCGCCGCCCGGGCGATCGAGGAGCCGATCAGCCCGAGACCGACGATGGCGAGGCGGCCGATAGCGGGCGCCTCGGTCCCGGGCGCCCCGGCCACGGACGTCTCAGCCATGCCGGCCCCGCACGAAGTCGCCGAGCGCGGCCAGGAAGGCTTCGTTCGCCTCGGCGCCCGCCACCGTCACCCGCAGGGCGTTGGGCAGGCCGTAGGCAGTGACCCGCCGGGTGATGAGGCCGCGCTCGGTCAGGAACGCGTCCGCGTCCTCCGCCGAGCGGCCCGGCGCGTCGGGGAAGTGGATCAGCAGGAAGTTCGCGACGCTCGGCGTGACCTCCAGGCCGAGCGCGCGGGCGCCCTCGGTGAGCTTCGGCAGCCACTCGGCATTGTGGGCGGCGGCGGCGGCCATGTGCGCCTCGTCGGCGATGGCGGCCGAGCCCGCGGCGATCGCCGGGCCCGAGACGTTGAACGGGCCTCGGATCCGGTTGACCGCGTCCGCCACGTGCGCCGGCGCGACCATCCAGCCGATCCGCACGGAGGCGAGGCCGTGGATCTTCGAGAAGGTGCGGGTCATCACGACGTTCTCGGCCTCGAGGGCCAGCTCGAGCCCAGCCGAGTAGTCGTTCGCGCGGACGTACTCGGCGTAGGCGCCGTCGATCACCAGCAGCACGTGCGGCGGCAGGCCGGCGTGGAGGCGGCGGATCTCGTCGAAGGGCAGGTAGGTGCCGGTCGGGTTGTTGGGGTTCGTGACGTAGACGATCCGGGTCCGGTCGGTGACCCGGGCCAGGATCGCGTCGACGTCGACGGTGAGGTCGCGCTCGGGCGCGACCACGGGCTCGCCGCCTGAGGCCAGGATGGCGATCCGGTAGACGAGGAATCCGTGCTCCGAGTAGATCCCCTCGGTGCCCGGCCCGCCATACGCGTAGGCCAGCAGCGACAGGAGCTCGTCCGAGCCCGCGCCGCAGACGATCCGCTCGGGGTCGAGCCCGTAGCGCCGGGCGATGGCGGTGCGCAGCACCGTGGCGCGCCCGTCCGGGTAGGTCTCGAGCTTGGCGGTCGCCGCGTGGAGGGCGGCCAGCGCCGCCGGGCTCGGGCCGAGGGGCGTCTCGTTGGAGGACAGCTTGTAGACCTTGCCGCCGCCGGGCCGCCCGCTCTTGCCGGGCACGTAGGTGTCGATCGCCAGGACGCCGGGACGCGGTTCCGGACGGGCGGGTCGGGGGGCGGACATTGCGGTGCGACTCGGGATGCGCGGGGTTCGGTCGGTTCCGCGCCCGTCTACAGCATTTCCTCGGCCGGTGAACCCGGGGCCGCGCCCGGAGGGGCCGGCCCGACCAGACTCGACCCAGACAGGGCGACTTGTCCGCGTGCACGGAGTCGTGGCTGTATGCCGGCGCTCCGCCGACAGGCGCCCACCACGAAGGATCCCCGCATGCCCCTCGAACGCTACCTGGACGGCGGCGCCCACATCCTCCCCGCCGACGACTCGCTGATCCGCTTCGCCATGACGAACGGCCAGCGGGTGATCGCGGTCGAGGTCCCGGTTCCCGTGCTGCGCCAGCAGTTCGGCGGCGCCGACCTCGCCCCCCTGGAGCTGTTCGCCCGCAATCAGGCGGTGATCGAGGCCGCGGCGAGCCAGGCCTACGACCGCACCGAGACCCCCAACGACCTCCTCGATCTGGGCCCGGAGGATTTCGACACCCGGCCGGCCTCGGCCAGGACCTGATCGGCGGGACTTCATCGGCGGGACTTCAACCAGCGCGATCCATCCGGGGCGCCGCGGCAAATCGGCGACGCGCAAATGCCGCGGGGCACTCGCCACGTTTCGGCCTGTTGAACCGGGAGAACAGGGGCGCGTCGGGCGTGCCCCGACCCGCAACCCCTGGATGGATCGACGATGCCCGGTGACCTGATCCCCTGCAGCCTCTTCCTGATCGGGATCCTCGTTTCGGTCGCCGCGGATTGCCGCCTGCGGCGCGCCGAGGCGGCGCCCTGGGCCAACGGCTGCATCACGGCCGCCGGCGCCGCCCTGGTCTTCGCGGCCTGCGCGGCCGCCATGCGCTGAGGCGCCGGCTGAGGCGTCGGCGAGGAACCGTCAGACACCGGACGGACTTTCCCAGCGGCAACCGGGGGCGCGCCGAGACGCGCGGCGCCCCCGGTCGCGCGGCTGTCCGGGCGAGGTTCCCATGGTTTCGATGCAGGCCCTGATCGGCTGCGGTCTCGTGCTCGCCGGCATGCTGATCGAGAGCGCGGCGAGCCGGCACTGGCGGGCGGGCGTCCGCGCGGACCGTCTGGATGCCCGGGCCGCCCTCGCGCTCGGCCTGCCCGCCCTGGGGCTCGCCGTGATGGCCGCCCCGATCGCGTGAGCGACCCGACCGGGCCTGACCGTCCGGCCCGCCCGCGTTGACGCTCGGCCCCCCGCGCATTACCTCGGCGGGGCTGGCCGCGTCGGGCGAGTGCGGCGCGTCAGGCGATCCCGTGCTCTCCCGGTTCGGATCCGAACCGATACACGGTCGTCAAGACCCGCCATGGACACCCAAACGGACACGGCCCTGAGGCCGGACCCGATCGACGAGCCGGCGCGGCGCGCGTCCGAGCGCTCGCAGGCGCTCGACCCGCGGAGCCCGGTGGCGCGCTTCGCCGCCGACACGCCCCTGCTCACCGACGCGGGCGTCGAGCTCGCGCCCTTCCAGATCGCCTACCAGACCGCCGGCACGCTCAACGCCGCGCGCTCGAACGCGGTTCTGATCTGCCACGCGCTCACCGGCGACCAGTACTTCGCCCACACCCACCCGGTGACCGGCAAGCCCGGCTGGTGGGAGACGCTGGTCGGCCCCGGCAAGCCGATCGACACGGACCGCTACTTCGTCGTCTGCTCGAACGTCATCGGCTCGTGCATGGGCTCCACCGGCCCGGCCTCGATCGACCCGGCGACGGGACGGCCCTACGGGCTGAACTTCCCGCTGGTGACGATCCGCGACATGGTCCGGGCCCAGGCAATGCTGCTGGAGCATCTCGGCATCCGGGACCTGTTCCTGTGCATCGGCGGCTCGATGGGCGGGATGCAGGTGCTGCAATGGGCGGCGCTCTATCCCGAGCGCGTCTTCGCCGCGATGCCGATCGCCACCGGCGCCCGCCACTCGGCGCAGAACATCGCCTTCCACGAGGTCGGCCGTCAGGCGATCATGGCCGACCCCGCCTGGGCGGACGGGCGCTACCTCGAGGCGGGCACCCGGCCCGCCAAGGGGCTCGGCGTCGCCCGGATGGGCGCGCACATCACCTACCTGTCCGAGCCGGCGCTGCACCGGAAGTTCGGCCGGCGCTTCCAGGGCGGCACGGCGCCGACCTTCTCGTTCAACGCCGATTTCCAGATCGAGAGCTACCTGCGCCACCAGGGCCTGAGCTTCGTCGAGCGCTTCGACGCCAACGCCTACCTCTACCTGACCCGGGCGATGGACTATTTCGACCTCGCCGAGGACCACGGCGGCGTGCTCGCCAACGCCTTCCGGGGCACCAAGACCCGCTTCTGCGTGATCTCGTTCACCTCGGACTGGCTGTTCCCGACCCGCGACTCCCGGGCGATCGTCCACGCGCTCAACGCCGCCGCGGCGCCGGTGGCCTTCGTGGAGGTCGAGAGCGACAAGGGCCACGACGCCTTCCTGCTCGACGAGCCGGCGATGTTCTCCGCGGCCCGCGGCTTCATCGACGCCGCCGCCCGGGCGCGCGGGCTGTGACGCGGATGGCGAGCGGCGGGCCCGGCAAGATGACCTTCGGCAAGCTGCCCCTGGGCAAGATCTCTTTGAGTAAGATCGCCTCGGGCAAGGTCCGCCACGGCGCCCCCTGGGAGGGCGCGGACGCCCTGCCCCACGCGGCCGAGGGCGGCGGCGCCCGCGTCGACCACCTCGTCGTGCTCGGCCTCGTCCCGGCCGGCGCCCGGGTGCTCGACATCGGCTGCGGTGACGGCTCGCTGCTGGCGCTGCTGCGCGACCGCCGCGGCATCGACGGGCGCGGGATCGAGCTGTCCCGCGAGGGTGTGAACGCCTGCCTCGCCCGGGGCCTGTCGGTGATCCAGGGCGACGCCGACACCGACCTCGCCAACTACCCGGACGGGGCCTTCGACGTCGTGGTCCTGTCCCAGACCATCCAGGCGACCCGCAATCCCCGGGTGGTGCTGGAGCACCTGCTGCGCATCGGCCGGCAGGTGATCATCTCGTTCCCGAATTTCGGGCACTGGCGGGTGCGCTCCGAGCTGGCCTTCCGCGGGCGGATGCCGGTCACCGAGATCATGCCGGACGCGTGGTGGGAGACGCCCAACATCCACCACTGCACGATCCGCGACTTCGTCGGCCTCTGCCGCCTGATCGGCGCGCGGATCGAGCACGCCACGGCGCTGGACGCCCGCGGCCGGCCGATGCGGTTCTCCATGCCCTGGTGGGTCTGGAACCTGTTCGGCGCGCAGGGCGTGTTCCTGCTCCGGCGCGAGGATGCCGGGCCCTAGAACCGCTCCCGAGCGAGGCGGTGGCGCGTCGAGCCCGTGCCGGACGAGGCACACCCCCGTCGCGCCGTGATGGCTCGCTCGACCTCGAAGCGTCTTGTCCCTCACCCCAACCCTCTGCCGCACGGGAGAGGGGGCGTGGCGCGGATGTCTCGACCGGGGTCGTCGTCCTTCCCAACCGTTGCAACACGATCGGAAGCGGCCCCAGCATCGCGCCGCTGTTGTCCGGCGCTCGAGGGTCGCCGCGCGGCGCTGTCTCTCCCGGGCGCACCCGCGGCGCCCTGGCCCGGGGATTCCACAGTCCGTCTGAAATAGAGCAGAAACGGAGCTTGGCTATTTCTGGTCGCGTTCCCGTGATCGGGCCGTGATTACGGATTCGTCCGGCGTTCATCCCGAGACGTGCGCGTCCACGAGGGGTCGTGGACTGTGCCCGGCTGCGCGGAAGACTTGCCGCAACCGCGAATTCCAGCAGGGTCGACAGGACACGTGCGCCGCGCGATCGTTCACATCGGGATGCCCCGAACCGGCTCCACCGCGTTCCAGGAGGTGCTGGCCCGCCTGCGCCCCCGCCTCGCCGCGGCCGGGATCTGCTATCCGAACCTCGCCCCGCCGGGCGCCCCCGGCAGCGACGACGTCAACCACTACCGGCTCGGCCAGGCGCTGGACCGGCGCCGCGGCGCCGCGGAGCGCCGCGAGGCCCTCGCGCGGCTCGACGCGATCCTGGCCGCCACGCCGGCCGACACGGTCCTGCTCTCCTACGAGGACTTCTCCGTCCAGCGCCCGTTCTGGCGCGTTCCCGAGATCCTGTCCGACCTGTTCGCGCGCCGCGGCTTCGCCCTGGAGGCGGCGCTCGTGGTCAAGCCGCAGGCCGAGCAGCTGGCCTCGGCCTACGCCCTGCGGGCGCAGGTCGTCGCCGAGGGCCGCACGTTCCGCGGCTTCCTGCGTTCCGAGGGCGGGTCCCGGCGCTACGACTACGCGGACCGGCTCGAGCCCTGGCGCCGCGCCGCCGCGGGGCGCGTCACCGCCCTGCCGTACCGCGACCGGCGGTCCGACGCGCCGCTGCTGGCGCGGCTGGTCGACGGGCTCGGGCTGGGCGAGCGCCTCGCGCCGCTCCTGGGCCCGGCCGACCTCGCCTACCGTACCAACCGGAGTTCCGGGCCGGTCGCGGTCGAGGCGTCGCGCCGCCTGTACCGGCTCGGCGTGCACCGGCAGGTGACCGGGCATCGCCGGCTGCTCGGCCACGTCCTCGACGACTGGGCCTGGGGGCGGGGGCTCGACGCGGAGCGGTTCCGCGGCGACGCCCCGGAGGGGCTGGCCCGCGTCGCGGCGCGCTACGCGGCCGGGAACGCGCGCTTCGCCGCCGCCTGTTGGGGGCAGAGCTGGGACGCGGTGATCGCGGCCGCGCCCGCCGCCCCGCCGAACGAGCTCGCCGCCGGGCCGGTCGCGCCCGAGACGGAGGCCGCGGTCGAGGCGCTGGTGCGGGCGGCGGCGGCGCGGGCCGCCTTCCGGTCCCCGCCCGCGTGGCGGCGGCGGACGGCCCACATCCTGGAGGAGTGCCGGGAGCGCCTCGGCGAGGCCGTCGGCTACCCGGTCTGGCGCGTGCCGTAGGGGCCCGCGCGTGTCGATGTCCGAGAACCGGCGGCCGCCCCCGCGGACGCCGCCCCAGGCGTGTGACCAAGCGGTGGACCAGGCGGTGGACCAGGCGGTGGATATGTGCGTCGTGCAGAAGATCCCGCAGACGGTTCCGGCCGGCCTCCCTCCGGGCCCCGTGACCTGGCACCCCCTCCAGGCGCGGGAGGCGCGCTGGGCGCGCCTCGGCCAGGTGCCGGTGATCGCGTGGCTGACCGGCCTGTCGGGGGCGGGGAAGTCGACGCTGGCGGCGGAGGCCGACCGGACCCTGGTCGCGGGCGGCCGGCACAGCGCGGTCCTCGACGGCGACAACCTGCGCCACGGGCTCAACGCCGACCTCGCCTTCTCGCCGGAGGACCGCGCCGAGAACGTCCGGCGCACCGCCGAGGTGGCGCGGCTGATGGCCGAGGCGGGGACGGTGGTGATCGTCTCGCTGATCTCGCCCTACCGGGCCGACCGGGCGCTGGCGCGCCGGATCGCCGGCGACATCCCGTTCCTGGAGGTGTTCGTCGACACGCCGCTGGGCCTGTGCGAGGCCCGGGACCCGAAGGGCCTCTACCGGCTGGCCCGCGCCGGCCGCATCCCGGGCTTCACCGGCATCTCGGCGCCCTACGAGGCGCCGGAGCGGCCGGACCTGACGATCGCCACCGAGGGCCGCGGCACCGCGGCCTGCGCCTGCGCCCTGAGCGCGCGGCTGATGCGGCTGAGCCGGGCGGGCGCGGGTGCGAAGCCGGGGCGGTGAGCGTGTGGTTCCCGACGCGCACACCGGGTCCTCCCAGCCATCCCCTCATCCTGAGGTGACCGCGAAGCGGGGCTCGAAGGAGGGTTCCAGCCGGCCGCGCGATCCCTGGAGCCCGCCTTCGAGGCCTGCGCTTCGCTCCGGCACCTCAGCCGGCACCTCAGGATGAGGGCGCGAATTGGGAGGCGCCTGGCTCGCCCTACCCGCCCGGCCAGCGCAGCTCCGCCCGCAGGCCGCCCAGCTCCGAGCGGCCGAAATCGAGCCGGGCGCCGGCGGCCTCGGCGACGTCGCGGGCGATGGCGATGCCGAAGCCGGTGCCCGGCCGGCTCTCGTCCCAGCGCTGGCCGCGCCCGATCCCCGCGATGGCCGCGGCGCTCATGCCGGGGCCGTCATCCTCGACGGAGAGACCCGGCTGGCCGGCGTCCGTCCCGGCTGCCGTCCCGGTGATCCGGACCCGCCGGTGCGCCCACTTCCGGGCATTGTCGAGGAGGTTGCCCAGCACCTCCATCAGCTCGCCCTCCTCGCCCGGATAGGCGAGGGTCCCGGGCACCGCCACGGCCCAGTCGAGGGACCCGCCCTCCGGCAGCCGCCGCAGGGTCGCGACGAGGCGCTCCGCCACCGGGGCGACCGGGCAGGACCGCCGCCGCAGGTCGCCCGCGGCCGCGACCCGCGCCCGGGCCAGCGCCCGCTCCACCTGCCCGCCCATGGCCCGCGCCTGCTCGGCGATCTCGGCCGCCAGCGCCGGGTCGGCCGACCCGGTCCGGCGCGCCAGCGCGTCCAGCACCGCCAGCGGCGTCTTGAGGCCGTGGGCCATGTCGGCGGCGGCGTCGCGGGCGCGGATCAGGGCGCGCTCCTGCGCGTCGAGCAGCCGGTTGAGATCGGTGACCAGCGGCCGGACCTCGTCGGGGAACTGCTCCGGAAGCCGCGCCCGCCGCCCGGCATGGACCGCCAGGAGCTCCGCCTGCAGCACCCGGAACGGGCCGAGCGCCCGGTGCACGAACAGGCCCATCGCCAGGGTCAGGACGACGAACAGGGCGACGAGCGCCGGGACGAGCAGGCGCAGGAACGTGGTCCGGCTCGCCGCGAGGCCGCGCCGGTCCTCCGCCACCGCGACCCGCAGCGCGGTCTCGGCGCCCGGCGCGCCGATCTGCAGCGGCCGCACCACCGCGATGAGCCGGCCGCCGTCGGGCCCGGTCGTGTCGAGGGTCGCGGGGGCCTGCGCGCCCGCCCCGGCCGGTCCCAGATCGAGGCTCCTGTCCCAGAGGGAGCGCGAGCGCAGCGCGCGCGATCCCGCCTCGACCTGCCAGTACAGGCCGCCGTAGGGCGTGGCGAAGCGCGGGTCCGGCAGGTCCCGGGACAGGGTCGGCGTCCCGTCCGGCGCGAGGCCCACCCGGCCGGCGATGAGCTTGGCGGTCCGGTCCAGATCCGCGACGGTGCGGGCGTCGAGCACCCGGTCGAGGATCACCGTGAGGCCGATCCCGGCGAGCACCAGCGCCAGCGCGATCAGCGCGGCCGCCGCGAGGCCGAGCCGCAGGCGGAGGGAGTCGCGCCTCACGGTCCGTCCGGTCCGGCAATCAGGTAGCCCTGGCCGCGGCGGGTCTCGATCACCCCCGGCCCGATCTTGCGCCGCAGGCGCGTCAGGAGCGCCTCCAGGGCGTTGGCCTCGCGCTCGGTCCCGACGCCGTGAAGGTGGTCGAGCAGCTCGCCCGCCGGCACGACCTGCCCCTGCCGGTGCAGCAGGAAGGCCAGCAGCCGGTATTCCAGGGCGGTCAGCTCCGTGGGCCTGCCGTCGACGCTGACCGCGCGGGTGCGGGTGTCGAGCTCGACCGTGCCGGCGCGCAGCACCGGCGCGGCGTGGCCGGCGGTGCGCCGCAGGATCGCCCGCAGCCGCGCCACCAGCTCTTCCATGCGGAACGGCTTGGCGAGGTAGTCGTCGGCGCCGGCGTCGATGCCCTCGACGCGCTCGCGCCAGCCGTCGCGGGCGGTCAGGATCAGGACAGGCAGGGTGATGTCGGCGGCGCGCAGGCGGCGCAGCACGCCGAGCCCGTCGAGGCGCGGCAGGCCGAGATCCAGCACCATGGCGTCGTACGTCTCGGTCTCGGCGCGGAACCACGCCGCCTCGCCGTCCGCCACCACGTCGGCGACGTAGCCGGCCCTCTCCAGGCCCTGCCGGATGTCCGCCGCGATGCGCGGCTCGTCCTCGACGATCAGGACGCGCACGGGCCGGCCTCCTCAATCATCGTCGTCCTCGTCCAGGATCTTGAGCGTGCCGGCATCGACCTTCACGGTCCGCCGCTTCCCGTCGGGCCCGAGGATGCGCAGCTTGTACAGCCAGTGCCCGTCGTCGTGCTTGAGATCGACCGACACGACGTCGCCCGGCACCGCCGCCCGGGCCGCCGCCAGCACCGCGTCGAGGGGGCGGATCTCGCCGCTCTCCAGGGCCCGGCGGGCCCGGTCGGCATCCTCGGAGGCGTGCAGGGGCCCGCCCGCGAGGGCGGCCAGCAGGCCGAGGGCGAGAACGAGGCGGCGGGGCGGGGACGGGCTCATGCGGGCGCAGGCTAGGCCGCGCCGCCTGACGGGACGCTGACAGCCGGCGTCAGGGTCGCGGGGCGGCGCTTCGGCACAAGGGCCGCCATAGCCCTTCCGGAGACCTGAGACCATGTCGCTCTACGTCGGTATCCTCCTCGCCTGCGCGGCCGGCCTCGCCGGCACCCTCCTCTGCCCGGACGACAGGGGCGACCGCTCGCGCCTGCCGCTCCTCGCCGCGCTCGTGGCGGGCGGCCTCGGCTGGCACGGCCCCGCGCGGGCCGGCGAGATCCTGCGCGGCCCCGCCCAGGTGATCGACGGCGGGACGCTGCGCGTCGGCGGACGGCCGGTGAGCCTGTTCGGGATCGCCGCGCCGGAGGCCGACGCGACCTGCGCGGACGCCCGGGACCGGCCCTACCCGTGCGGCCGCGACGCCGCCCGGGCGCTCGCCGACCGGATCGGCGGGGCGGCCGTCACCTGCGAGCCGCGGGGCGAGGCGGGCGCGGCGCTCTGCCGGGTCGGCGAGGCGGATCTCGGGGCCTGGATAGTGGCGCAGGGCCTCGCCCTGCCCGACCGGGACCTCGCGCCGGACTACGCGCCCGCGGCGGACCGGGCCTGGGGGCGCCGCCTCGGCCTGTGGTCGGGGGTGTTCCAGGATCCCGCCGAGCGGCGGGGCCGCCGCGCCGCCGCCGCGCTCGGCGCCGCCGGGTGACAGGCCGGTCGTCAGCGGGAACGCTGCCGGGCACACCCGGTTGGACCGGCAAGCCCGTCCGGGGCGCACGAGGACTCGCGGAGGCCCCATGAGGTTCCTGAACCGTGCGATGCTGCTCGCCGCCCTGCTCACCTGCGCGGCGGGGGCCGCGGGTGCCGCCGAGGGCCGGGGCAAGGCCGAGGGACGCACGGATGCCGGCGCGCCCACGACCAGCATGGGCGCGGGCGGCCTCAGCGGCACCGGCTCCACCCGGGACGGCGCCCGCACGGGCCCGGTCGAGAGCAAGGGGCAGCCGGGCGGCGCGAAGCCGCCCTCCGCCCCGAAGGCCGGGACGGGCCGCTGATCCGCTCCGGCACCTCGGGATGAGGCGACGGGTCGGGGATTCCGCCCGGCCGGGCCGCGCTACTGCGAGCGGCGGCTGAACGAGACCGCGTAGGCCTGGACGCGGGCGTCGATCAGCGGGTCGTCCGAGACCTCGATCCCGTCGGTCAGGTTGTTCGGCATGAACAGCAGCGCCTTCTCGGCCTCGGCGCTGTCGGGCACGACCTTGCTCACCGTCACGGTGCCGAGATCGACCGTCTTCCGGTCGTCCGGCCAGGGCTTGGTGGCGTCGTTGGTCGGGTCGCCCGGCTCGGCGAGCTGGGCCAGCATCCGGAACCTCGCCGGAGTCTTGGCGACCCGCGGGCCGATCTCGGCCATCAGGAAGTTCGGATCGCGCTTGGCAGCCTCTTCGGGCGGGAGGACCTCCTCGCCCTCCACCGGCACGAAGCGGAACCGGAACGGCTGCCGCTTGCCGGCGGCGTCCACCAGGATGAAGGCGTTGACGCCGTTGTAGGTCTGCCGGGCGAGGCTCGACGGGGTCCTGGCGGTCCCGCCCGCGGTGGCGGCGGCCGGGTGGGCGGCGGCGAAGCGCTCCAGCGCGGTCGGATGGGCCGCCTTCGGGCCGCTCTCGGCGGCGGCCTTCAGGAGGTCGCGGAACTCCTCGCCCGTGGCGACCGGGAAGTACTTCAGCGAGTTCGTGACGACGTCCATCTCGGAGCCGTCGCTCAGCTTGAACTTGAGCGCGAGGCCGTGCGGGTTGGCGTCGGCCGCGCCGTCCGGGATGGTCGGGACGCCGGTGGCGTCCGAGAACCGAATCGTCACCGGCACCGCCGGCCCCTGGAACAGGGAGGCCTTGCTGATCTTCGCCGCCTCGGGCGACGGGGTGAAGCTGCCCTCGGCGACCACGCCCTTGGCGTGGTTGGCCCGGGCGCCCGGATGCTTGCCGAACAGCGTGTTCATCACGTCGATCGTCTGCTCGGCGGTGGAGGCCTCCTGGGCCAGGGCCGGGGCGGCGGCCGCGAGCGCGGTGCTCAGCAGGAGGGCGAAACCCGATCTCGAACGCAGCATGGGAACCTCTCGGCAGCGCGGGCTCTCGGGAGCCGGTCAATGCGGACCGGACCATCTTCTAGGGAGCGAGGCAGCGAGGGCACAACCAAAAGCTATGCCGCGGCGGAGCTGGGGTGTGGGTTACGTCGCGGCGGCAGGCCGCAGATCGAGAACTTCGTCTCTGCTTCGCTCCGCTCGCAAAGACGGTGAGGAGCCCGCTACCGCGCGCCGCGGTGGAGGTCGCCCTCGATCAGCAGGGCGCTGCGGCTGTCGAGCCGCGAGCGGTAGACCTGCAGGTTCTCCATGACCCGCTGCACGTAGTTGCGCGTCTCCGTGAAGGGGATGCGCTCCACCCAGTCGATCACGTCGACGTCGCCCTTGCGCGGGTCGCCGTAGGCGTCGATCCACTTCTTCACGTTGCCGCCGCCCGCGTTGTAGGAGGCGAAGGCGAGCACGTAGGAGCCGCGCCAATCCTCCATCAGCTCGCCGAGATGGGCCTGGCCGAGCCTCGCGCAGTAGGCGGGATCGCTGGTCAGGCGGTCGACGTCGAAGGCGGTCGAGACCCGGCGGGCGGTGCGCTGGGCGGTGGCCGGCATCATCTGCATCAGCCCCCTGGCGCCGACGCCCGACTGGGCGCGCGGGTCGAACTGGCTCTCCTGGCGGGCGATGGCGTAGACCATGGCCCGCTCGACCTGCGGGACCGCCGTGAAGGTCTCGTAGGTGGGGATCCCGATCGTCGGGTAGGCGTGGGCGTCGAGCGGCAGGCCGCGCTGGACCGCGAGCTTGCCGATCGCCACCAGGGCGCGGGCGTCCTTCATGTCGGTGGCGAGGTCGCCGAGCGCCTGGAGCTCGCGCGGGTCCGAGAGGTCCCGGGCGGCGTCGATGTAGAGCGGCAGGGCCAGCTCCTTGATCCCGGCCTCGCCGAGCAGGCGCAGGGCGCGGATGGAGAGCCGCCCGTCGAAGGCCTGGCGCTCCGCGCCCTCGAGGTCGGCCGGCGCCCGCAGGGGCAGGCTGGTCTGGCCGAGCCGGGCCCGGGCCACCTGGCCGTAATAGGCGATCGGCTGCAGGGCGGCGCGCTCGTAGAAGCGCTTCGCCTCCTCCGACTGGCCGAGCGCCTCGGCCGCCCGTCCCTGCCAGTAGGCGGCCCGCGCCACCGAGATCGGGCTCTCGGCGATCGCCGCCACCCGGGCGAAATGCTGCGCGGCGGCGGCGGGATCGCCGGCGAAGCGGAGCGCGATCCAGCCGGCGTGGAACTCGGCCTCGATGCGCTTCTCGGGCGAGCGCGCCGCCGGCTGGCTCGCCACCGCGTAGGCGGTCTTGGCATCGCCGAGGTCGAGGAGCTTGCGCGCCACGATCCGGCGCTCGATCCACCACTCGTCGCCGTCGACCAGCACGTCCGGGTTGCTCGGCGCCGTCGCGAGCACGGCGGCGGCGGCTTCGGGCTTGTCGGCCCGGCGGAAATACTGCGCCCGGGAGAAGATGTAGGACGCGTCGCTGCGCAGCGACGGCGGCACCGCGGCGAGCGCGGAAGCGGCGCCGGAGGACTTGTCCTCCACGGCCCGGCGGGCGCGCACGAGGCTGGCATAGGCGCCGCCCGCGTAGCCGGCGGCCCGGCCGGCGCTCTCCCAGTCGTCCTTCAGGAGCGCCCGCTCCATCCGGTAGCGGTGGTCGACCCGGGTCAGCGCGTCCGGGAAGGCGTCGAGCACCTTCGCTTCCAGGCTCCGCCCGAAGCTCTCGGTGCGCCAGAGGTCTCGGACCATCTCGGCGGCGTCGGCGTCGCAGCCGTCGGCGCGCAGGGCCAGCGCCAAGGCGAACTTGCCCGGCGCGCTCACCGGCTTCGCCGTGGCGAAGTAGGCCCGGACCGTCGCGGGCGCCTTCTTCTCGGAGAGCAGCGCCTCCTCGGCCCGGCGGCGCAGCAGCGGGCCGGCCGGCCAGTCCGGATTGGCCCGGACGAAGGCCACGGTGCGGTTGAAGCCGATCCCGGCGCCCGCGCGGATCGCCACCCATTCGAGCAGCGCCTTCGCGGCCGGGTCGGTGAAGCCGTCGCGCATCCGGTCGCCGTCGGCGACGCGGCCCTTGCGGTAGAGGTCGATGGCGCCGCGCAGCAGCGTCGGGTCGGTGTCGCCGGAGATCTTCGGGCGCGCGGGATCCGGCACCTCGGGCACCGGGGCCGCCGGGGTGACCGCGGCGTCCGGCAGCGGGAAGGCCACTGGGGCGTCGGGGTCCGCGGAGGCGTAGGCCGAGGCCGCGGCCGGCAGCGTCCGGGCGGGCTCCTCGCCCTTGTCGTCGCCGCTCGAGGCGTGGACCGGGTCGAGCTTCAGGGCGTCGGCCGCGACAGGGTCGCTCGCCTTCACGGCCTGCGCGCCTCGGACCTGGGCGGTCGAGAGGGCGGCGTCGCTCGCCGGCGGCGCGGGCTGCGTGGCCGGCGGCGTCGTGGGCGCGTCAGTGCCGGCTTGGCCGGCTTGGCCGACCGGGCCGGCGAGCGCCACGCCAACGGTGGCGACGAGCGCGGCGGCGGTGAGGGACGTGCGCTTCGGGGCCGGATGCGAGGCCGCGGGTCGGATCACGATTCCCCCCTACTGATCACCGGAGCGGGAAAGGTCGAGGATCGGGCCGTGACCATTAAGATCGCGTTAACCGTCCCCACGATCTGTTTGCGCGCCGTGACGCGACCGCCTATGTCTGCCGGTCCGTGCCCGTACGATGCGGACCACGCGCGGCGCCGAGACCGCCGAAATCCCAGCTGGGACCCTTTGGGACGCCTGAGATGACCGAGATGACCGGGAGCCGCCTGCGGGGCTCGCTCACCGCGCTTGTGACGCCCTTCCGCGACGGAGCCTTCGATGAGGCCGCCTTCCGAAAGTTCGTGCGCTGGCAGATCGAGCAGGGCAGCCACGGCCTCGTGCCCACCGGCACCACCGGCGAGAGCCCGACCCTGACCCATTCCGAGCACGACCGGGTGGTCGAGGCCTGCATCGACGAGGCGGGCGGGCGCGTGCCGGTCGTGGCGGGCGCGGGCTCCAACTCCACCGCCGAGGCGGTCGAGCGGGCGCAGCACGCCGAGCGCGCGGGCGCCGACGCCGTCCTCGTGGTGACGCCGTACTACAACAAGCCGACGCAGGCGGGCCTCTACGCCCACTTCAAGGCCGTCAACGACGCGGTCGGCATTCCGATCATCATCTACAACATCCCGCCGCGCTCCGTCATCGACATGAGCGTCGAGACGATGGCCCGGCTCTTCGAGCTGAAGAACATCGCCGGCGTGAAGGACGCGACCGCCAAGATCGATCGCGTCAGCCAGCAGCGTCAGGCCATGGGCGCGAGCTTCATCCAGCTTTCGGGCGAAGATGCGACGGCGCTCGGCTACAACGCCCACGGCGGCCACGGCTGCATCTCGGTGGTGGCGAACGTCGCCCCGCGCCTCTGCGCCGACCTCCAGGAGGCGACGCTCGCGGGCGACTACGCCAAGGCGCTGGCCCTCCAGGACAGGCTGTTCCCCCTGCAGACCGGCCTGTTCGCCGAGGCCAACCCGGCGCCGGTGAAGTACGCGCTGTCGCGGCTCGGCCACATGACCGACGAGCTGCGCCTGCCGCTGGTGCCGGTGACCGAGCCCACCAAGCGCATCGTCGACGACGCCCTGCGCCACGCCGGCCTGCTGGTCGACTGAGGGAAGTCACGCATCATGGCCCCGAAACCGGAGCCCAGTCGGCGCATCGTCGCCGACAACCGCGCCGCGCGCTATCACTACACGATCGAGGACACGCTCGAGGCCGGCATCGCGCTGACCGGCACCGAGGTGAAATCCCTGCGCGGCGGCAAGGCGACGATCGGCGAGGCCTATGCCGGACCCTCCGGCAACGACCTGATGCTGTTCAACGCCTACATCCCGGAATACCTGGAGGCGAACCGCTTCAACCACGACACCAAGCGCCCGCGCCGCCTGCTGCTGCACCGCCGCCAGATCAACAAGCTGATCGGCGCGACCCAGCGCCAGGGCTACACGGTGGTGCCGCTGAAGATCTACTTCAACGACAAGGGGCGGGCGAAGGTCGAGCTCGGCCTCGGCAAGGGCAAGCAGGCCCACGACAAGCGCGAGGCGGTCAAGGAGCGCGACTGGCAGCGCGACCGGGCGCGGCTGCTGCGCGACCGGGGCTGAGGCCGGGCCGTCATCGCGAGCGCAGCGAAGCGACCCAGGGCAGCGCGACGTCCGCGGGCGTGGTGCCGCTGGATTGCTTCGCTCCGCTCGCAAAGACGATCGTTCCGACAGGGGGGCGCGCGCAGGCCGTGATGCGCTCGCCTTGCGCTGACCGCGCGATGTCACAAGATCCCGGATTAGCCGGTGCGGCGTCCAGAGCCTGCGATCCTGCGGAGCGACCCATGCCCTCCACCCACGATACCCTGCCCGACGACCTGCCGGTCCCCGTCGACGACGGCGCGGCCGATCACCTGCGCGGGATGCGCCTGCCCGACGTGGCGCTCACCGCCACGGACGGCCGCACGGTCTCGCTGGCGCGGCTGCCGGGCCGCACCGTGGCCTACGCCTACCCGCGCACCGGCGAGCCGGGCCAGCCGGGCCTGACGCCCGACTGGGACGCGATCCCCGGCGCCCGGGGCTGCACGCCGCAGGCCTGCGATTTCCGCGATCACCACGCCGCGCTGACGGCCCGAGGCGTCGCCCAGGTCTTCGGCCTCTCGACCCAGACGAGCGCCTACCAGCGGGAGGCGGCCGAGCGCCTGCGCCTGCCCTTCCCGCTGCTGGCCGATCCGCACCGGGCCTTCGCGATGGCGGCGCGCCTGCCCACCTTCGAGGCCGGCGGCCAGGTGCTGCTGCGCCGCCTCACCCTGGTGATCGACGACGGCGTCGTGAGCGAGCTGTTCTATCCGGTCTTCCCGCCGGACCGGAGCGCCCGGCAGGTCCTCGACTGGCTCGACGGGGGCAGCGCCTGAGGCGCTACTCCTCCTCGGCCTCCGGCTGGCGGATGCCGTAGCGGTTCTCCAGGCCCGGATTGGCCCTTCCCTCCCCGCGGTAGCGGGTCGGCGCCTCGCCGGAGGCCCGCGCCGGGCGCTCGCCGGGCTCGCGCCCGATCCGGCCCGCGAGGCTCGCGAGGTCGACGAACTCGTCGGCCTGCCGCCGCAGCTCGTCGGAGATCATCGCCGGCTGGGTCTGGATCGTGGAGATCACCGTCACCTTCACGCCGCGCCGCTGCATCGCCTCGACGAGGGAACGGAAATCGCCGTCGCCGGAGAACAGGATCATGTGGTCGATGTGCGGGCTGAGCTCGAGGGCGTCGATCGCCAGCTCGATGTCCATGTTGCCCTTGTACTTCCGGCGCCCCATCGAGTCCGTGAACTCCTTCACGGGCTTGGTCACGACGCGGTAGCCGTTGTAGTCGAGCCAGTCGATCAGCGGCCGGATCGAGGAGTATTCCTGATCCTCGATCATGGCCGTGTAGTAGAATGCCCGGAGGAGGTTCTCCCGCGACTGAAATTCTTTGAGCAGCTTCTTGTAGTCGATGTCGAAACCGAGGGCCTTGGTGGTGGCGTAGAGGTTGGCGCCGTCGATGAAGATGGCGCTGCGCTGGGTGACTGGCATGAACAGGTCAGGTCCCGAAAAATCGTGGGTGACAGGAAATCGTCTGAACAATCGGTCAGGGTTCGCCCGGGGCGAAAGGCCGGGGCGCGTGGCCGGGACGGTGCGCCGCGATCGCGGCCGCCGCGCTCTGCAAACCGGGGTGGACCGGCGCGGTCGATGACCCGCGCCACCGACGCCCCGTCCGCCGGACCATTCGTTTCAAACGGGTCCGTGTCAAGCAGAGCACGGGATTGTGCGGTCGTGAAAAACTGAACTCTCGGGGCGGATTAATTGACCACGACAGGGCTTCGTCGTGAAAACGGTGGTTTACGTAAGTTGATCCTGTAAACCTCAGATGCGCCGCGCGCCCCGCCCCTCGACCTCAGCCGTTCACGCGCTCGACGCTGTTGACCGGGCGCTTGCCGCGCAGTTCGGCGATGATCGCGTTGAGATGCTGGAGATCCCAGACCGACAGGTCGATGGTGATGTCGGTGAAGTCCTGGGTTCGCCGCTTCATCGAGATGTTGTCGATGTTGCCGTCGTGGTCGGCGATCACCTGGGCGATCTGGGCGAACACCCCGGGCTCGTTGATCGACTTGAGCGCCAGCCGGGCGGGGAAGCGCTCGCCGCCGAGCGCCTCCGTGTCCCAGCGGACGTCGAGCCAGCGCTCCGGCTCGTTGTCGAAGGCCGCGAGTGCCGCCGACTGGATCGGGTAGACCGTCACGCCGACGCCGGGGGTCAGGATGCCGACGATCCGGTCGCCCGGGACCGCGCCGCCGTTCGGCGCGAAGGTGACCGGCAGGTCGCCCGCGAGGCCGCGGATCGGGATGGCGTCGCTGCGATCCGCGTCCTCCCCCTCCTTGCCGCCCTCGGCGCCCGGGAAGGTCAGCCGCATGGTCTGGTCGGAGGAGCGCACGAGCCGGCCCGCGCCGCTGGCGGCGCCCTGCGCGGCGGAGGGCCGGCGCTCGTCGCGGTGGTCGGGATAGACGGCGCGGACGACGTCGCCCGAGAACATCTCGCCCCGCCCCACGGCGGCGAACACGTCCTCGGTCGTCGCGCGGGCGAGCCGCGGCAGGGCGCCCCGGAGCTTGTCCTCCGAGAAGGTCTTGGCGGCGCGCTCGAAGGCCCGGTCCAGGATCTGCCGTCCGAGGCCGGCATATTGCCGCCGCACGGCGGTGCGGGTCGCCCGCCGGATCGCCGCGCGGGCCTTGCCGGTCACCACGAGGGATTCCCAGGCCGCCGGGGGCGAGGCCCCGTCGGAGCGGCTGATCTCGACCTCGTCGCCGTTGGCGAGTTCGTGCAGCAGCGGCGCCATCCGGCCGTTGATCTTGGCGCCCACCGCGGTGTTGCCGACGTCGGTGTGGACCGCGTAGGCGAAGTCGATCGGCGTCGCGCCGCGCGGCAGGGCGATCAGCCGGCCCTTCGGGGTGAAGCAGAACACCTGGTCCTGGAACAGCTCCAGCTTGGTGTGCTCCAGAAACTCCTCGGGGCTGTCGCCCTCGGCGAGGAGCTCGATGGTCCGGCGCAGCCACTGGTAGGCGCCGCTCTCCGCGGCGAGCCGCGGATGCACGCTGCCCTCGGCGCGGGCCGGGTCCTTCACCAGCTCGGTGCCGATCTCCTTGTAGTGGGCGTGCGCGGCGATGCCGTACTCGGCGATGTCGTCCATGGCGCGGGTGCGGATCTGCAGCTCGACGCGCTGGCTCTTCGGCCCGATCACCGTGGTGTGGATCGAGCGGTAATCGTTCTGCTTCGGGGTCGAGACGTAGTCCTTGTACCGGCCCGGAACCATCGGCCAGCTGGTGTGGACGATGCCGAGCGCCGCGTAGCAATCCTGCACGGTGTCGACGACCACGCGGAAGCCGAAGATGTCGGAGAGCTGCTCGAAGGCGACGGACTTGCGCTCCATCTTCGACCAGATCGAGAACGGGCGCTTCTGCCGGCCGCTGACCTCGGCGGTGATCCCCTGCGCGCCGAGCTTCTCGGTGAGCACCTGCGCGATGGTCTCGACGACGGTCTCGGACTTGGCGGAGAGCCGCGTCAGGCGCTGGGTGATGGTGGCGTAGACCTCCGGCTCCAGGTTGCGGAAGGCTAGATCCTCCAGCTCCTCGCGCAGCTCCTGCATGCCCATGCGGCCGGCGAGCGGCGCGTAGATGTCCAGGGTCTCTTGCGCGATGCGGCGACGCTTGTCGTCGCGCATGTGCTGGAGGGTCCGCATGTTGTGCAGGCGGTCGGCGAGCTTGACCAGCAGCACCCGGACATCCGCCGCGACCGCGAGCAGCAGCTTGCGGAAGTTCTCGCCCTGCGCGGCCTGCTTGGAGACGAGGTCGAGGCGCTTGAGCTTGGTCAGGCCGTCGACCAGGGCGCCGATCTCCGGCCCGAACAGCCGGCGGATCTCCTCGAGCGTCGCCTCGGTGTCCTCGACGGTGTCGTGCAGCACCGCGGCCACGATGGTGGCGTCGTCGAGGTGGAGGTCCGTGAGGATCGCCGCCACCTCGAGGGGGTGGGCGAAGAACGGATCGCCCGAGGCGCGCTTCTGCGTGCCGTGCGCCTGCATGGCGTACACGTAGGCGCGGTTGAGCAGCGCCTCGTCGGCGGCCGGGTTGTAGCGCTTGACCCGCTCGACGAGCTCGTACTGGCGCATCATCCGCCGGGACGGGGCCGGCGCGTCCGGGGTCGTGCGCGGGGTCTGGATCACGCGCGATTGTTCCGCAACCGCCGGGACGGCGCCAGCCCCCGGCGGCGGGGCCGCACCGGATGCCGGCGGGCCGGCCACGGAACGAGAGAACCCGGCGTCTCCGCCGGGTCCGGTCTCTGTCAGGTCGCGCCCATCCAGGCCCACGTGTCCAGGCTCACTCGCCCTCGTCGTCGGTCTCGACCGGCGGGGCGAGGTTCTCGAGGCCGCGCAGCAGGTCCTCCTCGCTCATGCGGTCGAACTGGACCGCCGCGTCGTCGCTGGAGGATTGCGGCGCCACCGCGGCGGCGGCCGGCGAGCTCGACAGCAGCGGCACGGTCTCGGCCTCGGGCTCGTCCACCTCGACGTACTTCTGCATCGAGTGGATCAGCTGCTCCTTGAGGTCGTCGGCCGTGATGGTCTCGTCGCCGATCTCGCGCAGGGCCACGACCGGGTTCTTGTCGCGGTCGCGGTCGATGGTCAGCGGGGCGCCGGCGGCCAGGAGGCGGGCCCGGTGGCTCGCCAGCAGCACCAGCTCGAAGCGGTTCTCGACCTTCTCGATGCAGTCTTCGACGGTGACGCGCGCCATGCGGGGCGGCTCCTTGGGCTTGAGCGACGGGTGATGTCGGGTATGGCGCCACTCTACACCGGATGCCGTTGTGCAACAAGCACAGCGGGTTGCGCGGGGCGCGCGTCCGGCGCGAACCCGGCGCGCGTCCGGCGTGCGTGCCGGTCCGGTCGGGCCGGACGCCGAGGGGCCGAACGCCGAGGGGCCGGAGGACCGCGTCGCTGCGGCATCATGGTGCGGCGCATTGTTGACACCCAGCGCCGCGGGTGCGAGTGCGCGCGCCATTCCAGAGTTTCGGCCGACACGGGCGGCGTTCGCGCGCCGCGCGGCGCCGGCGACCAGGACGCAACATGCGCGCACTCATCTTTCCGGGCCAGGGCAGCCAGGCGGTCGGCATGGCGCGGGACCTCGCCGAGGCCTTCCCGCAGGCCCGGGCCGTGCTCGACGAGGTCGACGCCGCCCTGGGCGAGAACCTGTCGCGGCTGATGTTCGAGGGGCCGGTCGAGGCGCTGACCCTCACGACCAACGCCCAGCCGGCCCTGATGGCGGCGAGCCTCGCGGTGCTGCGCGTGCTGGAGGCCGAGCGCGGCCTCGACCTCGGGCGCGACGTCGCCTGCGTGGCCGGCCACTCGCTCGGCGAGTACGCCGCGCTCGCGGCCGCCGGCAGCCTCACCGTCGCGGACGCCGCCAGGCTGCTGCGCCTGCGCGGCGAGGCCATGCAGGCGGCCGTCGCGCCGGGCGCCGGCGCCATGGCGGCGCTGATCGGCACCGATCTCGAGGCCGCCCGGTCCGTCGCCGAGGCGGCGGCCGACGAGGCCGGCGACGGCGCGGTCTGCGACGTCGCCAACGACAACGGCGGCGGCCAGGTGGTGCTCTCCGGCGACCGCGCGGCCGTGGAGCGCGCCGTCGGCATCGCCACCGGCCGCGGGATCAAGCGCGCCGTGATGCTCAACGTCTCGGCGCCGTTCCACTGCCGCCTGATGGCCCCGGCCGCCGAGGCCATGGCCCGGGCGCTCGCCGAGGTCGCGCTGGCGGCCCCGCGCGTCACCCTCTACGCCAACGTCGCGGCCGCCCCGGTCACCGATCCGGAGGCGATCCGCGCGGCCCTGGTCGAGCAGGTCACCGGCACCGTGCGCTGGCGCGAGAGCGTCGCCGCCATGGCGGCCTCAGGCGTCGACCGGTTCTACGAGCTCGGCGCCGGGAAGGTGCTGACCGGCCTCGTCAAGCGCATCGCCTCCCAGGCGAGCGCCGCCGCAATCGGCACCCCCGCCGACGTCGCCGCCTTCGCGCTCTGACCCGCGCGCTCTGATCCGACGGAGTCCCGCATGTTCGATCTCACCGGCCGCAAGGCCCTCGTCACCGGCGCGACCGGCGGCCTCGGCCAGGCGATCGCCCGGGCCCTGCACGCGCAGGGCGCCGCCGTGGCGCTCTCGGGCACGCGGCCCGCGGCCCTGGAGGCGCTCGCCGCCGAGCTCGGCGAGCGCGCCAGCCCCGTCGCGGCCGACCTGTCCGACAAGGACTCGGTCGAGGGTCTCGTCCCGGCCGCCGAGGCCGCGATCGGCCCGCTCGACATCCTCGTGAACAATGCCGGCATCACCCGCGACAACCTCTTCATGCGGATGAAGGACGAGGAGTGGGAGCAGGTGATCGCCGTCAACCTCACCGCCGCCTTCCGCCTGTCGCGGGCCGCCGTGAAGGGCATGATGCGCCGCCGCTCCGGGCGGATCGTCAACATCGGCTCCGTGGTCGGCAGCACCGGCAATCCCGGCCAGGGCAACTACGCCGCCGCCAAGGCGGGGCTCGTGGGCATGACCAAGGCGCTCGCCGCCGAGGTCGCCTCGCGGGGAATCACCGTCAACTGCATCGCCCCGGGCTTCATCAGCTCGCCCATGACCGACGCCCTCAACGAGAAGCAGCGCGAGGGCATCCTCGCCCGCGTGCCCGCCGGGCGGCTCGGCGAGGGGTCGGAGGTCGCGGCGGCCTGCCTCTACCTCGCCTCCGCGGAGGCGGGCTACGTCACCGGTCACACGCTGCACGTGAATGGCGGGATGGCCATGTACTAGGGCGCGTATACCGGTTCCCGGCCGGCGGGAACGGCGCGCGAATCACCCCCGCAGACACGCAAGTGCCACACCCATGAAGGCTTTCTGAACGGGCCCTCGCCAGGGCTGGAACCCTGTGCTACCACGCCCCGCAGCCGTACAGGGGGTTGACGGTTCAGCGGGTTTTCAGTCCAAGGCCCTCCGGCGGGGGCGTCCCGGCTCACGCGCCGGTTCACCTCAGAAGCACGCGCGATCGGACACCGGCCCGTCACAACAAGCCCGCAGGGGCGCGACGCGGCCACGGCACCACCCCGAGAAGACTGACAGACCAGAAGGACGAGGACGGAAGACCGATGAGCGATATCGCTGAGCGCGTGAAGAAGATCGTCGTCGAGCACCTGGGCGTGGAGCCCGAGAAGGTGGTCGAGAGCGCCAACTTCATCGACGACCTCGGTGCCGACAGCCTCGACACGGTCGAGCTGGTCATGGCCTTCGAGGAGGAATTCAACGTCGAGATCCCGGACGACGCTGCCGAGACGATCCAGACGGTCGGCGACGCCGTGAAGTTCCTGGAGAAGAACTCCGCCGCCTAAAGGCGCCGGGGACCGGGTTTGACGCGGCGCGGGTGAGGCGAAACAGCCCCCGCGCCGTTATGCGTTTCAAGGCTCGGAGTCGTGACGGGGCCCGCGGGGACCGATTCTGCCTCCGAGCGAGTTAGGACGATGCGCGACCGCGGCGGTGCCGGCGGGGCGGCGCCTCAAGACGGGACAGGGCACATGCGGCGGGTGGTGGTCACGGGTCTGGGGATGGTCACGCCGCTGGGCAGCGGGGTGGAGCACACCTGGAGCCGGCTGATCGCGGGCGACAGCGGCGCCGGCCCGATCCGCGGCTTCGAATCCGCCGACCTGCCCTGCCGGATCGCCGCGCAGGTCCCGTTCGGCGACGGCACCGACGGCACCTTCAACCCCGACCTCGTGATGGAGGTGAAGGAGCAGCGCAAGGTCGACCCGTTCATCGTCTACGCGATGGCGGCGGCCGACGAGGCGCTGAAGGATGCCGGCTGGCTTCCTAAGAGCCACGAGGACCAGTGCGCCACCGGCGTGCTGATCGGCTCCGGCATCGGCGGCATCGGCGGCATCTACGACGCCTCCGTGACCCTGCACGAGAAGGGCCCGCGCCGGATCTCGCCGTTCTTCATCCCGGGCCGGATCATCAATCTCGCCTCCGGCCAGGTCTCGATCGCCCACGGCCTCAAGGGACCGAACAACGCCGTGGTGACGGCCTGCTCCACGGGCGCCCACGCCATCGGCGACGCGAGCCGCCTGATCGCGCTCGGCGACGCCGACGTGATGGTGGCGGGCGGCGCCGAGTCGCCGGTGAACCGCCTGTCGATCGCGGGCTTCTCCGCCTGCCGGGCGCTCACCACGGGCTTCAACGACACGCCCGAGAAGGCCTCGCGCCCCTACGACCGCGACCGCGACGGCTTCCTCATGGGCGAGGGCGCCGGCATCGTGGTGCTGGAGGAGTACGAGCACGCCAAGGCCCGCGGCGCGAAGATCTACGCCGAGGTGGTGGGCTACGGCCTCTCGGGCGACGCTTACCACATCACCTCCCCGTCCCCGGACGGCGACGGCGCCTTCCGCTGCATGACCGCCGCGGTGAAGCGCGCCGGGATCGCGCCGTCCGAGATCGGCTACATCAACGCCCACGGCACCTCGACGCCGATGGGCGACGAGCTGGAGCTGAAGGCCGTGGAGCGCCTCCTGGGCGACGCCGCCGCGAGCGCCACCATGTCGTCCACCAAGAGCTCGGTCGGCCACCTGCTGGGCGCCGCCGGCTCGGTCGAGGCGATTTTTTCCATCCTCGTCCTGCGCGACAACGTCATCCCGCCGACGCTCAACCTCGACAACCCCTCCGTCCAGACCAAGATCGACCTCGTGCCGTTCGAGGCCAAGCGCAAGCAGGTCGACGTGGTGCTGTCGAACTCCTTCGGGTTCGGCGGGACGAACGCGTCGCTGGTGATGCGGCGGGTCGCGTAGGCGCGTCGCCGTCCGACCGCGACACCGGCCGCACCTCGTCCCGACGCTCCGACTTCCGTCCGACATGCGGAATGCGGCCTCCGAACGGGCGATCGTGCCCGCCGAGGCTGCTCCCGAAACCCGCGTCGCTGGGTCCGGATCCGTGCGCGCTGCGGGCGAGAGCCCGCGCGCACCGAGATCCTGACCTCCCGCGCGGCATCCGCGACGGCGGGCGTCTTCGAGCGCGCGCAGCGCCCGGGCCCTTCAGGATGCCGTCGTGATCGGGATCCGCGGCGGGCGCGCCGCGCGGCCCCTGACCCCGTGCCCGGCTACCATCCCCGCCGCTCCGCCTCGCCCGGCACCCGCCCCTGCGGCGTGAGCGTGTGCACCACCTCCGGCAGCGCCTGGGCGAGCTGCGACAGCAGGGTCTCGCGGTCCATCCCGGTCTGCTGCTGGAGGGTGTCCACCGTGTCGGGGCCGAGCGCCCGGGCGAGCTGGTCCGGGGCCACCGGGCGGTTGGTGCCGTTGCCGATCCAGGACTCGATCACGTCGCCGAGGCCGCCCTGGCGGAACCGGTCGACCAGCCCGTCGAGGCCACCGAGATCCCCCTGCCCGTCCGGGGCGGCGCGGCTCGGCGGCGGGGCGTCGCCGGGGCCGTCGAGCATGCCGGAAAGGTCCGAGAAGTCGCCGGGCGGCAGGGACGGGTCCGACGGCCCGCCCGGGCCGCCGTCGCGGCGGCCGCCGTACTGATCCCAGCCGCCGATATCGCCGCCCTCTTCCGGAGGACGGCGCCCGCCGGCATCGGCGGGGTGCTGGCCGGGATCGCGCCCGTAGGGTCCGGCGCCGCCGGAGCGGTCGGCCTCGGGGCCGGGCTCGCCCTGGCGCCCGCGGCCGAAGATGTCGCCGAAGCCGCCGCTGGCGCCCTTGGCCAGCAGGAGCATCAGGAGTGCCTTGACCAGGGGCGACATGCCCCCGGACCCCTGCTTCTGCCCGCCGAACACCTGACCGAGCACGCCGCCGATCGCCGATTCGAGCAGTCCCATGCGCGTCTCCCCCCTAGGCCCGGGCCGGACGGGCCCGGGCGAACAACATTCCGGGGCGGGCGCGGGTTGCCTCGCTCAGCGGGCCGGTGTCGCGAGCGCCGCCTGCGCGGTGCCGCCACCGGTCGTGGCGTCGGCGGGCTCGACCAGCGGCACCGTCGCGGCCGAGAGGATCAGTCCGGCCAGGAACAGGCCGGTGGCGGCGGCGCCGGCGCGGGGGCGCGGCAGGCGAACGGCGCGGCGTCGCGCGGGATGGGGACGGTCGACGGTCCTGGGCATCGCGGCCTCTCCGGGTTCGGGGCGGGCCCTCGGGGGCCTGTTGCCGGAAAAACGCCGTCGGGGGGCGGAGAGGTTCCCGCGCCGTCAGGTCCGACCGACGAGGCGGCGTCCCAGCGCCCCGAGCAGGCAGGCCGCGCAGTAGGCCGGGAGCATCAGGGCCGCGCCGTCGAGCCACAGGCCGGGCAGGCCCGGCACGAACCCGGCGATCGCCGCCGCGGCCACGAGCCCCGCGACCACGCAGAGCCCCAGCGAGGCGGCGAGGCGGTCCGGCCAGCCGACCAGCGCGCCGACCACGAGGCCGAGCGCGGCCGCCCCGGCGAGCCCGGGCCAGAATCCGGCGAGCAGCAGCGTCACGGCCGTCCGGCCTCCCTGCAGGCGCGATGGTGGCGCGCGGCTGGGCGCGCGGCTGGGCGCGGCCCGGCTTGCGGGCGCGCGGCGGAGCGGACGTCCCTCACGGCAGCAGCGCGAAGACGACGGGACCGGCCGGCCCGTCCGGCCCGGCCGTGACCTGCTCCGGCCGGGCTCCGGCCTGGAGGAGGTAGTCCACCACCGCCTGGGCGCGCAGGCGCGGCAGGTCGACCGGCGGCTCGTCGGGGGCCTCGGCGGGCTTCTTCGCCGCCGCCTTGCCGGGCGCGGCCGGCTCCTTCCTGGCCGCGCCCGCCTTGCTCCGATCCTTCGTCGCGTCCTTGGCCGCGTCCTTGGCCGCGATTTTGGCCGCGTGCGTCGCGGCTTCCTTGGGCGCCGGGGCCGGCGGCGCGGGTGTGGCCGGCTTGGCGGCGGCCTCCGGCTTGGCGGCGTCGGCGACCCGGGTCGGCTCGGCGGTCGCGCCCTCCCCCGGTGCCGGTCCGGCGGCTGGGGTCGCGGGCGGCTTCGCCGGGTCGGCGGGGCCGGAGACCGCGACGCGCAGCGACGGGCAGGTCTTCGCCAGGGCGGCCAGCGCGTCGAGGGTCGGGTAAAAGGCGGGCGTCAGCACGGCGCCGCCTGCGGGGAAGTGCAGGTCCGCCCCCGCCAGGGCGGCGGTGAAGTCGGCGCGGCAGGTGGCGGGGTCGCGCCGCTCCGCCGCGTCCCGGGCCGTGACGCTGGCCTGCCCGGTCCAGCCCGGGGGCAGCGCCTCGGCGAGCCGGTCGGGGGTGCGCGCGGCGCCCTCCCGGTAGAGGCTCTCGCCGGTGAGCGTCACGGCGCGGTCCGAGACCGCGACGGTCCCGTCCGCGAGGTTCGTCACCAGCGGGGCGGCGGCGGCCAGCGCGTCCCCGAGATCCGGCGGGGCGCCGTCGGCGAGGCGGGTGCGGTCGATGACCGGCTCCCGGAACAGGCGCGGGCGCAGGGCGGCCAGCACCCGCTCGCGGGTCGCCGCGTCCGGCAGGTGGCCGGTGAGAGTCACGGCGTCGGCGGTCCGGCGGATCGCCACCCGGTAGGGCGAGAGCGGCCGCGCCGTGAGCGCCACCCGCCCGGCCGCCACGCCGGCGGGCCGGCCCTCGCGCATCAGCGCCTCGGCGTCGGGGAGCGCCTGCCCGTCGATGGCGTCGCCGGTCACCGAGACCGCCCCGTCCCGGAACACGACCTGCCCGGACTGGATCAGCTCGGCGAGCTTGAACGCGAAGGCGATGAGGCTCTTCGGGTCGATCGCCGGGTCGAGCCCCCGGGCGGCCAGGAGCCGGTCCTCCACGGTGCCGCCCGCGGCGGCCTCGGTGGCGGCGCGCAGGGCGGCCTCGCGGTCGGCCGCCGAGGGGGCGAAGCCGTCGAGGACGATGCCCCGGCCCGATTTCTCCACGGCGAACCGGTACGCGGCCACCTTCGGGGGCAGGATCTCGACCCGCCCGACGCTGAACCCCTCCGGCGGGTCCGACAGGGCGGCCCGCAGGGCCTCGTAGGCCGGCACGTCGAGGGCCTCGCCCGACAGGCTGAGCACGGTGTCGCTGAGCGCCGCCCGCCCGCCTTTGGCGAGGCCGGAGAGCCGGGCCGCCAGGAACGCGGCCGCGCCGGCGAAATCCGGCGGCGCGCCCCGGGCGGCCCGGGCGGTGTCGTCGAGGTCGGTGCCGGGATCGAGGGCGCCGGCGATCCGCGCCTCCAGGGCCCGCCGGCCGATCTCCACCGGGCGGCTGCCTTCGAGGGCGATCCGGTTCTGACCCGTGCGGATCGCCGCCCACTGGAAGGGCGCGGCGGTCTCCACGATGCCGAGTTCGGAGACGATGCGGCGCGGGCCGTCGAGGGCCGCGAGGCGGGACAGCACGGTGGCGCGCTCGGCGACGTCCGGCGCCTCGCCGGCGGCCACGAGGTCGCGCCCGACGGCCTCCAGGCGCAGCCACGGCTCGCCGGTGGCGGTGGCCGTGCCGGCGGCGATCGCCGCGCCCTCCGCCGCGAGGCCGTCGGCGATCCGCGGGGCGGCGTAGAGGGTCGCGCTCGCCCAGATCAGCGCGAGGGCCGGGAGGCCGGCGAGCCAGCCGGCGCCGCGCAGGCCTTGGGCGAGAGTTTCGGGCAACGGCACGGTCGCAGGTTCGGGCGCGGGTCGGGACGTGGGGGCAGGCGGATCCGGTGCCGAGAGCACACCGTCTTTCCGGCAGCATGAAGGCCGGCGGCCTCCTTTCTCCCACGGGTCAGCGCCGCGCCGCGTCCCCGCGCCGCCGGAACCGGCCGGACGCCCTCCGGTTTCCGAGCCAGACCCCGTCCCCCGCTGAGGAGCGTGCCATGCGATCCATCCTCGCCGCCGCTCTCCTGCCGGCGATCGCCGTCCCGGCCGGGGCCCAGAGCCTGTCGGCATCGCTTGAGCCGATCACCCCCGTCGCCAATCCGGGCCAGCTGAGCCTCGGCGGCAGTTCCACCACCGGGCCGTTCCCGACCGTCTCGGCGCAGACCGGCGGCCTCGTGAATGCCGGCCAGCTGAGCTTCGGCGGGGGCGGCGGCGGTGGCGGCGGCCGCATCGGCGCGTCGGGCGGCCTCTCGGCCGGGACGACGCTCGGCGCCACGACCGCCGGTTCGGGCGCGACGGGCCAGCTCGGCGGCCTGGGATCCACCGCGACCGGCGGTGCCGGCGTCACCGGCACGACCCTCGGGACCGGCGGGACGATCGGCGCCACCGGTGCCCGCAGCGGCCTCAGCGGCGCGTCCCGCACGGGCCTGGGCTCGACCGCGGGGAGCCTCCTGACACCGACCCTCGGAACGGGCGGTCTCGGGGGTGGGTCGGGCCTGTCCCCCGGCCTGGGCACCGGGCTCTCGGGAGCCGGCCTCGGCGCAGGTGTCGGCGCAGGTGTCGGCGCAGGTGCCGGCGCAGGTGTCGGCGCAGGTGCCGGCGCAGGTGCCGGCGCAGGCGTCGGAGTAGGTGTCGGCACGGGCCTCAACGCTGCCGGAAGCCTCGGCTCCTCGCTCGCGACCGGCTCGTCCGGCGTCGCGTCGGCCGGTCTCGGCAGCGGCGTGGCCGCGTCGGGCATCGGCGCGACGGGCGCCACCCTGTCCCCCGGCGGTCTATTCGGGCTGTTCGGGCTCGGGACCGGAACGGCCGCGAGCGGGGCCACGGCCGCGACGATTTCCGGGACGGGCGGCGCCGGCACGGGCGGCGCCGGGATCCCCGGGACGCCCGGGTTGCCCGCGGACGATCCCGCCCAGGCGGCCCGCACCCTGCCGACCGGCGGCGGGGCGATCGGCGGTGCCGGCATCGGCGGCGCGGCGGCCGCGCCGGTCCGGACCGGCGACCTCTGCGGCGGGCCCTTCGCCGAAGCCTGCCTCGGCCAGGGGTTCTGAGCGGCCTCAGGGGCCGGAACCGCGCCGAACCGCTGCCGTTCCTTCTGTGCCGGCACCTCGGCCGGGACAGGAGACAGAGATGAACGTCATGCTGGGCCGCGTCTCGCTCGCGGCCGCTCTCGTGATCGGCGTCTCGGGCGCTGCCCTGGCGCGCGATGCCGGGCCGAAGGCCCACGGCGCCAAGGGCACGGCCGGCCTGCACGGGATCGGCTTCAACGAGCCGAAATTCCGCTCGGACCTGCGCACCGGCAAGGAGCAGCCCTACACGTGGCCGGTGAGCGACCGCTATCGCCCGGTCTCGCAGCCCTTCTACGGTCGGGCCTACTGAGCCGCCCGGCGCACGCTCCGCCGAATGGATGAGTGGCGGCGCCCCGCTCCGCCGCGCACAACCGGGGCCGGCCCCGTTCCGTCATCGGAGCGGGCGCCGATCCGGCGATGGCCCAGAGGCACGGGGTCCGTGGCGTGCCGGCTCCCGAGGCAGGAGAGTGTGATGCATCCGCTGAACCGGCGCGTCGTCGCGGTCCTGGCCGTCGCGCTTCTGGTCGTCGCGCCCCTGCCGGGGCGCGCGGGCGAGTTCGCGCAGGTCCCGCCGGTGCCGGGCATGGCCCTGACCCTGCCCGATCCCGGCATGGCCAACGGGGCGCCCGCGCCCGCTCCGACGGCGGCACCGACCCCCGCCGCGGCCGCGGAGCCACCCGCTCCGGTCAGGGCGGCCTCCGTTCCGGCGGTCGAGCGCCGGTTCCGGGGCCTGGGCAGCGGGCTCTCGTCGATCGACGGGCAACTCCCGAACCAGCGCACCGGCCAGCGTCACCAGCACGTGGTCCGCGACATCTGCATCGGCTGCTGATCCGATCCGCCTCCGGTGCGGGCGCCGGCTAGTGCGGCGCCCGCGCTCGGGAATTCGCCTGGATCCAGCGCGGCGAGAGGATGTCGCCGGCCTCGGTGATGATCCAGGGTTGGGCCTCGCCGGATTCCATCGCTGCGATCGCGACGGCGAGGGCCTCGCGCAGGGTCGCGAACGGCCGCCCCTCCGCGGCGCGGGCCGGTGTGCCCTTGGGCCAGATGGTCAGTTCGGCTCGTCTGTCGAGGTCGGAGGGCGTCATCGGCGCTCTCGTGGTGCTTCGCAGGGTGCTTCGGCGGGATGTGGGCGTTCTACCGTGCCTGTGTGCGTGCCCGTGTGACGCGGATCTGGCGCCGCGGTCTCCGATTCGCGCCACGGGCCGCGACGCCAGCAGCGCGCGCGCTCGCCCGGCGGTTTCGATCGGTTCGGGGGCGCGCGCGAAAAACAAATCACCCGCTCCTCAAGTTTGATTTGAGAACGTGCCGGTGGAAGTTTAGTTCATTTGCATCGAATGCATGGCGCGCGGGATCGGTGGCTGAATTCACGGCTGAGAATTCCCGGGAAACACTGCAGTACCGTGCCGTCCTGGCGATATGGTGCAATGCGAAAAACGCATGCCGCGACGCACAAATCCGTGGTCTCATGCGCTGGTCGATCGCATCCCGCGGTCGACACCGCGATCGAACCGGAGACGCACCATGCGCACGATCCTCATCCTCGCGTCGGCCGCGCTCACCTCGGCGGCCTTCACGGGCCTCGCCGCCGCCGACGACCGCCTGCACCTGACGCCGCCGCTCTATCGCGATCAGGCCCGGCCCGCCCAGCAGATCCGCGCGATCCACGATCTGACCACCACGCCCCAGCCCGTCGCCGCGCCGGCGACCGTCAATCGGACGGTCTCGTCCCTCGGCCGGCCGATCGTCCAGGCCGCCGTCGAGGCGAGCCGCTGAGCCGGCTGCCGGAGACGGAGCGCCCCGGGCGGCTCCGTCTCCGGCCGACGCTCAGACGATGTGCAATTCCTGCGCGGCCACCGACGGTTCCACGCCGCGACGGATCAGGCGCCGCGTCCGCGCCCGCTGATCGCGCGCGGTGCTGAGGGCAGTCCCCGCCGCGCGGTAGCCCTCGAACCACAGATCCGCCCACGCATACTGCGCCGCCATCGCGAGCAGGACGGCGTTCTCGGCCTGTCTCAGGCCCAGCCGCAGGCTCTCATCCGCCAGGCGGCCAACCTCCCCGTACATCATCTCCAACTCCGCGTCCGAACACGGCCGGCAGCGCCGCGAAGGGCCGCCGGCCACCCGCCCAGAGGCCGCTCGGCTCTCCCGCTCAGTGCGACGCCGCCCCGGCGGCGTCGCGAGCCGCGGCCGCCGCTTCCCGGGCCGCATCCTGCCCTCGCACCACTTTCGTGCGGACCGTGTCGGGCGCGCGGCGCGCCGCTCCGACGACGCTTCCGAAGGCCGTCCGGGCCTGCGCGAGACCGGTCCCGGCGACGTCGCGGATCTGGGTCGGGACCTCGTGGCCCGACGACTGTGCCATGCACTGTGCCATGCGTGGTCTCCTGTCGGCCGCCATCCGGGTGCGGCCGGCCCGTTTGTGCATCGCACATGGACCGGCGTCCAGGGATCGCCCGCGCGTCGGCGCGACCGGTCAGATCTCCGTCTCGCGCCGGACGATCGCCTCTTCCCCGCTGCCCTTCTGCGCGAGGCCGACCTCGGGATCCTCGGTCGGGATCGTGGCCGGCGCCGCCTTGACGCGCTCCGCCGGAGGCTCGTCCGCCTCGCGCGCGTCCGGTCCGCGGCTCGTCGGGTCTGCGGTTTCGCGCGTCATGCGGTCTCTCCCTGCCTGCAGCCAACGCGACGGGGCGTGTGCGGGTCCCGGGGCTCCGTCACGATGGCGGGAGGCGCGACGCGGATCGCGGCTCTATATGGGAGGTGCGAGCAGGGAGAGTGGTGTGTTCACCGTCAAGGGGATTGATCCGTCCGGGCGCGTCATGACGTTCGCCTGCGGGACGGACGAGCAGGCGATGGAGAAGACCTGGGAGTTGGCCCGGCGCGGCTTCCGCGAGATCACGGTCGCCGATCCGAAGGGCAAGGAACTCTCCGCGGCCGCCTTCGAGCGCTCGCTCAACATCGACTGGGAGTGACACGCGTCGGCGCGCGCCGGGAGCCCCGCCGCCCCCGACCCTGCCGACGACACTCTGGCCGCGCCGAGCGCCGGCCGACCCGAGGCAGGCGCCTGTCAGGTCGCCTCGAGTTCGCGCCAGAAGTTCGCGCGGCCCGACCGCGCCGTCTCGGGGATGTCGGTCGTGGCGCCGATCTCCTCCGCCTTGCGCCAGATGGCGCGGCAGACGAGGATCTCGCTGCTCGCATCGATGCTGAGGATGAAGCTGTCCGGAACGATCTCGGCATCCGGGAGCGCGACCCGCACGCCGCCGGCCGACCGGTCGTAGACGATGCACGGCAAGCTTCGATGCTCGTCGACCGAGATGCTGCCGGTCTCGTTGAGAAGCGTGCGTGGAGCGCTGCGTCGTTCGAACATCACCGCCTCGAGAACCTCTGCCCGACAGGATCGGCCACCCGGGTTCAAGGGCGGTTTGCGAAATGCCTCGAATTGTCGGGAAGCTGCCGTCCCTGTGAATTCTGCGCTCTTCATGCGCGCTCGGCCGGAGGCCGGATGCGCGGAGCACCGCCGCCCGCCGAGCGACGGGGGCGACGGATCCGCAGGGACGGAGACGGCCTCGGTCGGACCGCTCGGCGCGTGTGACCGGCCTCAGGATCGACCTACTCGGTCACGACCTCGACGAGGGTGGTGAGAAAACCCAGCGCGACGGCCCCGATGCCGCCCATGAAGGCCGCATCCCACCCGGCGAACTCCCTCGACTGGGGCGCGCGCAGGAAGGCGAACAGCGTCACGGCGGCCCCGCAGACGACGAGAGCGAGGGCCAGCAGGATCGATCGAGACATGGCGTTTCCCTATGCGCCGGTCTCGCGGCCCTTGAGGGCTCTTGTAAACGGACGAGTGCGACCGGCTTGATCTGTTCAGTCTCGTCCGTCGTCGAAACATGACAGACGAGAGCGCGGTGAACAAGGTGTTCATCTGTTCTGCACTGCGGAACAGCGGCCGGAATGACGCTCTCATCTGATCCGCACAGGACTGAAGTCGCGCGCGGCCAGGGCTGCCCTTCACGAGGGGCATCGACCGGCCGGCCGCGGGGCGTGCCCCGCCGGGACGGGATCCGGCGCGGTCAGTCGATGAAGACGCGGACGCCGTCCGTGTTGAGCAGGTCGCGCTGGTCGGCGCACCATTGCTCCGGTCCGACCGCGGCGATCTCGTCCGCGACCCGCCGGCCCTCCTCGGCGATGGCGTTCCGGGCACGCTGGTGGCCGAGGCCGGCGTCGAGGGCTCGGCGGACCGTGCGGGACAGGCCCTCGGACACCGTGTCGTCGATGGTGTAGAGCTTGCGGCAGTGCAGGACGATGCCGGCCTGGGCGCCGACGATCCGCACGAGACCCCGGATCGTCTCCGCGCGCTTGGTGTCGTCTGCCTCCTCGGCAGCCCGGGCAGTGCCCGGCACGACCGCCGTTCCCAGGAGGGCGGCGAACAGCAGGGCGCGAGTCATCCGGGGCATTCCTTCTGGCCGATGCCGGAGCCGTCTCCGGAACGCCGCACCGGGCGGGCCGCGCCCGCCCCGTCAGATTCGGCTGGTCACTTCCGGGCGGCCATCAGGTCGTGGGTCAGGACGGTCAGCTTGCCGATCAGGTTGCTGATATCGGAGCCCTTGCACGACCATTGCGTGCCGACCGCCTCGCCATCGGCCGAGACGGAGACGACCGCCACCGAGCGCAGGCGACCCTCGCGGGCCAGGGCCAGCTGATCCTGCAGCACGGCGATGATCGACGCGGTGTCCTCGTCCACGACCGCGGGCGCGATATGCGCCGGGAACGGCACGACCGAACTCGTCATCGTCTGCTCTCGCTTCATCTCGCCGACCCCTTCGGTAGCATCCTCGGGCCCCGGCGTGCGCATCAGCTTTGTGCAGAGTGTGGCAGCTTGTCCGTGTCCCGCGATGTCCTGGACGTGTGTGGCGACGATGCAACGGTCTCGGCGCGGCTCCGGGCCGCGCGGCGGAACGAGGCGCCGGGCTCCGCGGCGCTTCGTTACGAGGGGGCCCCGCCGAGCGGGGCGCCCCCGGAGGCCGTCATCCTCAGGCGGCCTTGCGGCCCTTGCGCTCGCGCTCGGCCATGGCGCCGGGCTGGCCCAGGCCGATTGCCTTGGCGAGGGCGGAGCGCTGCTCGGCGTAGCTCGGCGCGACCATCGGATAGTCCGCCGGCAGGCCGTAGCGGTCGCGGTAGCTGCGCGGATCCAGGCCGTGGCTGGTCAGGTGGCGCTTCAGCGTCTTGTAGGTCTTGCCGTCGATGAAGCTGACGATCCCGTCGTGCCGGACCGACTTGCGGATCTGGGCCGCGCTCGGCTTCTCGACCTCGGCCTGCGGAACCGCCCCGATCTCCGCCGTCAGAGTCCCGGTGACGAGCCCGCTGATCGCGCCGTGCACGCGCGCGATCAGGGCCGGAAGCTCCGCGGCCGGCACCGGATTGTTCGACACGTAGGCGGCGACGATATCGCCCGCCAGCTCGATGAAGTTGGAGTTGGGCCCTGTGGTTTCTTCTGACACTGTAAGATTCCTGGTGTGCCCCTCGCCCGGGATCTGCTACTTTTGAGCACTGAATGCAAGTTACAAAACCGTTGGCGGGCCGCTTCCGGTGCATGATCGGGGTGCCCGCCGCGGAGATCGGCCGGCCATTTCTGGCGATTTCCGGCGGAGTATTTCCGAGCGCCGTCCGAGTCGGCCTATCGACTGCGGTAGAGTTTCCGCTCTGCAGAACGACCAGAACGTGCATCTGGCGGACTTGAAGTCGGCCCGGGCCGGCCGATGGGCCGTTCCGCCGTCATCCGCGGTGACGCGGCGCCCCGGTCGTGGCATGGCGCGGCCATGCTGATGCTCGCCCTCCTCATCGCCCTGCTGGCCGTCGTGGTCGCCATGTTCGTGCTGCGGCGGTGGACCGGGCGGCTGGCCTCGCTCGCGACGCTCCTGGCCGGAGCGATCATGGTCCTGTGGCTCGCCGAGGTCGGCCTGCTTCCCGGAACGCAGGGCCCGTTGACGGCGTACCGTCCCCTCGTGCCCGGGCTCGACCGGTAACGGTTCGGTAAGCGTACCGGCGGAGCATGGGGTATGCCCACGCTCTCCGCCCCGCGCCTGCTCACGTTCCTGGTGTCGGCCGTGCTGATCGGCCTCGCCGTGGCCAGCCTCTACACGCGCATCCCGATGGTCGGAAAAACCGTCGTGGCGCACCGGCAATGGTTCTTCATCGGCGCCTACGCCCTGCTCGCCCTCGGGGTGACCACCCGCAGCCTGTAGTGGACCGCGCCGCGGTCCGTTCGCCACCGCGCGCCGCGCCGAGGAGGCCGGAATGGCCCTGAAGACCACCTACCTCGTGCAGCCGTTCGAGCTGCACCGGAATCGCCTGCGGCCGGCCCGTCAGGAGCCCGCGCAGAGCGAGTTCGGCGCCCTCAAGAAGGCGGAGGCGCTGGCCGCCCGCATGCCGGGCGCGGCGGCCCTCAGGGTCGTGGCCGACGACGAGACCGGGGAACTCGAGGGCGTCACGATCCTCGGCCAGTTCGGGACCGTTCCGGACGATTTCGCCGAGAGCCTGCTGGGGGGCTGATGCGGCCCGCGGGTCCCGGCTTACATCCGGCCGCGTCTGGGGGTGCGACACGGGCGACCTCCGATTGCGGCTCTCCGGAAACTACGTAGAAACAGCGGAGACAGATCCTTGCGAGCTCCGGCGCTCGCCGAGCTCGCATCCGTGCCCCGCTATTTCATCGACCTCCACGACGGCGCCAACTTGGTTCGCGACCGCGACGGCTTCGATCTTCCGGATCTCGCCGCGGCGCGGGCGCAGGCGGTGCGCATCCTGACGCGGCTCGCGCAGGGCTTGACCGATCCGATGGAGCGGCAGGATTACGTGCTCGCCGTGCGCGACGAGCAGGGCGCGGTCCGCCTGCGCCTGCGGCTCTCCTACGATGTCGAGGGCGGCTGACGGCCCGGCCGCGCGCGGGTCGGGAAAGCGGGAGATCGCATGCGACGCTCAACAGGTCTGACCGGCCCGCTCGTGGCGGCGCTCCTGCTGCTCGTCGCCGCCGGACCGGCAGGGGCGCAGACCGCGCCGCCCCCGCCCACGGGATCCGCCGCGGCGACGGCCGACAACGCCGTGCTGCTGACGGTCTTCCTGCGCCACGACCAGTCCCGCCCGCTGGCGGAGCTGAACGCGCAGCTCGCCAAGCAGGGCTTCTACAAGGCCTTCCCGCCGCCGGGCATCGAGGTCGTCTCGTGGAACGTCGTCATGGGGATCGGGCAGATCATCGTCCTGCGGCTGCCCGCCTCCCGCCTGCGCGAGGTCAACCGCGTCCTGGAGGACACCGCCTGGGGCGCGTACCGGACCGAGTTCTTCCCGACCTACGATTACAGGGCCGTGGGCCTCGCGGAGCACGAGAAGGCGCGCTGAGACCGTCCCGGCCGCCTCAGGCCGGAACCGCGCCGCCCGGACCGACCGGCCCGAGATCCAGCGCGTCGTCCCACAGGTAGGGGTGGCCGAGGCGCTTGGCCGCGTACATCGCCGCGTCCGCCCGCTCCACCAGGGCCTCAGGCCGGGTGGCGTGCAGGGGCGCGCAGGCCACGCCGATCGCCGCGCCGATGCGGATCGGCGATCCGGTCCCGAGATCGTACGGCTCGGCGAGGCGCGCCTGGAGGCGCAGGGCGAAGCCGAGGGCCGGCGCCGGCGCCGCGTCGCCGAGCAGGATGGTGAACTCGTCGCCCCCGAGCCGCGCGGCGCAATCCCCCGCGCCGAGCGCCGCCCACAGGCGCTCGGCCAGGTGTCGCAGGAGCGCGTCGCCCACCGCGTGCCCGTGGCGGTCGTTCACCGGCTTGAAGCCGTCGAGGTCGAGGCACAGCAGCGCGCAGGGCGCGCCGTCGAGGTCGGCCAGGGTCCGGTCGAGCCGGGCCGCGAACAGGTGGCGGTTCGGCAGGCCGGTCAGCGGGTCGTGGTGGGCCATGTAGCGCAGGAGCGACTCCGCCCGGCGGCGCTCGGTCACGTCCTCCCACAGGGCGGTCCAGCCGCCGCCGGCCTGCGGGTGCAGCGTGATCGCGACCTGGCGCCCGTCCGCGAGCGTCTGGACCACGGCGTCGGTCGCGCCCCGGGCGAGGAGCCGCCGCCGCGCCGCCCAGAGGCCGCAGGGATCCCGGTCGGCCGGGACCGCCCCCGCGGCGCTCGCCGCGCCCACCGCCCGGGCATGCATGCCCGGCCGGATCCGGTTCGCGGGCGGGCCGAACAGGCGCCGGAACCCGTCGCTCACGAACAGCAGCCGGTCGGCGGAATCGAACAGGCACAGGCCGTGCGGCAGCGAGTCCAGCGCCTGGACGATGCCGGGTCCGAGCTTGCGCCCGCGGCCGAGCCCGTCCTGGCGCCGGGCGCAGGCCGCCTGCCGGTGGCGCCGCGCCAGCCTCGTCGCCGCCCTGCCCGCCTCCGCCGCCATGGCCGGTCCCCCGAAACGCCCGACAGCGTCGTCGGGCGATCGCCGGAACGTGCCGGCTCGGAAATTAGTCTCCGGTCTTCATAGAATGGGATTCCTTTCGCCAACCTTGACGAAAGTCGTGCGCGTTGAGCGATCTTCGCGGAGATTGACCATCCTCAAGTTGAGGTGGTGATCGCGGCGCGCGAACTCTGTCGGTCGACGGGTCCGCGCGGTCGGGCCGCGCCGACGTCCCGGGGGGCGCCGCGCGGCCCCCGGGACGACGTCTATCGGCGGCGCGTCAGGGCGCGTCGTGCGGGCCGTGATGGCCGTCGAGCACCGTGTCGCTGGTCGGGACCGTCGCGGCGACGGCCTCGGCGCGGCGGATGTCGGGCGCGGTCGCCTCCTCCACGAAGGCCGCCACGGCCTCGCTCAGCGGCAGCGTGCGGGTCTGCTGGCTGCCGAGCCGTCGGATCGAGACCGTGCGCTCCTCCGCCTCGCGGCGACCGAGCGCCAACAGCACCGGCACCTTGGCGAGCGAGTGCTCGCGGACCTTGTAGTTGATCTTCTCGTTGCGCAGATCCGCCTCGACCCGCAGGCCGGCGCGCTCCAGGGTGCGGATGACGTCCCGGGCGTAGGGATCGGCCTCGCCGGTGATCGTCGCCACCACCACCTGGACCGGCGCCAGCCACAGCGGGAAGTGCCCGGCGAAGTGCTCGATCAGGATGCCGGTGAAGCGCTCCATCGAGCCGCAGATCGCCCGGTGGACCATCACGGGCGGCTTCCGGGCGCCGTCGGCGTCGATGTAGAAGGCGCCGAACCGCTCGGGCAGGTTGAAGTCCACCTGCGTGGTCCCGCACTGCCAGTCGCGGCCGATGGCGTCGCGCAGCACGTACTCGAATTTGGGCCCGTAGAACGCGCCCTCCCCCGGGTTGACCGCCGTCTTGATCCGGCCGGCCGACTGCTCCTCGATCTGCGCCAGCACGCGGGTCATCACGTCCTCGGCGTGGTCCCAGAGGGCGTCGGAGCCGACGCGCTTCTCGGGCCGGGTCGAGAGCTTCACGACGATCTGGTCGAAGCCGAAATCCGCGTAGGTCGAGAGGATCAGGTCGTTGATCTTCAGGCACTCGTCGGCGAGCTGGTCCTCGGTGCAGAAGACGTGGGCGTCGTCCTGCGTGAAGCCGCGCACGCGCATCAGCCCGTGCATGGCGCCGGACGGCTCGTAGCGGTGGACGATCCCGAACTCGGCCATGCGCAGGGGCAGGTCGCGGTAGGATTTCAAGCCGTGCTTGAAGATCTGCACGTGGCCCGGGCAGTTCATCGGCTTGAGGGCGAACCAGCGCTTGTCCTCGGCCTCCTCGCCCGCGGACTGCGCGGCGAACATGTTCTCCCGGTACCAGCCCCAGTGGCCGGAGGTCTCCCACAGGGCCTTGTCGAGGATCTGCGGGGCGTTCACCTCGGCGTAGTCGCCGCGCAGGCGCCGGCGCATGTAGGCGATCAGCTCCTGGAAGATCGTCCAGCCCTTGGCGTGCCAGAAGACGACGCCCGGCCCCTCCTCCTGGAAGTGGAACAGGTCCATCTCGCGGCCGAGCCGTCGGTGGTCGCGGCGCTCGGCCTCCTCCAGCCGGTGCAGGTAATCGTCGAGATCGGCCTGGTTCGCCCAGGCCGTTCCGTAGATGCGGGTCAGCATCGGGTTGTTCGAGTCGCCGCGCCAGTAGGCCCCCGCGACCTTCATCAGCTTGAAGGCGGTGCCGACCTTGGCCGTCGAGGTCATGTGCGGGCCGCGGCAGAGGTCGAACCAGTCGCCCTGGCGGTAGATCTTCAGGTCCTCGCCCGGCGGGATCGCGTCGACCAGCTCGACCTTGAAGCCCTCGCCCTTGCCGGCGAACAGCGCCCGCACGTCCTCGCGCGTCCAGACTTCCTTCGTGAAGGGCGCGTCGCGCGCGATGATCTCGCGCATCTTCGCCTCGATCTTCGGAAAGTCCTCGGGCGTGAACGGGGTCTCGCGATGGAAGTCGTAGTAGAAGCCGTTCTCGATCACCGGGCCGATCGTGACCTGCGTCTCCGGCCAGAGCGCCTGCACGGCCTCGGCGAGCACGTGGGCGCAGTCGTGCCGGATCAGCTCCAGGCTGCGCGGGTCGGTGCGGTCCAGGAACTCGATGCGGGCATCGCGGTCGATCGGGTCGTCGAGGTCGGCGACCGTGCCGTCGAGCGCCATGGCGACGGTGCGCTTGGCCAGCGACTTGGCGATGCCCTCGACCACGGCCCGGCCGGTCGTGCCGGCGGCGATCTCCCGCGTGTTGCCGTCGGGGAAGGTGAGAATCGGCATGGTACGAGCGTCTCCGGGCTCAGTCCTGCATACGGGGCAGGTAAGCGGTTTCGAGGGAGCGGCCGTGTAGACCGATTTCTCGGGCGAGGGAACAACGGTGCGGCGCAACTTCACGCATCCCTGCCCTTCGTCCGCCGTTCGGGTGCGCGTGATCGTCCCCGCGCGCGCGTGGCGCCGGGGGCATGGCCCGGGAGGCGAGCACGAGGGACGCGGGACGCCGCGGGAACCCAGGTGTCGGCCAAGTACGCGCGGGATCCGATCCCCGCGGCGCCCCGCGG
>NZ_FOZY01000004.1:0-213345 GCF_900116245.1 Methylobacterium sp. yr668 | reverse complement strand
CCACCGGGCGGGCCCCCGAAGGACGCCCCGGGATCGCTCCCGGGCCGCCGCGGACAGGTGCGGTCAGGAAGCACAAAATAGGAACATTGTCAAGGTAATTCGAGCCGCGCGCCGCTGTCGACGCGCCTCTCCGTCATCGCGAGCGCAGCGAAGCGACCCAGGGCGGCGCGACGTCATTGAGCGGGGCGCGACCCTGGCCCGCTCCGCTCCGCTCGCAAGGACGTCGGTGCCGAGAAACCATCGGCCGCAATTCCAGGGCTGGGGCTGGAAGACGGCCCCGTCCGGCGACATGCTGGCGCGGCGCCTCCCCCGCACGGACAGGGGGCGCCCGGACACTCGGAACAGGGACACCCGCATGGCCGCGCGCCTCGCCCTCCTCGGCCTCGGCGCGATGGGGCACCCCATCGCCCGCAACCTCGCGGCCAAGCGGGGCTCCGACGCCGAGACGCTCGTCGCGATCGACACCGACCCGGCCCGCCTCGCCGGCCTCGCCGCGCCGGGCCTCGTCGCCACCACCGATCCCGGCCAGGCCGCCGGCGCCGACGTGCTGTTCCTGTGCCTGCCGAACGGCGACGCCGTCGAGGCGGCCCTCCTCGGGGACGGCGCCCTGGCGGAGCGCCTCGCCCCGGGGGCGGTCGTGGTCGACCTCAGCACCGTCGCGCACGCCAAGGCCCTCACGGTCGGCCGCGCCGTGGCGGCGACCGGACGCGCCTTCGTCGACGCGCCCGTCTCCGGCGCGCCGGCCGGCGCCGAGGCCGGGACGCTCACCGTGATGTGCGGCGGCGCGACCGGGGCGGTCGCCCGGGTGCACCCGCTCCTGGAGCGGATCGGCACGACAATCCTGCACATGGGCCCGGCCGGGTCCGGCCAGCTCACCAAGACGATCAACAACGTGCTCTACGACATCAACATCGCGGCGCTGGCCGAGGTGCTGCCGATGGCCGTCGCCATGGGGCTCGACCCGGATCAGGTCGCCCAGGTGGTCACGACGGGCACGAGCCGGAGCTACGCGGCGCAGTACTTCGTGCCGCGCATCCTCCGGGGCCAGTTCGACGAGGGCTACCCGATGGGGGCGGCCTACAAGGACCTCGTCGCCGCCGCGGCGGTCGCGGCGGAGAACGGCTTCCCGATGCCGGTCACCGCGGCCGCCACCGCCACCTACCAGACCGCCCTGCGCCAGGGTCACGGCGACCGGGACAAGGGCGCCATGGTGCTGCCGTTCGAGGACCTGCTCGGGGTCCGGGTGCGGTCGCGCCCGTAGGGGCCGGCCGTAGGGGCCATCGGGCGGTCGATCCCCACCGCCCCGCCCGCGCCCTGGATCTCACGGCAGCCCGAGCACGTCCTTCAGCGGCACCACCGCCAGGACCTGACCCGACGCGTCGGCGATCTCGAAGGACTGGCCGGCCAGCACCGCGCCGTCGACCCGCTGGATCTCCAAGAGCGCCCGGGCGGAGCGCTCGGCCTCGGTGCGGGCGGCGTCGAGGTCGGGCAGGTCGGCGCCGTCGAGATCCTCGACCAGCCACTGACCGTCCCGGATGTGCAGGTAGAAGTGCGGCATAACCGCAGAACCGCGCTTACCGCCTCCGGTTGCGTCCCGGCCGCGTTGCGCGGACCGCGTGTGGCCTTTCGGTCACTCCGCGGCCTCGGTCTCCGGCACGGCGGCGTGGCCCGTCCGGGGCGGGAGCACCGGCGCGTCGGCGCGCTGGAGCACCTCCAGGGCGGCGTCGGCCTCCCGCTGGCGGTCCCAGAGCGCCGCGTAGACGCCCCCGGCCTCCAGCAACGCGGCGTGGGTGCCGCGCTCGACGATGCGGCCGTGGTCGAGGACCAGGATCGCGTCGGCGTTGACCACCGTCGACAGCCGGTGGGCGATCACCAGGGTGGTCCGGCCGCGGCTGACCCGGTCGAGCGCCGCCTGGATCTCGGCCTCCGTGAAGGAGTCGAGCGCCGAGGTCGCCTCGTCGAGGACCAGGATCGGCGGCGCCTTGAGGATCGTGCGGGCGATGGCGACCCGTTGCTTCTCGCCGCCCGAGAGCTTCAGGCCGCGCTCGCCCACCGGGGTGTCGTAGCCCTCCGGCAGCCCCGAGACGAAGCGGTCGATCTGGGCGAGGCGGGCCGCCTCCCGCAGCTCCGCGTCGGTGGCGTCGGCCCGGCCGTAGCGGATGTTGTAGCCGATCGTGTCGTTGAACAGCACCGTGTCCTGCGGGACCATGCCGATCGCCGCCCGGAGCGACGCCTGCGTCACCGCGGCGATGTCCTGCCCGTCGACGCTGATCCGGCCCCCTTGCGGCTCGTAGAACCGGAACAGCAGGCGCGAGAGCGTCGACTTGCCGGCGCCCGAGGGCCCCACCACCGCCACCGTCTGGCCCGCCGGGATCTCGAAGGTGACGCCGCGCAGGATCGGCCGCTCGGGATTGTAGGCGAAGCGCACGTCCTCGAACCGCACCGTGCCGCCCGCGACCGCGAGCGGGGCGGCGCCCGGCCGGTCGGCGATCTCGGGGTTCTGCCCGAGGATGCGGAACATGTCGTCGATGTCGATCAGCGCCTGTTTGATCTCGCGGTAGATCATGCCCATGAAGTTGAGCGGCATCGCGAGCTGCACCAGCATGGTGTTGGCGAGCACGAAGCCGCCGATCGTGGTGCGCCCGGCCAGGATGTCGCGCGCCGCGAGCCACATCACCACGGTCATGCCGAGCGTGAAGATCACCGCCTGCCCGGCATTGAGCACCGCCAGCGACACGTAGGTCTGCGTCGAGGCCTTCTCGTACTTGGCCATCGACTCGTCGTAGCGGCCGGCCTCCCGGGCTTCCGCGCCGAAATACTTCACCGTCTCGTAGTTGAGCAGCGAGTCGACCGCCTTGGTGTTGGCGTCGGTGTCGGAGGCGTTCATCCGGCGGCGGATCGCGATCCGCCACTCGGTCGCCTTGTAGGTGAAGGCCAGGTAGGCCGCGACCGTCAGGAACGCGGTCAGCGCGTAGGTCCAGTTGAACTCGTAGGCCAGCACGCCGAGTACCAGCACGAACTCGACGATGGTCGGCACCAGGGTCAGCACCATCAGGCGCGACAGCTCCTCGATGCCGGCGCGGCCGCGCTCCAGAACCCGGGTCAGGCCGCCGGTCTTGCGCTCCAGGTGGAAGCGCAGGGACAGGCGGTGCATGTGCTCGAAGGTCTGGAGCGCCAGCCGCCGCACCGCGTGCATCGCCACCTTGGCGAACAGCCCGTCGCGCACCTGCGTCAGCGCCGACATGGCGATCCGCGAGAGGCCGTAGAGGGCGATCAGCAGCATCGGCGCGGCGAGGAGGCCGGTGGGCACGGCCTCGTCCTTGCCGCCGACCGCGGCGACCAGCGCGTCGGTGATCCACTTGAAGGTGAACGGCGTCACCATGGTCACCAGCTTGGCGGCGAGCAGCAGGCCGAAGGCCAGGAAGACCCGGCGCTGCAGGTCGGGCCGGCCGTGGGGCCAGAGATGCGGCCAGAGCCGCCGGTAGGTGGCGATCAGGCCGGGGCGCTCGGCCGGGATCGGCGTCCCGGCCGCGGGCGCGGAGTTGTCGGTCATGAAGGGTTCTGCGGGGCGGGATGTCCTGGCCCCGCATATAGGCCCGCTGCCGCGCCGGAGCACCCGCGCTGCGTGCAGGCCCCCGCCTCACGCCCGCCAGAACGGCTTCGCGACCTCGGCGCGCAGGTCCCAGGGCTCGAGGCCGGCGTCCCGGGCCTGGTCGGGGTGGAGCGCCGCCAGGGCGCGGCGGGTGCGGATCCGCTGCAGCCACGTGCGGAGCAGGGACGGGCGCGCGGTCGGACGGGTGACGGCGGGCGAGGAGGACAGGGTGACGGCTTGCATCGCAGACGATCCGGTGGCGGGAAGGCAGTCCGGCCGGGATTGCTGGCGGAGCATTGATCCGATACAAATCTCGGATCAATCGAAACATTGACCTCGGAGCAATTATGCGCCCCGCGGATTACCGCACCGTCGCCGACGCGATCGCGGCCGACATCGCGGCGGGCCGGCTGCGCCCCGGCGCGCGGCTGCCGCCGCAGCGCGACTTCGCCTACGCGCGGGGCATCGCGGTCTCGACGGCGAGCCGGGTCTACGCCGAGCTGGCCCGCCGGGGGCTGGTGACCGGCGAGGTCGGGCGCGGGACCTACGTCCGCAGCGAGCCGGGGCGCGCCGGGTTGCTCCGCCCGGAGCCGCCCCCGGCCGCCCTCGACCTGCAGCGGACCCACTCGCGCCTGCCCGAGCAGGAGGCGGTCCTGGCCGAGACCCTGGCGGCGCTCGCCCGCGACGACGGCCAGATCGGCTTCACCCAGTACGGGCCCGCGGGCACGCCTCCGGCGCAGGCGATCGCCGCCGGGTTCCTGGAGCGGGCGGGCTACGCCCCCGATCCCGCCGACATCCTGTTCACCGGCAACGGCCGGCAGGCGCTGGCCGCCGCCCTGGCGGCCCTGGCGGCGCCCGGCGAGCGGATCGGCTGCGAGCCCCTGACCTATCCCGGGGTGAAGGGCATCGCGGCGCGGCTCGGGATCACGCTGATCCCGCTCGCCATGGACGCGGAGGGCGTCTGCCCCGAGGCGCTGCTCCAGGCCCACCGCGCGACCCCGCTGAGCGGCGTCTATCTCCAGCCGACCCTGCACAACCCCCTCGGCGCCACGATGGGGCCGGCGCGCCGGGCCGCCCTGGCGGAGGTGCTGGAGCGGACCGGGCTCACCGCCGTCGAGGACGCGGTCTACAGCTTCCTCGCCGAGGCACCGCCGCTCGCCGGCCTCGCGCCGGACCGGGTGATCTTCGTGGACAGCCTGTCGAAGCGGGTGATGCCGGCGCTGACCGTCGGCCTGATCGCCGCGCCGCCTGCCCTCACCGACCGGCTCGCCGCCTCCGTCCGCCAGGGCGCCTGGACGGTGCTCGGCCTGTCGCTCGCGGCCGGCATGCACTGGATGGCGGGGGGCTCGGCGGCGGCGCTGGCCGAGGCCAAGCGCCGGGACGCCGCGGCCCGGCAGGCCCTCGCCCGGGCGGCGCTCGCCGACCTGCGGGTCGTGGGCGATCCGCAGGCCTACCACCTCTGGCTGGAACTGCCCGAGACGTGGCGGGCCGAGGCCTACGCGGCCGCGGCCCTGCGCCAGGGCATCGCCCTCCTGCCGGCCTCGTCCTTCGCGGTCCATCCCGGCCACGCGCCGAACGCGGTGCGCCTCGCCCTGGCCTCGCCGTCGCGGGAGGAGCTCGACCGGGCGCTGCGCGGCCTGCGCCGGCTGGCTTTCGCGGGCGACGACCAAGTGGTGGAGTAGGCGGCGCCGCTCAGCCGCGCTTGTCTGTGGGCAGCACGAAGATCTGGCCCGGGTAGATCAGGTCCGGATCGCGGATCTGGTTCTGGTTGGCGTCGTAGATCACCGTGTAGCGCTCGCCGCGGCCGTAGGTGCGCTGGCTGATCCGCCAGAGGTTGTCGCCGCGGGTGATCCGGGCGGTGCTGATCTCCGGCACGAACACCGCGCCGACCCGGTCCGGCTCCGCCATGTCGGCCGCCTGGGGGTTCGAGACGGCGGCCGGCGGCGAGGCCGCGGCCGGCCGGTCCCGGTCGGCACCGTCGCGCGCGGCCTGATCGGGGCCGGCGCGATCCCGCGCGCCGCTCTGGGCGGGCGACGGTCCGGACTCGGCGGTCTCCCGGGCGGCGACCTGCGTCGGCTCCGGCACCGACAGGGGGACCGCGGCGCGGCTGGCGACCTTGCCGGTGGCCGGATCGACCTGGTCGATCCGCACCTGGTACTGCCCGGGCTTGATCCCGCGCCCGATCGTGAAGGTCGCCCGGCCGTCCGGCCCGATGCTGCCCGGGGCGATCATCGTGTCGTTGAGGTAGAGCTGGATCCGCGCCCCCGGCGTGCCGGTGGCCGTCACGAACAGGCGGCCGTTCCCCTGCACGTCCACGCTGGCGATCCGGGTCGGCCCCGCCCCGGACGCCGCGGCCTCGCGGGTCTCCCCGCTCCCGGCCGGCCGGCCGGCCCGCGCCGCGTCGGCGTCCCGGGTACCCGGCTCGGAAGCCGGACCGGAGGATCTGGCGCCGCCCTTCGCGTCGGCCGTCGCGCCCGGCGCGCCGGGCTGCGACAGCACGACGGTCGCGGCGTCCGGGGCGGTCAGGGCCACGAGGGGCTGGCGGTCCCGGCCGGGGGCCACGTCCACCGCGACGCTCTGCTGCGACTCGGACGCGCGCCCGTCCGCGCCGGTCATGCGCAGGCGGAGCGTGCTGGCGCCCGTCGGCAGGGCCGGCGGCACGATCGCGAACTGACCGTTGGAATCGGCCTTCGCCCGGGCCACGGGCTTGCCGTCGACCAGCATCTCGATCGCGGCGTCCGGCGCGCCGCGGCCGGCCACCACGGCGTCGCCGTTCGGCTCGACGCGGACGATGTCGAAGCGCGGCGCCTCAGCCGCATCCGGCAGGCGCGCGTCCTGGCCCGGACCGGCCTGCTGCGCCCCGGCGGTGCCGGCCTGCGGCGCCCCGGGGGTGCCGGCGCGGGGGGCCTGCGGGAGCGCCGCCACGGGGCCCTCCCCCGGCGCCGGGCTCGCCCGGCCCGGCTTGTCGTCGCGGAAGTCGATCGTCGGGTCGGCGCGGCCGGCCAGGGCGCCCGGATCGGCGAGGCTGCGCAGGCTGCCGCTCGGCGCCGACGACGCGGACGGTTCGGGACCACCGCGGCCGGTGAGCCGCCGCAAGGAGTCGCCGCCGAACAGCGCCAGCACGAGTCCCAGTCCGCCGAGAAGGCCGGCCAGCGCCAGGGCGAGACTGCGCCGCACCTGTCTCGACATCGCCACGAAGGCCTCCCCTCATCCTGCCGCCGCCCGGCGGGCGGCCGTCCGCCCGCGCGAAAAGCCGTCGACGGCGCCGCCCATAATACCGTACATGGTCCCCACACCAAGCCGTCCTGCCGCCCAGGCGGGTGAATCCCACGCGAATTCAGCAGTTTGGCACGTGGAGTGCTGGGCGCGGGGCGCGATCTGGACGGCTCGCAACGGACGCGCGAGGAGGACGCCGGATGGCTCCGGTGAGGACAGTCTGTGTCTATTGCGGCTCCGGCTTCGGCCGCGACCCGGCCTTCCGCGAGGCCGCCGAGACCCTCGGGACCGCGGTCGCGCAGGCCGGGATGGGCCTCGTCTACGGCGGCGGCGACGTCGGGCTGATGGGCACGGTCGCGCGGGCGGCGCTCGCCGCCGGCGGCCACGTCACCGGCATCATCCCGGACTTCCTCCAGGCGCGCGAGCACATGCTGGCGGACATCCAGGAGACCGTGGTGGTCTCCGACATGCACACCCGCAAGCGCCTGATGTTCGAGCGCTCGGACGCGTTCGTGACCCTGCCGGGCGGCATCGGCACCCTGGAGGAGCTGGTCGAGCAGCTGACCTGGGCGCAGCTCGGGCGCCACCGGAAGCCGGTGGTGCTGGTCTCGGTGGCGGAGTTCTGGGCGCCGCTGCTGGCCCTGTTCGAGCACATGCGCGGCCACGGCTTCATCCGCGAGGGGCTCGACCTGAGCTACCTCGTCGCGCGCGAGGCGGCCGAGGTGGTGCCGATGCTCCGCGCGGCCGGCCACGAGCCGGACCCCCAGGCCGAGAGCATCGTCCAGCAGCGCATGTAGGTGCGCGCGCCGCGCGGCGATGAGGATCACGAGGATGCGTGCGTCGATGCGTGCTTCACTGCTCGCGGCCCTGCCGCTCGCCGGCCTCGCCTCCGCGGCGGCGGCCGGCCCGTCGCCGGTCCTGCAGACCCTGGACTACGCCAACACCCGCTACTCGGCCCTCGACCAGATCGACGCCGGCAATGTCGGGCGCCTGAAGGTCGCCTGGACCTTCTCCACCGGCGTCCTGCGCGGCCACGAGGGTGCGCCGATCGTGGTCGGACACCTGATGTTCGTGCACACGCCGTTCCCCAACGTGGTCTACGCCCTCGACCTCGACCGGGGCGGGAGGATCCTGTGGCGCTACGCGCCGCGGCAGGACGCGAGCGTGATCGCGGTGATGTGCTGCGACACGGTCTCCCGTGGGCTCGCCTACGCGGACGGGCGGTTGTTCCTCCAGCAGGCCGACACCACCGTGGTGGCGCTCGACCCCGAGACCGGCCGGGTGCTGTGGTCGGTGAGGAACGGCGACCCGGGCCGGGGCGAGACCAACACCGCCACGGTCCTGCCGGTGCGCGGCAAGCTCATCGTCGGGCTCGCGGGCGGCGAGTACGGGGCGCGCTGCCACGTCACGGCCTACGACCAGGCGACGGGCCGGCGGCTCTGGCGCGCCTACGCCACCGGGCCGGACGCCGACATGCTGGTCGATCCGGAGACGACGACCGAGCTCGGGCGCCCGGTCGGCCGCGATTCCTCGCTCAAGAGCTGGGAGGGCGACCAGTGGCGGACCGGCGGCGCCTGCAGCTGGGGCTGGTTCTCCTACGATCCGGACCTGAACCTCGTCTATTACGGCACCGGCAATCCCTCGACCTGGAACCCGAACCAGCGCCCGGGCGACAACCGATGGGCGCAGGCGATCATCGCCCGCGACGCCGATACGGGCATCGCCCGCTGGGTCTACCAGATGACCCCCCACGACCAGTGGGACTACGACGGCGTCAACGAGATGATCCTCACCGAGCAGGTGATCGACGGCCGCGCCCGGAAGGTGCTGACTCATTTCGACCGCAACGGCTTCGGCTACACGCTGGACCGGGCCACCGGCGCGCTGCTGGTGGCGGAGAAGTTCGACCCCACGGTGAACTGGGCCAGCCGGATCAGCGTGGATCCCGCCGCGCCCGATTACGGAAAGCCGGTGGTCGACAAGCGCTACGCCCCCGGCGAGGCCGACGAGGACGAAGCAACCAAAAATATCTGTCCCGGGGCGCTCGGTGCCAAGAACCAGCAGCCGGCCGCCTACTCGGCCAAGACGCGGCTGTTCTACGTGCCGACCAACCACATGTGCATGGATTACGAGGCGTTCCGGGTCACCTACACGCCCGGCCAGCCCTATGTCGGCGCGACGCTCACCCTGCACCCGCCCGAGGGCTCGGACCGGACCGGGGCGTTCATCGCCTGGGACGGCGCGAAGGGCCGGATCGCCTGGACGATCCCGGAGCCGTTCTCGGTCTGGTCGGGGGCGCTCGCCACGGCGGGCAACGTGGTCTTCTACGGCACGCTGGAGGGCTACCTGAAGGCGGTCGACGCCCGGGACGGGCACGAGCTGTACCGGTTCAAGACCCCGTCCGGGATCGTCGGCAACGTCACCACCTACCTGCACGGCGGCAAGCAGTACGTCGCGGTGCTGTCCGGGGTCGGCGGCTGGGCCGGGATCGGCCTCGCGGCCGGGCTGACCGACCCCGCGGACGGTTCGGGGGCGGTGGGGGGCTACGCGGCCCTGTCGCAGTACACGGCGCCGGGCGGGCAGCTCACGGTGTTCGAACTGCCGCAGTGAGTCGCCCCCGGCGGCGTCCGCACGCGCCGCCGGGCGATTCGCACGGCATCTCCCTGACCTTCCGAGGCGCTCCCGCGCCGGGTCTGGCTGGACGCATCCCGCGCCGCCTCTCCTGTCCCGCATGACCCCGTCACCGGCGCCGGTGGCCGGCCTCGGGCGGGCCTATCCAGATGCGGCCGCGCCGCTCACGGCGATCGATGACCGGTCAGAAGTGCTGGCCGGGCAAATTCAGAAGTAAAAATTCCAATTATTCAAATATAGCTATAAGAAATAAGCCGCCTTACAGAGTGTTGCTCAGAGGATACGAATCGAAAATGCGTCCGATTTTGAACGAACTATGACGATCTGCCGTCGATGATCTTGGATATGGGGCGCGCGACCGGCCGGACGGGGCGGTGTCGGGGAGCGCGTCATGACACGAGGATATGGGGTCTCACTCGCCGCGCTGGCGGTCGTGCTGCTCGGTCCGGGCGCCCAGGCGCAGACGGCCGGCAACGGCGTCGACATCCTGTCGGGTTTCCGGCGGATCTGGATCCCCGGACGGACCTACGACACCGGATCGCCCACGGCCCTCGGGGCGCCCCTCCTGCTGCGCAACATCCAGATCGTCGCCGAGCGGGCGCGGGAGCGGACCGGCGCGCAGGAGATCGCCGCCTATTACGACGACCGCCGCAACCAGAGCTACAGCGTCATCGACGGCCTCGGACCGCTGACGCTGGCCTATCTGGCGGGATCGGGGGCGACCACCACGATCCCGGCCTTCGACGCGACCACGTCGCGCGTGCAGTACGTCGACCAGGGGACCGGTGCCGGCGTGACGACGTCGCCCCTCGGGAAGGTCGTGCAGCTGGTCAACGCGTTCCGGACCAACGCCTCCACCGGCCCGGCCAAGGACGCCTACAGCTATCCGCGCCCCTGGCGGCAGAGCCTGGACGGCCAGGGCCTCGGCCTCGTCGTGCCGCCCTCCCTTGGGCCGGAGAAGAGCCCGACCCCCGCGACGGATGGCGGCTTCCCGAGCGGCCACACCAACGCCGCCTACCTGTCGGCGCTGGCCCTGGCCTACGCGGTCCCGCAGCGGTTCCAGGAACTGCTCACCCGCGCGAGCGAGCTCGGCGACAACCGGATCGAGGCGGGCATGCACTCGCCCACCGACGTGATCGGCGGCCGCGTGCTGGCGACCTACTTCGCCATCCGGGCACTCAACGATCCCGCGAACGCGGCCCTGCTGGGCGAGGCCTTCGCGCAGGTGCAGAGCTACCTGAGCCAGGCCTGCGGCGGCCCGCTGGAGCGGTGCGCCCACGCGCCCGTGGATCCGGCCACCGACCGGTTCTCCGACTACGCGCGCAACAAGGCCGCCTACACGGCGCGCCTGACCTACGGCCTGCCACCGGTCGGGCCCACGGACCGTCCGCCGGTGGTCCCCGTGGGTGCCGAGGCGCTGCTCGCGACCCGCTTTCCCTACCTCACGGCGGCGCAGCGCCGCGACGTGATCGCGACCACGGAGCTGCCCTCCGGCGGCTTCCTCGACAACGGGCTGGGCTACGACCGCATCAACCTGTTCGCCGCCGCCGACGGCTACGGCGCCTTCAGCGGCACGGTCACCGTCACGATGGACGCGGCCAGGGGCGGGTTCTCGGCCTACGACGTCTGGCGCAACGACATCGGCGGCGCGGGCGGCCTCGTGAAGCTCGGCAGCGGGACGCTGGTCCTGACCGGCGCCAACACCTACGCGGGCGGCACGACGATCGGCGGCGGGACGCTCGTCGGCCATGCCGGCGCCTTCGGCACGGGCGCCATCGTCGACGACGCGGCGCTCGTCGTGGATCAATCGACCGACGGGACGCTGGCCAACGCCGTCTCGGGCTCCGGGACCCTGACCAAGACCGGGGCGGGCACCCTCACGCTCACGGGGCTCAGCACGCTGACGGGCGCCACCGCGGTGCAGGCCGGTCGGCTCGTCGTGAACGGCGGCCTCGCCCACTCGGTCGTGTCGGTGCTGCCGGGGGCCGAGCTCGGCGGCTCGGGCACGCTGGGCGGGATCGTCGCGCTCGCGGGCGCCACGGTGGCGCCGGGCAATTCCATCGGCACGCTCACGGTCGCCGGCAACGTCGGCTTGGCGCCGGGGTCGACCTACCGGGTCGAGGCCGACGCCGCCGGCCGGGCCGACCGGATCGCCGCCACCGGCACCGCCACCCTGTCGGGCGGCACCGTCCAGGTGCGCGCCGCCTCCGGCGCCTACAACCCGCGCACCACCTACACGATCCTCTCCGCCGCCGGCGGCGTCTCCGGCCGGTTCGCCGGCGTGACCGCGAACCTCGCCTTCCTCACCCCGGGCCTGCGCTACCGGACCGACGCGGTCGACCTGACGCTCACCCGCAACGACGTGCCCTTCGCCGCCAGCGCTACCTCGCGCAACGGCGCGGCCGCCGCCAACGCGATCCAGGCGATCGGCGCCGGCCGGCTCTACGACGCGGCGGTCGCCTTCACGGCCAACGAGGCCGGCAGCGGCTTCCGGGCGCTGGCCGGCGACATCCACGCCGGCACCGTGTCCACCGCCTACGAGACCGCCTTCTTCGTGCGCGAGGCGGTGCTCGACCGCCTGCGCTGGGGCGATCCCGGTGCCGGGCTCGACGCCGGCGCCCTGCCGGCCGCCGACGCGGCCGACCGACCCGGCTGGGCCCCGGTGGTGGCGACCGTGCCGGTGCGCACCCTCGACCCGCAGGTGTTTGGGCTCTGGGGCCAGGGCTTCGGCGCCCTCGGCACGGCCGATGGCGGCGGCAACGCGTTCGACCTCGCCCGGCAGATCGCCGGCTTCGCGGCCGGCGCGGACGTGCGGCTCCCCAGCGGGCTGCGCTTCGGCGCGGTCGGTGGCTACACGGAGGCCTTCCTCGACAGCGCCGGCCGGGCGGGCGGCGCGAGCCGGGCGGAGAGCGCGACGCTCAGGAGCGGGTTCGGCGGCCTGTACGGCGGCTACGAGCTCGGCCCGCTGTCGCTGCGGCTCGGCGCGCTCTACGCCGACACGGACGCGCGCACCCGCCGCGCGGTGCAGTACGGCCTGTCCGACACGCTGAGCGGCTACGGCGGCGGCTCCACGGTGCAGGGCTTCGGCGAGATCGGCTGGAGGATCGCGCTGGGCACGCCGGCGGCGCGCTTCGTCGAGCCGTTCGCGGGCGGGGCCTATGTCGGCATCCGGCGCGGCGCCTTCGCGGAGGCCGGGGGCGCGGCGGCGCTGGCGAGCTTCGCGCGGGACTACGACCTCGGCGCGGCGACGGTGGGCGTGCGGGCGCAGGCGCGCCTGGACCTGGGTCTCGGCCTGCCGGTGACGCTGCGGGGTCTCGTCGGCTACCGGCGCGCGTTCGGCGACGTCGTGCCGACGGCTCTGCTGGCCTTCGGGGCGGGCGGCCCCGCCTTCCTGAGCGCGGGCGTGCCGATCGCCCGGGACGCGCTGGTGGCGCAGGTGGGCCTGGACCTGGCGGTGGCGCCGGACGCGAGCCTGGGCGTGGCCTACACGGGCCAGACCGGAGCCCGCGCCCAGGACCAGGCCGTGACGGGCCGCTTCACCCTCCGGTTCTAGCGCGCGACGCCTGCGCGCCGACGAAGTCCACGAAGGCGCGCAGCGGCGCCGGCAGGTGCCGCCGGCCGGGATAGTAGAGGAACGGGCCGGAGAAGACCTGCCACCAGGGCTCCAGCACCGGCTCCAGGGCCCCGCTGTCGAGATGCGGCCGCAGCCAGTCCTCGAACAGGTGGACGATCCCGGTGCCGGCGATCGCGGCCTCCACCGCGAGGTCGCTGGCGGCGACCCGCACGATCAGCGGGCCGGACGGGTCCACCCGGACGATGTCGCCGTCGCGCTCGAACTCCCAGGGCGCCGTCAGGGCGCCGCTGGGGAAGCGCCCGAGCAGGCAGGCATGGCCCAGGAGATCCCGCGGGTGCTCCGGCCGGCCGCGCTTCTCGAGATAGGCGGGCGCCGCCGCGGTGGCGAAGCGCTGCCGCCGCGGGCCGATCGGCACGGCGATCATGTCCTGCTCCAGCCGCTCGTCGTAGCGGATGCCGGCGTCGCAGCCCGCCGCCAGCACGTCCACGAACCCGTCCTCGACCATCACTTCCAGGCGGATCTCCGGGTAGGCCGCCAGGAACGGCGGCACGAGGGCTGGCAGCACCAGCCGGGCAGCGCTCAGCGGCACGTTGAGCCGGAGCGTGCCCGCGGGACGGTCGCGGAACCCGTTCACCACGTCGAGGGCGGATTCCACCTCGGCGAGGGCCGGCCCGAGCCGCTCCAGCAGGCGGGCCCCCGCCTCGGTCGGCGCGACGCTGCGGGTGGTGCGGTTCAGAAGGCGCACCCCCAGGCCCGCCTCCAGCCGGCGCACCGCCTCGCTGAGGCTCGACGCGCTCCCGCCGCCGGCGCGGGCGCCCTCGCGGAAGCCGCCGGCCCGCGCCACGGTCACGAAGGCGGCGAGGTCCGTGATATCCTGGGTCATCGTTCGAGAATCCGCACGACCCGTGCCGATTGTCACGACTTATCGGCGCAAAGCGTGGCGTCTACATCCGGAGCGCCAACAGGAGATCCGTCATGACCGCCATCACCGCCGACATCGCGCAGGCCGGGACCTTCCCCCTCGGCGGCCGGAAAGTGAAGCGGCTCGGCTACGGGGCCATGCAGCTCGCCGGGCCCGGCGTGTTCGGACCGCCGAAGGACCGCGCCGCCGCGGTCGCGGTGCTGCGCGCGGCCGTGTCGGCGGGGGTCGACCACGTCGACACGAGCGACTTCTACGGGCCGCACGTCACCAACCAGATCATCCGCGAGGCGCTGCACCCCTACCCGGACGGGCTCGTGATCGTCACCAAGGTCGGCGCCGAGCGCGGGGCCGACGCCTCGTGGAACCCGGCCTTCTCGGCTGAGGACCTCACCCGGGCGGTCCACGACAACCTGCGCAACCTCGGCGTCGACGCCCTCGACGTGGTCAACCTGCGCCTGATGTTCGACGTCCACGGCCCCGCGGAAGGCTCGATCGAGGCGCCACTGACGGTGCTGGCGGATCTCCAACGCCAGGGGCTGATCCGCCGGATCGGCCTGAGCAACGCGACGCCCCGGCAGGTCGCGGACGGGCGGCGGATCACCGACATCGTCTGCGTGCAGAACCAGTACAATCTCGCCCATCGGGGCGACGACGCCTTCGTCGACGATCTGGCGGCGGCCGGGATCGCCTACGTGCCGTTCTTCCCCCTGGGCGGGTTCAGCCCGCTGCAGTCGGACACCCTGTCGGCGGTGGCGGCCGGGCTGGGCGCGACGCCCATGCAGGTGGCGCTGGCGTGGCTGCTGCGCCGGTCGCCCAACATCCTGCTGATCCCGGGGACGTCGTCCCTCGGCCACCTCCGCGAGAACCTCGCGGCGGCCACGCTCGCGCTCCCGGATGAGGCGATGGCGGCGCTGGATCGGATCGGGGCGGCGTGAACGGTTCCCGTCCGGACGCTTCGGTTGCGGTCTCCCTCACCGTCATCACGAGCGCAGCGACGTGACCCAGGGCAGCGCGACGACGGCGGGCGTCGCGCCGTCTGGTTCGCTTCGCTCCGCTCGCAAGGACGGCGGTGCGGAAAGGAGCGACCCGAGGCCTACTTCGCCGTCATGCCGGCCACCATCGGGCAGCCGCCCTCGCTCATCGGGCGGAAGGCCTGCTCGGCCGGGATCGTCTCCAGCACCTTGTAGAGATCCCACGCGCCCTTCGACTCGGAGGGCGCCTTGGCCTCGAACAGGTACATCGGGTGGATCTTGCGCCCGTCCGGCCGGATCGTGCCCTTGCCGAACAGCGGGTCGTCGGTCGGCATCTCCTTCATCTTGGCGACCACGGCGGCGCCGTCCTTGGCCGAGTGCAGGGCCGCCACCGCCTTCAGGTAGTGCAGCGTGCTGGCGTAGACGCCCGCCTGGTACGAGGTCGGCTTCTTGCCGGGCATGCGCTTCTCGAACCGCTCCGCGAAGGCCCGGGTGCCGTCGTTGAGGTCCCAGTAGAACGAGGCGGTGAAGGCGAGGCCCTGCGCCACGTCCAGGCCCAGCGAGTGGATGTCGGTGATGGCGATCAGCAGAGCGGCGAGCGTCTGGCCGCCCTGGCGGATGCCGAACTCGTGCGCCTGCTTGATGGCGTTGGCGGCGTCGAGCCCGGCATCGGCGAGCCCGATCACCTGCGCGCCCGAGGCCTGGGCCTGGAGCAGGAACGAGGAGAAGTCCGGGTTCGGGAACGGCGTGCGCACGCCGCCGACGACCTTGCCGCCGTTCTTCTCCACCACCGCCTTGGTGTCGCGCTCCAGAGCGAGGCCGAAGGCGTAGTCGGCGGTGATGAAGTACCAGGACTTGCCGCCGCGCTTGAGGATGGCCTTGCCGGTGCCGTTGGCCAGCGCCGCGGTGTCGTAGGTCCAGTGCACGGTGTTGGGCGTGCAGGCCGGGCCGGTGAGGTCGGCGGTGCCGCCGCCCGAGTTGATGAACGCCTTGTTCTTCTCCTTGGTGATCTGCGCGATGGCGAGCGCCACCGAGGAGGTCGGCACGTCGAACACCGCGTCGACGCCGTCGCGGTCGTACCATTGCCGGGTGATCGAGGCGCCGACATCGGGCTTGTTCTGGTGGTCGGCGGCGACGACCTCGACCTTCAGCCCGTGTTCCTCCGGCTTGAAGTCCTCGACCGCCATGCGGGCGGCCACCACCGAGCCCTCGCCGGTGGAGTCGAAGTAGACGCCGGAGCGGTCGTTCAGCACGCCGATCTTCACCGGCACGAGGTCGGCCGCGAGCGCCGCGCCGGCGCCGAGCGCGCACAAGCTCCCGAGCAGCGCCGCGGCGCGGTGGCGGAGCGTCATGTCTCTCTCCCTGTCGTGTCCACCCGGCGGCGTTGATCGCCGCTCGGGCTGTTTCCGAAGGCAGAGTATCCGTGGCGGTCCGCGGCTGAAACGGGTGCGCGTGAGGATGCCGGCGATCCGTCAGGGGCAGCCCTCCCCGCCCGAGACGGCACCGCCGTCTTTGCGAGCGGAGCGAAGCAATCCAGCAGCACCACGCTCGCCGAGGTCGCGCTGCCCTGGGTCACTTCGCTGCGCGCGCGATGACGGGGAGCGGCGGCGATCGGCCTCTCAACCGCCCCGCGACGTCAATCCAAAAATCGCCCGCGCCTGATCGGGCGTGGCCGGCTCCCGGTCGATGTGGGCCAGCAGGCTCACGGCCTTCTCCACCAGGGCGGCGTTGCTCGGCGCGAGCGTGCCCCGGGACAGGTACAGGTTGTCCTCCAGCCCGACGCGGACGTTGCCGCCCATGCCGGCGGCGACCGCGAGGATCGGGAACTCCTCCCGGCCGATGCCGAAGGCCGACCAGACCGCGTCCTCCGGCAGTCGGGCGCGCATCGCCACGAGGGCTTCCGGCGTCGCGGGCGCCCCCCAGGGGATGCCGAGGCAGATCTGGAACAGCGGCGGGCGCGCCAGATGCCCCTCGGCGATCAGGTGCCGGGCCAGCTCGATCTGGCCGAGGTCGAACACCTCGATCTCGGGCTTCACGCCCGCGTCGCGGATGTGGCCCGCCATCGCCCGCAGGTGGCCGGGGGTGTTGAGGAACAGGTGCTCGCCGAAATTCATCGTGGCGATGTCGAGGGTGCAGATCTCCGGCCGCAGCGCGCCGACATGCCGGGTGCGGGCCTCCGGTCCCACGAAGGTCGTGCCCGGGCCGGCGACCGACGGGTCGGGGTCGCCCGGCACGAACCGGCCGCCCGCCCCCGTGGTCAGGTTGAGGATCACGGCGTCGTTCTTCTCGCGGATCCGCTCCACCACCTCGCGGTAATGGGCGAGCTCCATGCTCGGCGCGGCCGTCTCGGGGTCGCGGACGTGGATGTGGACCACCGCGGCCCCGGCGGCGGCGGCCTCGAGGGCCGACCGGGCGATCGCCTCCGGGCTCACCGGCACGGCCGGGTTCTTCCGCGGCGTGTCGAAGGAGCCCGTGAGGGCGCAGGTGATGACGGTGGTGCTCGCCATGTGTGTGCTCCCCGCGCGTCAGATCGCTCCGCCGTCGACCGTGATGGTCTCGCCCGTGATGTAGGCCGCGCCCGCGCCCAGGAAGAAGATCGTCTCGGCGATGTCCTCCGGGCGGGCCATGCGGCCGAGCATGGTGCGCCCCACGGTCGAGGCCTTGCGCTCCTCCGACCAGGGCTCGGTCCAGGGCGTGGCGACGAGGCCGGGCGCCACCGCGTTGACGCGCACGTCCGGCGCCAGCGCCCGGGCGAGGCTGCGGGTCAGGTTGATCAGTCCGGCCTTGCTCGCCGAGTAGGCGACCGACGAGCCGCGCCGCCCGAGGCCGGCCACCGACGCGGTGTTGACGATGGCGCCGCGGCTCGCCTTGAGGGTCGCGGCCGCGGCCTTCGCGCAGCGGAACGGCCCGAGCAGGTTGGTCGCCAGGATCGTGGCCCAGAAATCCTCGGTCATCGCGTCGAGATCCTCGAAGGCGATGGGCGTGGTCGTGCCCGACGTGCCGGCATTGTTGACGAGCACGTCGAGGCCACCGAGCCGGTCGATGCCGGCCGCAACCATCGCCTCGGCCTCGCCCGCCCGCGACACGTCGCCGGGCAGCGCGATCACCGAGAATCCGGCTCCGGCGAGCCGGGCGGCCTCTTCGGGGCCGCGGGGATCGTCCGGCAGGTGGTTCAGCGCCACGGTGGCGCCGTTGCGGGCGAAGATCGCGACGGTCGCGAGCCCGATCCCCGACGAGGCTCCGGTGACGAGGACGCGCCGCCCGGACAGGTCCGCTCCGATCATGATCCCTCCATCCGGCCGATCCCGGCCATCGCCGCCTTGAGCGCCAGGAGCTTGCGGTCGCGCTCGCGGAACAGCTCTTCCGGCGGCCGCCCGCCCCAGTCGAAGTAGCCCTTGCCGGCCATCACCCCGGTCCGGCCGGCGACGCACAGGGCATCGAGGGTCTCGGAGCGGGTGCGCGGGGGCGGCGGCGCGTAGCTGCCGTTGGCCAGCGCCCGCTGCGTCAGCTCCAGCCCGGTGAAGTCGGCCTTGGCGAGGTGGCCGAGGATCGGGATGCGCAGGGCGAGCCCGTGGACGATCGCGTCGTCGATGTCCTTCGGCGCGGCGACGTCCTCGTCGAGGAGCCGGAACACCTCGGCGCTGATCGCCTGCTGGATGCGGTTGGCAATGTAGCCGGGGATGAACCGCTTCAGCACGATCGGGACCTGGCCCAGGCCGCGCACGAACTCGGCCATGGCGGCGACGACCGCCGGGTCCGTGCCGGGCCCCGGCACCACGTCGACGAGGTCGACGATGTAGGGCGGCGTGTACCAGTGCAGGATCAGCGCCCGCGCCTGCCGGCGCTCCGGGATCAGCGGGAAGACGTCGAGGTAGCTGGTGTTGCTGGCCAGGACCGCGTCGGCCGCGCAGAGCCGGTCGAGCTCGGAGAAGAGCGCGCGCTTGGCCTCCGGGTTCTCGGTGATCGCCTCGATCACGAGGCCCGCGCCCGAGACCGCCGCGTCGAGCGCCGCCTCGACCCGGACGGCCCGGGCCAGCCGCGCGGCATCCCAGCCCTCCGGGGCGGCGCCGGCCTCCCGCAGGGTCGCGAGGGCGGATTCCATCAGGCCGGGGATCCGCGCCCGGGTCTCGGGCCGCGTGTCGGTGATCCGCACGCCGTGGCCGGCGAGCGCCAGCACCAGGGCGATGCCGTGCCCCATCACGCCGCCGCCGACGATCGCGATCTCGCCCATGCCGCACGCTCCTGTCCCTGCCCCGGGCTCCTCTCGCGGGAATCCTCGGGTCGTCCGTCCGGCCTCAGCCGCCGCGCTGGTCCCGGCGCATCATGAAGGCCAGCTTCTCGAACAGGCTGACATCCTGCTCGTTCTTCAGCAGCGCCCCGTGCAGCGGCGGGATCAGCTTGCGGCCGTCCTGCTCGCGCAGGGTCTCGGGGGCGATGTCCTCGGAGACGAGGAGCTTCAGCCAGTCGAGCAGCTCCGAGGTCGAGGGCTTCTTCTTGAGGCCCGGGACCTCGCGCATCGCCAGGAAGGTCCGCAGGGCCTCCTCGACGAGGCGGTGCTTGATGCCCGGATAGTGGACGTCGACGATGCGCTGCAGCGTCTCGGCGTCGGGGAACTTGATGTAGTGGAAGAAGCAGCGGCGCAGGAACGCGTCCGGCAGCTCCTTCTCATTGTTCGACGTGATGATCACGATCGGCCGGCGCACGGCCTTCACGGTCTCGCCGGTCTCGTAGACGTGGAACTCCATCCGGTCGAGTTCGGTCAGCAGGTCGTTGGGGAACTCGATATCGGCCTTGTCGATCTCGTCGATGAGCAGGACCGGGCGCTCGGGCGCGGTGAACGCCTCCCAGAGCTTGCCGCGCCGGATGTAGTTGGAGATGTCCGAGACCCGAGGGTCGCCGAGCTGGGAGTCGCGCAGGCGCGAGACCGCGTCGTACTCGTAGAGCCCCTGCTGCGCCTTGGTGGTCGACTTGATGTTCCAGACGATCAGCGGCGCGCCCAAGCCCTTGGCGATCTCCTCGGCCAGCACGGTCTTGCCGGTCCCGGGCTCGCCCTTCACGAGGAGCGGCCGCTCCAGGACCACGGCGGCGTTGACCGCCGCGGTGAGGTCGGGGGTCGCGACGTAGGTCTCGGTTCCGGAAAAGCGCATCGCGGTCTCGGAGAGAGGGGCTCGGGCCAAGGGGTAGCGCGCCGCGCCGCCGGGCCGCAAGCGCCGTCCCCGTCCGGCCGTCCCAGTCGGTGCCGGCTGATGCGCCCGCCCGATGGTCCACGCCGTCATCACGAGCGAAGCGAAGTGACCCAGAGCAGCGGGACGTCCGAAGGCGTGGCGCTACCCTGGATTGCTTCGCTTCGCTCGCAAGGACGGTGGCGCCGCGAGCGATCTCAGCCCTTCTCGTGCCAGACGCAGTTCCGGGCGAGGATCTCGAGGTTGACGTCCGACTTCTGCGGCTGCGGCAGGGTCTTGCCGTCCATGGCGAGGTCGATCTTGATCTCGACCTGGCCCTTCGCCTCGTTGGAGCGGCGGGAGAAGTAGCAGTACTGCTGGTAGGGCTGCTCGGCGCTGTCCTTGAAGTTCCAGCCGGTCACGATCTGCCCGTCGAGGTAGGGCACCTGCTTGAACACCGTGAAGGTCGTGTTCACCGCGGCCTTGGAGGCCGGGGCGGCGTCGTTGCCGAGCTGCGCCTTGGTGGGCGTCGGCGTCGCCGGCGCCTTGGGCAGGCCCTCGAGCTTGAGGGTGTTGTCGGTGAGCGTGACCTCGCCCTTGGTCTTCAGGGTCACGTCCGAGAGCGCCGCCTGCATGGCGGCGGCGATCTTCTCGGCGGCGGTGTCGAACTGGTTCAGGGTCGCCCAGCCGTAGGCCGCCGCGCCGACGCCGATGCCCGCGAGGCACGCGAAGGCGCCGAAGCCCAGCGCCCGGAACAGGAAGGCCCGGGCCGCGACGTAGCTCGAATCCGCCCGCAGGCGGGAATTCACCTGCTGGGCGAGGGCGATGTTCTCGGGGGTCCCGCTCGCGACGTAGTTCATGCGCCGGCTCCAGCGGCAGGGAGGGTCGGGCCCGGATGGGTCTGGTTCGGCAGCGCCTGCTGGCCCTGGGCCGGCCGGTTCATCGGGATCACCGCGCCCGACGCGTTGGCGGCGCGCGGCAGGATCGGCTCGGGGTGCGAGCGCAGGGCGTCGGCGATCGCGTCGAGCATGTAGGGGGCCGCCTCCGGGTTCACGGCGGCGCCGAGATCGTCCTCGTCCATGAAGGTCCGGCGGGTCGAGACCGCGCAGAGCGCCAGGATCGTCGACGCGAAGGCGGCGCAGACCGCGGGCAGGAACACGAAGATCCGCAGGAAGGCGTGGACCTGGCTCTCGGTCACGTCGATCGGGTCGACGCCGTAGACCATGGCGGTGAAGGAGTGGAGCTGCGAGCGGTTGACCGCGTTGCGGTAGCCCTGCTCGGCATCGGCCACGCGCCGGTCGGCGGCGCCCGGATCGAGGGCGGCGCGCGCCTTGCGGGCCTCCTCCAGGTCCTTGATCATCCCGGCGCGGTCGGCGGACGCCTTGGCGACGCCCTGCGACAGGGCGGCGACGCGGGGATCGGCCACGCATTTCAGGTTCTGGTACTTCCGGCCCTTGCTGTTGGTGCCGAAGACCCGCTCGCAGCGCTGGGCCGGGAGGCCGGCGAGCTGCTGGGCGTTGTCGGCGGAGCGCTTCTCGATCTGGTCGAGCTCGGCCGTGTACTGCGCCACGCGCTCGTCGGCCGCCTTGATCCGGTCGCCGATCGTGGCGCGGTCGGCCTGGGTGTCCTTCAGGGCGGTCTTGGTCCGGGCCGCCTCCATCAGGCGGGGATGGAACATCATCTCGCCGAGCTGCGACACCGACTTGGTGGTCACGCCCGCCGCGAAGATGATGCCCAGCACGGCGAGGCCGCGCACGAAGTAGGAGCGCTGGGTCCGGGCCAGGATGCCGAGCGGCACGCGGCACAGCTCGACCGCGGCGTAGACCAGCGGCGCCAGCAGCATGAAGTAGAAGGCGTGCCAGTCGCCGTCGCTGTAGACGCCCGCGAACAGCCACGCGCCCCAGAGCGAGGCGCCGATCACCATGAACTCGACGAGGTACGCGATCGCCACGTAGCCCCACTTGATGCGGTAGCCCTTCTCGACGTGGCGCTGGTGCCGCCAGCGGTCCGACTCGAGCTTCCACTCGCGCTTCTCGCGCTCGAGGTCGCGGCTGGGGGGCGCTGCCGGACCGGCAAATATCGATTTGATGGAGATCATCGGCCTCGTCGCATCCATCCGGTCCAGTTCCGGGCCGAGCCCGGCCGAGCTTAACCCCCGGTTAACTCAGGCGTGTATGCGCGCATTGTGCCGATTTTGGGCCGCGTTGCACGCCTTCACCGCATGCCTCCTTTGGATGCCGTCCGCATCCCGCGTGCCGGTGACCGAAATGTCTCACCCGCGCCTGTATCCGGCTTGTGTCGGAACGCACGTCCGCGGGACCGGTCGCGGGCCGAATCCGGTTGCTCCGAGGGCGCCGCCGACCCATGATCGCGCGGCCGTGAGCGGCGCTCCCCACCCCCGAGAGACGAGGTTCGATCCGCCGCCGATGCCAGAGGTCCACGCCGGCTCCTACAAGGAAGCGATCCTGTTTCTCGTCACAGCGGGCATCGTGGTGCCGCTGTTCCACCGCCTGCGGATCTCGCCGGTGCTCGGCTTCATCGGCGCCGGGGCCCTGCTCGGCCCCTTCGGCCTCGGCCGGCTGGCCGACACCTATCCCTCCGTGCACCTCTTCACCATCGGCAACCGGGCCGAGATCTCGCACCTCGCCGAGTTCGGCGTGATCTTCCTGATGTTCATGATCGGGATCGAGCTGTCGTGGGAGCGCCTGCGGGTGCTGCGCCGGCTGGTCTTCGGCCTCGGCTCCCTGCAAGTGGGCTGCTCCGCGCTGATCCTCGGCGCGATCCTCTACGGGCTCAACGTGCCGCTCACCGGCGCGGTGATCGTCGGCATCGGCCTCGCGCTGTCGTCGACCGCGGTGGTCCTGCCGGTCCTCGCCGAGCAGAAGCGGCTGAACGCGCCGACCGGGCGCACGAGCTTCGCGGTGCTGCTGTTCCAGGACCTGGCGGTGGCCCCGGCCCTGTTCGCGATCGCGGTGCTCGGCCGCGACGACGGCGGCGACAAGGGCTGGGCCCTCGCCCTGGCGCTGGGTCAGGCGGCGATCGCGCTGGCCCTGATCGTGGTGGCGGGCCGCCTCGCCCTGCGCCCGCTGTTCCAGCTCGTGGCGCGCACGCGCTCCACCGAGCTGTTCATGGCCGCCTGCCTGCTGGTCATCGTCGGCACGGCGCTGACCGCGGCGGCGAGCGGCCTGTCGATGACGCTCGGCGCCTTCGTGGCCGGCCTGCTGCTGGCCGAGACCGAGTACCGCCGGGCCATCGAGGCGACGATCGACCCGTTCAAGGGCCTGCTGCTCGGCGTGTTCTTCGTCTCGGTGGGCATGAACCTCGACCCGGCGCAGCTGATGGCGACGCCGGGGGCGATCATCGGCCTGTCGCTGGCGCTGGTCCTGATCAAGGCCGCCGTGGTGATGATGGCGGCCCCCGTGCTGAAGATCCCCCGGCCGGTGGCGCTGGAGACGGCGCTCCTCCTCGGCCCGGGCGGCGAGTTCGCCTACGTGCTGATCGGCGGCGCCATGGCCACCGGCCTGGTGCCGGAGGAGGTCGGCGCGGCGGCCCTCGTGGTGACCACGGTCACGATGATCATGATCCCGGCGCTCGCCGCCGTCGGCCGCCGGCTCAAGCTGCGGGCGACCGCCAGCGCCCAGGCCACCGCCAAGGCGGAGCCGGTGCCGGAGCGCGTGGGGAACCGGGTGATCGTCGCGGGGTTCGGCCGCGTCGGCCGGCAGGTCGGCGAGATGCTGGAGCGGCACAAGATCCCGTACATCGCCCTCGATTCCGACGCGGCGCGGGTGGCCGAGCAGCGCCGCGCCGGGGCGCCGGTCTATTTCGGCGACAGCGGCAACACCGAGATGCTGCGCCGCTGCGACATCGCCACGGCCCGGGCGCTGGTCGTCACCCTCGACAATCCCCGCGCCGTCGAGGCGGCGGTGGCGGCGGCCCGCGCCGAGCGGCCGGACCTGACCATCGTGGCCCGGGCCCGCGACGCCCGCCACGCCTCCTCGCTCTACGAGCTCGGCGTCGACGACGCGGTGCCGGAGACGATCGAGGCCTCGCTGCAGCTGTCGGAGGCCGTTCTGGTCGATGTCGGCGTGCCGATGGGGCTGGTGATCGCGTCGATCCACGAGCGGCGGGACGAGTACCGCGCCCTGCTGAAGAAGCGCGAGGGCGAGTCGAAGCCGATCTTCCGGGCCCGCCGGACCGTCGGGAAGGCGCTGGGCAAGGCCCCGGTCAAGCGGGAGCCCGAGCGCCAGGAGGCGGCCGGCCAGGAGGCCTGAGGGGGCGGCCTGAGGCGGGAGATCCGAGCGGAGGTCCCGGGGGCCCCGCTCAGATCAGGACCGGGTGCGCGTCCTCGTGCTTGGCCCGCCGCGCCGCGCGGCTGCGCGGCGCCGGCTCGAACCCGTCGGCGAAGCTGCACCGGTAGACCAGCTCGTCCGCCGGCCCGAGGCCGGTGACCAGGGGCACCGTCACGGTGTCGCCGGAGAAGCGCCAGCCGCGGGCGCCCTTGTCCCAGTAGAGCCAGACCGTCCAGGGATAGCCCCGCAGGGTGAAGACCGCGGCCTTGCGCGACAGGGCCTGCACCGCCCGCGGGGCGTACATGCCCTTGTCGCGGTAGGCGTCCCGGGTCGCCTCCGGCTGACGGTCCATGAAGGTGTTGCGCACCAGCTGAATCGTCGCCCCCGGCTTCCCGAGAAACCGCTTGAATTCCGTCAGATTCCGCAGGATGACCGCCATCGCAGGTCTCCTCGCTAGCTCCGTGTCGGCCGCGCTGCCGCGTCCGCACACACTCGATGTCCCGAGTTGAGCGATTCCCATGACCGATTGAGTGACTGGGCGAGGCTTGTCCGGTCACATATCAACAGATTCGACGACTTATGCCCAGGTTATGAGTCCCATCGGGTCGGAGAGACTCGTTTGGGCGCCGGAATCGGCGCTGCCGACGGGGCTGAATCTTGTCGACCATCGGCGAAGACTCGGAAGTCCTTCGGAAAAGTCCTGCCACGCTCGGCGGCGCGCCGACCGATTCGCGCGGGCTTGACCCGGACGCCCGGCTGGCGCGTTCTCCCGGCATGCTGCTGCAGTTCTTCACGGCCCTCCGGGACGCCAAGGTCCCCGTCTCCCTGAAGGAGTACCTGACCCTGCTCGGCGCCCTGGACCGGGGCCTCGCGGAGCATGACGTCGAGGCGTTCTACTTCCTGTCGCGCACCGCGCTGGTGAAGGACGAGGCGCATCTCGACCGGTTCGACCGGGTGTTCGGCACGGTGTTCAAGGGGCTGGAGACCCTGGGCGAGGCGGTCGAGCCCGCCGCGATCCCGGAGGAATGGCTCAGGAAGCTCGCCGAGAAGTACCTGACCGAGGCCGAGAGGGCGGAGCTGAAGGCGCTCGGCTGGGACAAGCTGTTCGAGACCCTGAAGCAGCGCCTCGCCGAGCAGAAGGGGCGCCACCAGGGCGGCTCGAAATGGATCGGGACCGGCGGCACCTCGCCCTTCGGCGCCTACGGCTACAATCCCGAGGGCATCCGCATCGGCCAGGACGGGAACCGCAACTTCCGGGCGGTGAAGGTCTGGGACAAGCGCGAGTTCAAGGACCTCGACGACGACCGGGAGATCGGCGCGCGCAACATGCGCCTGGCGCTGCGGCGCCTGCGCCGCTTCGCCCGGACCGGCGCGGCGGAGGAGCTCGACCTCGACGGCACGATCCGCGCGAGCGCCCGCCAGGGCTACATCGACGTGAAGCTGCGGCCGGAGCGGCGCAACGCCGTGAAGGTGCTGCTGTTCCTGGACGTCGGCGGCTCGATGGACTGGCACATCGAGCAGGCGGAGGCGCTGTTCTCGGCGGCGCGCTCGGAGTTCAAGCACCTCGCGCACTACTACTTCCACAACTGCCCCTACGAGGCGGTCTGGACCGAGAACCGGCGGCGCCACGAGGCCAAGACGCCGCTCCTCGACGTGATCCGCACCTACGGCAGCGACTACCGGCTCGTCTTCGTGGGCGACGCCTCGATGAGCCCCTACGAGATCGCGACGCCCGGCGGCTCCGTGGAGCACTGGAACGAGGAGGCGGGCGCCACCTGGATGCAGCGGCTCCTCGACCATTTCCCGAAGGCGGCGTGGCTGAACCCGGTGCCCGAGACGCACTGGGGCTACACGCAGTCGATCGGCATGATGCAGCGGCTGGTCGCCGGCCGGATGTTCCCCCTCACCCTGGAGGGGCTCGACGCGGCGGCGCGGGCCCTGGTGCGATGACGGCCTCACAGCGCGACGCGACCGGAGGTGATGCCGTCCTCGCGAGCGCAGCGAAGCGATCCAGCAGCGCCGCATACATGGATGTCGTGCCACCCTGGGTCGCTTCGCTGCGCTCGCGAGGACGGGCGGGGATCGCGCGACCGAGACGGTTTCCGTCTCAGCCCTGCTGGGACGGCGTCGTCACCACGAGGCCGTCCATCGCCGACGTGATCTTGATCTGGCAGGAGAGGCGGGAATTCTCGCGGACGTCGCTGGCGAAATCCAGCATGTCCTGCTCCATGTCCTGCGCCTTGCCGACCGTGTCGATCCAGGCGTCGGCCACGTAGACGTGGCAGGTGGCGCAGGCGCAGGCGCCCCCGCACTCCGCGTCGATGCCCGGGACGTTGTTGCGCATAGCCGTCTCCATCACGGTCGCGCCGACGCTGCCTTCGACGGTCCGTTCCGTCCCGGCGTGGTCGACGTAGGTGATCTTGGGCATGCTGGGGGCTCCGGGCTCGCGTCGAGCGCAATCTGTCCGACGGGCGGCGTGCCTGCTTGGCGGCTGGAAACGCGGAATGCAAGCGCGGCATTAGACACCGGTCCCGGATCGATCGCCGCATTGGGCGACACCGTCAGGCGCGCGCCTCCGCGATCTCCGCCAGCGCCCGCGCGACCGCGGCCGCGAGGTCGTCGACCGGCACCGCCCCGGCGCCGGCGCGCAGGCGCGTCTCCGCGGCGTCCGCGAGCGCCCGCACGTGGATCGCCCCGACGCCCGCGGCCGAGCCCTTCAGGGTGTGGGCGAGGTCGGCGCGCTGCGCCCGCGGCAGGGCCGGGTCGGCGAGGCGCGGCAGGATCGAGCGGCACTGGCCGGCGAACAGCTCCAGGACCTCACGGGCCAGGTCGGCGTCGCCGCCGGTCTGGGCCTCGAGTTCCGCGGGGTCGATGGCCTGCATGTTCGGGCTCCCGGCATCCGGATTCGTCGGGGATTGCGGATCTGATCCACACAATTCACCCCCTGATTCGCCGGGTGGGGATCGCGCCGGACCCCTCCCCTGCGGCAGGATGGTGGAGGCGGCGAGCGACGGGCCCGGTAACCATTCGGTTAACCTTTTCTGGGGCCGGTCGAGGGCTCGGGTATCGGCAGTCGCTGCCCGAGTTTAGTCTTGTAATGGTAAACGGGGCGTTGCGTCTCCGGCTCAAGCCTCTCCAGGCGCCGGTGAACCCGTGTAACGAGGCGTTGTATGGCGACCGAGAAGAAGCTGAAGGACCCGGCCGAGGCCGCGCTCTCTGCGATCGAGCAGGCGCTGAACCTCGACGCCCTGACGCCGAACGGCACCGACGGCCGCGCCGAGCCGCGCCTGCCCGATGTCGGTGACGCCGACCCGCTGCGCGACGGCGGTCTCGACGCCGGCCGGACCATGCCGCCGCGCCTCGACCTCGACCCGCCGCTCGCCTCCGACCTGCCGCCGCCGGGCCTGGACCGCCCCCGCCGCGAGGGCGGCCTCCTGCCCCCCGACCGCTCGCTCGTGGCCAACGACGACCGGCGCAACATCGGCATCCTGCAGCAGACCCTGCGGGTGCGCTCCTCGCCCAAGCCCTACCTGCTCGCCCTCGCGGCCGGCGCGGTCTGGATCGGCGCCCTGGTGCTGATCGCGTGGTCGAAGTCCGACGGCGACCTGCGCGCCGTCCTGTCGGGCCTCTCGGCCCTCCAGGCGAGCGTCGGCGCCGCGGCCCTGTTCGGCCCGGTGGTGCTGTTCGTGATCGCCGCCATGCTGGCGGTGCGCGCCCAGGAGATGCGCCTCGTCGCCCGCGCGGTCGGCGAGGTCGCGGTGCGCCTGGCCGAGCCCGAGAGCTTCTCCACCGACGCGGTCCTGACCATGTCGCAGACCGTGCGCCGCGAGGTGGCGGCGGTGGGCGACGGCGTCGAGCGGGCGCTCGCCCGGGCCGGCGAGCTGGAGACCCTGGTGCGCGGCGAGATCGCCACCCTGGAGCGGGCCTATTCCGACAACGAGATCCGGATCCGCTCCCTCGTGGACGAGCTGGTGGCCCAGCGCGAGGCGATCGTCACCAACGCCGAGCGGGTGCGCAGCGCCATCACCGGGTCGCACCAGAGCCTGAGCCAGGACCTGGAGGGCGCCTCCGACCGGATCGTCTCCGCGGTGACCGGCGCGGGCGAGCGCGTGACCGGCGCGCTGGAGACCCGCGGCGCCGCGATCACCGCCTCCCTGGGCGAGGCCGGCGACCGGGTGGTCAACCTGATGACCGCCCGCGGCAGCGACCTGATCGACACGCTGGCGGCCACCAGCCAGGAGGTGCGCGGCAGCTTCCAGGAGGTCGGCGAGACCCTGACCCGCACCTTCGAGGACCGCGCCGGCACGGCGACCGGCGCCTTCCAGGCCGCCGGGACCGCCCTGGCCGAGCGCCTGTCGGAGAATGCCGGTGCCCTCACCCGGACCCTGGAGGAGACTGGCAGCCGCGTGAGCGACGCGCTGGAGCGCCAGGCCGGCACGGTGCGCGAGACCTTCGAGCGCTCCGTGACGGGGCTCGAATCCGCCTTCCTGTCGCGCGGCTCGGAGCTGACCGAGCGCTTCGGCGCCATGGGCGCCGAGATCACCGCCCGCTTCGCCGAGACCGGTTCGGCCCTGACCCAGGACATCGCCGGCCGCGGCCTCGCGCTGCGCGCCGAGATCGAGAGCGCCGGCCTGTCGGTCGCCGAGACGATCGAGGGCCGCGGGCGCGACGCCCAGGCCGCCCTGGCGCTCGCCGCCAGCGGCGCCGGCGAGACCCTGGCGGCCCGCGCGGGCGCCGTGCGCGACGACCTCGTCGGCACCGCCGAGCGGATCGCCGAGGCCCTGTCGGAGCGCGGCGGCGCCCTCGCCGAGCGGATGGACGGCATCGCGGCGCGCCTCGACGAGACCGTGACGGTCCGGGCCGCGGACCTGGAGCACCGGGTCGCGGCGGCGGCCGAGCAGGCCGGCGGCAGCATCGCGCACCGGACCGAGACGGTCGCGGCCAACCTCGAGGCCGCCTTCGCGGCCCTGGGCCGGGGCTTCGAGACGGGGGCCTCCTCCGCGGTCCAGTCGCTGCGGGGCACCGTCGAGGGCCTGTCGGGCGAGATCGACGGCCGCACCGCCGAGGCGGTCGCGGCGCTCCGGCGCGGGGCCGAGGCGGCCACCGATGCCCTGCGCGGCACGGCCGAGGACGCCACCGGCGCGGTCGAGGCCCGGACCCTCGAGGCCGTGCGGGTGTTCGAGCGCCGGGTCGCGGATTCCGCCGCCGCCCTGTCGGCGCGGACCGAGGAGGCGGCCGCCGCACTGCGGGCCGCCGCCGATCAGGCGAGCCAGGCCGCCGAGACGCAGACGCGGGACGCCGCCGCCCGGCTCGCCGCGGCCCTGGACACCCTGCGCAACGCCTCCGGCGAGGTCACCGGCGCGGTCGAGGCCGAGACCGCGATCCTCACCGCCCGGTTCCGCGACGCCGCCGACCGGGCCGGCACCGAGCTCGGCGCCCGCGGCACGGACGCCGTCGCGGCGGTCCGCGCCGCCCTGGACGATCTCAACCGCGAGCTCGCCGCCCGGACCGGCGACGCCACCGGCAGCCTCGCCGAGGCCGCCCGCGCGATCTCGGCCGACCTCGCCGCCCGGATCGGCGAGATGGAGGCGGCCTTCGGCGAGCACGGCCGGAGCGTCGCCGAGCTGCTCGCCGGCCACGCCGACGAGACCCAGGCCCGGATCAGCGGCACCGGCCGCGACATCGTGCTCGCCGTGGCGAGCCAGGGCGCCCGCATCGCCGACACCCTCAGCCAGACCGGCGCGAGCTTCGCCGAGACCGCCGACGGCCGGGTCCGGGCGATCGACGAGACGCTGGGCAACCGCCTCGCCGCCCTGCAGGAGACCATCGCCCGCGGCGACATCCTGGCCGACCGGATCAACCGCGACACCGCCGCGCTGGGCGAGACCGTCGGCGCCCGGCTGGAGGAGATGGACCGGCTCCTCACCGGCAAGGGCGAGGCCGTCGCCGAGACGATCGCCACCCGGGCCCGCGAGGCCGGCAGCCTGATCGAGACCCATCTCGGCGGCCTGGAGACGCGCTCGGCCGAGCGGGCCGCCGCCATCGCGGCCGCCGTGGCGGCGCTGGTCGGCCAGATCGACGACCATCTCGGCAGCCGCGCGAACGCCGTGGACGACGCGCTGCGCGCCCGGACCGACGAGATGGCCCGCGTCATGGCCGAGGGCCATCGCGGCCTGATGGAGATGCTGGAGGGCCGCACCTCCGGGCTCGGCCAGGACATCGCCCGCCACACGGGCGAGATCGCCCGGCGGATCGAGGAGAGCGCCGGCCATTTCGACACCGGCGTCATCGGCCGCCTGCAGGCGATCGCCGAGACCCTGGACCAGCGCGCCCGCCTCGTGGACGAGAGCTTCGGCGTCCAGGCCTTCGAGGCGATCCGCCTGATCGAGGCGCGCACCCGGGCGGTGGACGAGGAGCTGGCCGGCCGGACCCGCGACCTCGTGGCGATGATCGCCGACCGGACCGGCGGCCTCGACGGCGCCATGGCCGAGCGCGTCCGCGCCCTCACCGGCACCATCGAGGAGGCCACCCGCGGCCTCGAGGCCGCGCTGGCGAACCGCGCGGATTCGATGATCCGCCTGGTGGACGAGCGCACCGAGAACGCCGACGCGGCGCTGGCGGCCCGCACCGAGGCCGTGCACGCGGCCTTCGCGGAGCGCGCCGACCTCATCGGCCGCCTGATCGACGAGCGCATCGCCGCCATGTCGGGCGAGCTCGACGAGAAGGGCCGCGCCGTGTTCGGGGCGATCGGCGGCCGGATCACCGAGCTCGCCCGCCTGCTCGACCGCGGCGGCACCTCGCTGGCCGAGCTCATCGACCAGCGCGGCGAGAGCGTGCTCGCCAAACTCCAGCAGACCATCGCGGACGCCGAGCGGATGCTCGATGCCGGCGAGGGCCGCCTGGGCCACACCCTGTCGAGCCGCACGGCCGACATCAGCGGCCTCCTCGACGAGGGCGTCCGCTCGGTCCACACCCTGCTGGACGACCGCACCAACCAGATCCGCGTCCTGCTGGACGACCATGCCGGCACCCTGGCCGCCACCCTGGACGGCCGGATGGGCCCGATCCACGAGGCGCTGGACGGCCGCGGGCAGGCGATGGTCGCCGCCCTGGAGGGCGCGTTCGGCTCCGCCACCGGCGCCCTGGACGACCGCACCCGCCAGCTCGGCAGCCTGTTCGACGAGCGGCTGGGCCACCTCGAGAGCCTGGTCGACGGCCGCGGCACCCGCCTCGCCGACACCCTCACCGCCCGAGCCCAGGCCCTGCGCACCCTGTTCGAGGAGGCCCAGTCGGCCCTCGACGGCGTGGTCGAGGGCGGCGGCGGCCGCTTCGCCGCCGCGGTCGACGCCCGCATTCAGTCCCTCCGCGCGGTGCTGGAGGAGGCGCCCGCCGCCGTCTCGGCGCTGGTGGAGACCCGCGAGCGCCAGCTCGCCGCCACCCTCGACGCCCGCACGCAGCGCCTCCACACCCTGTTCGAGGAGGCCCAGGCCGGCCTGCGCGACCTCGTGGACGGGCGCGGCCAGGAGGTCGCCGACGCCATCGCGGCCCGGACCGAGGGCCTGCGCACGACCCTCGACGCGGCGCCCGCCCAGATGGCGGACCTGCTGGACACCCGCCTGTCCGACCTCCAGGGCCTGTTCGAGCGGGCGCAGGGCGAGATCGACCGCCTCGTGGACACCCGCGGCCGCCAGATCGCCGGCACCATCGAGCACCGCACCCAGGCGCTCCAGACCACGATCGAGGGCGTGAACCCGGCGATCGCCGGCCTGCTCGAGGAGCGCGAGAACCGCCTCGCCGAGACCCTCAAGGAGCGGACGGGCGAGCTGCAGACCCTGTTCGACCGGGTGCAGAACCGCCTCGGCGCCCTGGTCGAGGGCACCGGCCGCGACGTGTCCGAGCGGGTCGACGCGCGCGTCGAGACCCTGCGGGCGACCTTCGAGCAGGCGCGCGCCGCGATCGAGGGCCTGCTGGAGGACCGCGGCCAAGCCCTGGTGGCGGCCGCCGAGGGCCGGACCGGCGCCCTGGTGGAGGTGTTCGACGCCCGCCTGCGCGCCCTCGACGGTGCCGTCGAGGGCCGGACCGGCGCCCTGGTCGAGACCTTCGACGCCCGCCTGCGCGCCTTGGACGGCGCCGTCGAGGGCCGCACCGGCGCCCTGGTCGAGACCTTCGACGCCCGGCTGCGGGAGCTGGACGGCGTGGTCGAGGGCCGCACCGCGGCCCTGGCGCAGGCCGTCGAGGCGCAGAGCGAGGCCCTGGCCCGCGGCGTCGACGCCCGCGCCGACGCTTTCACGCAGCGCATCGACAGCCGCATGCGGCTGTTCGCGACCCTGGTGGCGCAGCGCGCCGACACCCTGGCCACCGCCTTCGACGACCGCCACGAGGCCTTCGCGGGCCTCATGGACGAGCGCACGGCGTCCCTGGTCGCCGCCCTCGACGAGCGGGCCCGCGCCCATGCCGAGCAGGTCGAGGCCCACAACGCGGCCCTGGCCGAGACGCTCAGCCGCCGCGAGGCCGCGCTCGCCGGCCTGATCGACGCCCGCACCGAGGCCCTCGGGGCCGGGTTCGAGCGCCGCGCCACGGCGCTCGGTGCCCTGGTCGACGCCCGCGGCGAGGCTCTGTCCCGCCGCCTCGCCGAGAGCGCCGAGACCCTGGTGCGCGCCATCGAGGAGCGCGGCGGCGCGCTGCTCGCCAGCGTCGAGGGCAGCGGCCGCGCCGTCGGCGACAGCCTGGAGGGCCATGTCGAGCGCCTGCGCGGCGCCATCGACGGGCCGATGATGGACCTGTCGCGGGCCCTGTCGGACCGGGCCGAGGCGATCGAGCGGACGCTCGCCGAGACCGGAATGCCGCTCGCCGAGAGCCTGCGGGAGCGGACCGAGGAGCTGGCCGTGCAGTCGCGGGCCTCGGCCGAGCTGCTGCGCGCCGCCGTCGAGGACGGCGCGGGCCGCACCCTCTCGGAGCTGTTCGAGACCAACGACCGGATGGGCCGCGAGCTCGGCGCGCTGCTGCAGCGGATCGAGGCCGCCAACACGGCGCTGACCGACCTCGTGGCCGGCGCCGACACCAATCTCGGCGCGATCGAGCAGGGTCTCGCCGGCCGGATCGAGCAGGTCCAGGGGGCGCTGGAGCGCATCGCCGCCGAGACCGGCCGGGCCAGCGCCGGCGTCTCGGCCCAGGTCGAGGCCCTGCGCGGCGCCGCCGACGGGGCGCTCAGCGAGGCCTCGCGCCTCGCCGAGACCCTCGACGGCCGCGGCCGCTCCCTCGGCGAGCAGACCGCCGCGCACGTGGCGGCCCTCGACCGGGCCGCGGCCTCCCTGGCGGCCATCGAGGAGCGCCTCGACTCGGCCCTGTCGGGCCGCGAGACCAAGCTGACCGAGGCGCTGGCCGCGTTCGAGGCCCGGGCCGCCGCCCTGGAGCAGAACGGCACCGCCCTGGCCCAGACCATCGAGCAGACCCTGCGCGCCGCCGAGGAGCGCGCCCGCAGCGTCGGCGAGTCCCTGGCCCAGTCGGCCCAGGGCGCCGGGGCCTCGGTGACGAGCGCCTTCGCCGACCTGAAGGACAGCGCCAGCGCCGAGGGCGAGAAGGCCGCCCAGGGCGTCCGGCAGGTCATCGAGGAGGCGGCCCGCGAGATGCGCAGCGGCTTCCAGGAGGCCCAGGCCAGCTTCGGCGACTCCTTCTCGGCCCTGCGCGAGATGGCGGGCTCGATCCGCGGCGAACTCGACGCGACCCGCGCCGAGCTCGCCAAGGGCGTCCTCGAGCTGCCGCGCGAGACGCAGGACGCCACCGGCGAGATGCGCCGGGTGGTGGCGGACCAGATCAAGGCCCTCAACGAGCTGTCGTCCCTGGTCTCCCGCTCCGGCCGCGCGGTCGACGTCGCCCAGCCGCAGGCGCAGCCCCAGCGTCGGGTCGCGGAGAGCGGCGGCCGCGCCGTCGCGGCGGCGGCGCCCGCCGCGGCCCCGGTTGCACCGGCGATGCCGACGGCGGCCCCCGCGGCTCCGGCCCTGCCGGCGCCCGCGGCGACGCCGCGGCCCGCCACGGCCAAGATCGAGGCGCCGCGCCCGTCCGCGACCGCCCGCCCGGCGCAGGCCGGCGACAAGCGCGGCTGGCTGTCCGACCTGCTGACCCGCGCCTCGCTGGACGACGACGAGGAGCCGGCGGCCGACGCGCCGGCCGCCGCCCCGGCGCCCGCGCCGGCGGCCCGCCGCCCCGCGGTGGCGGCCGCCGAGACCGGGCGGATCGCCCTCGACACGATCTCGACCGACATCGCCAAGATGATCGAGCACCGGACCGCGGTCGACCTGTGGGAGCGGTACCGCCGGGGCGAGCCGAACCTGTTCGACCCGCGGATCTACACGCCGCAGGGCCGGGCCACCTTCGCGGAGATCCAGCGCCGCTACAGGACCGACGCGGAGTTCCGCCGCAGCGTCGACCGCTACGTCAGCGAGTTCGAGCGCCTGCTCGGCGACGTGGTCAAGAACGACAGCGACGCCAAGCGCACCGACGCCTACCTGACCTCGGAGACCGGCAAGGTCTACACCATGCTGGCCCATGCCAGCGGGCGCTTCGACGGGGCGTAGGACCGATCCCGCCGGGGCCGCTCGCGGCGCCGGCGGGTCGTACCGGGGACGACGAGACCCGCCCCGCCCTCACAGCAGGCCGAGGCCGACCAGCTCGCGCCGCAGGGCCTCGGGCATCTCGGCGAGGTCCCCCGAGGCCTCGGCCCCGAGATCGGCCGGCGCGTCGCTGGCCGTCAGGTAGCGCCACCCCTGGAACGGCCGGTAGGGCCGGGGCGCCACCGGGACGAGCCGGGGATCGAAGACCAGCCGGCAGCGCGGGATGCCGTCCTCCCCGGTGAGCGGCTCGATCGCGGTGATCGCCTGCCGGCAGGACAGCGTCCCGCGGATCACCCAGTAGATCGAGCCCTGACCGGTGATCTCCCGGTGGCGCTTGGGCAGGGTGCGGGTGACGTGGAACGGCGCCGCTTGCCGTCCGTCCCGGAGCGCCTCCGCGCGGAAGCGGGCCTGCCGGGCCTCGAGGTCGGCGATGGTGGCGGGGCCGACGCAGAGCTTGATCAGGTGCAGGGCCACGGATGCGCTTGCTCGGGGGTGCCGGGGGCGCTCCTGATAGCAGGGTCCGCGCCGGCGCGCGCCTGTCGAACCGCGCCGGAGCGCCGGCGCCGGGCCGGACCCGTCAGGCGAAGAGCGCGAGCCGCTGCTCCGGCGTCAGCGCGTCGATCTCGGCGAAGCTCAGGGCCGGCTCCTCCGGCGGCATCGCCGGCTCGGGCGCCGCCGCGACGGTCTCGCCCCAGGTGAGGTCGGCCACGTCCCGCGCGATGTCCCGCGCGACGTCCTCCTCGACGTCCGCCTCGAACGCCTCCTCGATCGCGGTGGCGGGCTCCGGCGCGTCCGCGGCGGACGGATCGGCGACGGGAAGGGAGGCGACCTCCGGAGCCGGCTCCGGCTCCGGGGCGGTCTCGAGATCGACCGCCCAGTCCGCTTCCAGATCGGCTTCCAAGCCGGCCTCCAAGCCGGCCTCTAAGTCGCCCGCGGGTGCGGCCTCCGACCCGTCCCCCGGCGCGGCGAGGTCCGGCTCCGGGGCGAATGCCAGCGCGGCCACTCCCGCCGGCTCGGACACGGCGTCCGGCTCGGCCTCCGCCACCGGCTCCGGCGCGGCCGGCGCTTCGGCCGCGACCTCTGTCTCCCGCTCGGCCTCCGGCGCCCGGGCCTCCGCCTGGACCGGCAGGAACACCAGATCCTCGTGCAGCGCCGGGCTGCCGGGGCGGGCCACGAGGGCCGCCACCGTGACGGCCGGCACGTCCATGGCGATGTAGCGGTCGATGTCGCTCTGGTTCAGATCGGCCGGCTCGCCGGCCGGCCGCGCGCCCCGGTGGGGCGGCACCCGCACCGCGTCCTCGCCCCAGATGGCGATCATCGCGGAGACCCGGTCCTCCAGGTAGCGCAGGGTGTAGACGATCCGGGCAGTGCGCTGCGCGGTCAGGTCCTGGAAGGAGCAGGCCGTGTAGATCGCGGTCGCGTGGCGGTCGAGGGCGTCGCAGGCCTGCGCTTCGGCCCCGTGCTCGCGCAGGGTCCAGGCTGCCTCCTGGATCGACTCGGCGGCGCTGAGGATGTCGGAGGTGGCCTGCTCGGTCTCGCGCACGATGGCGTCGAGGGCGAGGGACGCCTGCGTCAGCCGGGTCTCGTCGCCGTTCGGGGTGTTGAGCGCCGCGATCTCGCCCTTGGTCCGGCTGATCGCGTCGGCCATGTCGAGGAGATTGCCGCGCAGGTGCCCGAAGGCCTCCTGCCCGCGGTCGGCGGTGACGCTCCGCTCCAGCCGCGCGATCGCCCCGAGCAGCACCTCGGTCTCGGCGCCCCGGTTGCGCCGGGCGTACTCGGCGAGGAACCAGCGGCCGCGCTCGCTGGCGCTGATCGTCGCCTCGATCGCCTCGTACTCGGCCGAAGCGTGCGCGCTCGGGTTGACGGAACCGAACATGGGCCTCTCTGGACGCTGAATGCGGGCGCGGCGGCGGCCCCGATGCGCGCCAATCGCGGCGAATTTGACAGAGGGCCTTTAACGGGCGCTTACGGACGCCTTCCCGGTCCCACCTCCCTGCTCACCCCGCTCGTCGAGACCCGCCTTGCCCCGCCCGTCCGGCCCGGCGCGCCTGTCGCTGCTCTACGCCGTGGTGTTCACCGAGATCGGCATCGCGATGCCGTTCATGCCCCTGTGGCTCGACGCCCTGGGGCTCGATGCCCGGGTGATCGGTCTCCTCCTCGCCCTGCCGATCGCCACGCGGATCGCCGCCACGGCGCCGCTGATGAGCCTCCTCGACCGCGGCCTCGGGCCCCGGCGGCTGATCCTGCTCGGCAGCCTCGCCCTGAGCCTGTCCTACGCGCTGATGCCCGCCGCGGCCGGGATCGGGTGGCCGCTGCTGGCCGGGCTGATCGTGCTCAACGCGGTCGCCGGCGCGCCGCTCGTGCCCTGCATCGACTACCTGACGCTCGCGGCCGTGCGCCAAGACGCCCGCCTGACCTACGCGCGGATCCGGATGGCGGGCTCCATCGCGTTCCTGCTGGCGAACCTCGCGGGCGGGCTGCTGCTGACGGCGCTCGGCGGCCGGCTCGCCGTGCCGCTGCTCCTGACCGGCCTCGCCCTTGGCGCGGGTCTGGTGGCGTGGCGCAGCCGCGCGGTGGCGGCCCTGCCGCCGTCGGCGGCGGGCGACGGCCGGACGCGGCTGCCGCGGCGGCTCTGGCTTTGCATCGGCGCGGCGGCCGCGATCCAGGCGAGCCACGGGGCGATCTACGGGTTCGGCAGCATCTACTGGACCGGCCAGGGCATCCCGCCGACCTGGGTCGGCGCGCTCTGGGCGATCGGCGTCCTGGCCGAGATCGCCCTGTTCGCCGGCCTCCCCGCCCTGCCCGCCGCCTGGCGCGGCCCGGTGCGGCTCCTCGGTGCCGGGGCCGTCGCGGCGATCCTGCGGGCGATCGGCATGTACCTCCTCGGCGACCACCTCGCGGCGCTGGTGCCGCTCCAGTGCCTCCACGGCCTGACCTTCGGGGCGACCCAGCTCGGCGCCATGGCGGCCGTTTCAGCCTACGCCCCCGACGGCGCGCGGGGCCGGGCGCAGGGCACGCTCAGCGCGGTCAATGCCGGGATCTCGGTGGTCGCGACCCTGGGGAGCGGCGTCGCCTACCGGTCCGGCGGCCCCCTCGCCTTCCTGCTGATGGCGCCGCTCGCCGCCGCCGGCCTGGGCCTCGCCCTGGCGTCCCGCCGCGCGCGGGGGGTGAGGTTGGAGACGGATCGTCAACCGTAATGTCGTCATAACCGCCGGGCAGGGTGGTGCCTCGATCGAGGAGTATGGGTGTTGCTGAGCGAGGGCACTGTTCCCGGCGCCTTGGCCGGCGCCGCGCTGCGGGACCGGTCGGCCGACGGCCGCCTGGCGCTCGACGGCCGCTGGACCGCCGACCAGGCCCCGACCGTCGAGGCCGCGGCCGCGCGCATCGCGGCGGCCGGCCGCGCCGGGCCGGTGGCGGTCGACCTGTCGGGGATCGAGCGCCTCGACACGCTCGGCGCCTGGGTCCTGGAGCGGACCCGCGCCGAGATCGAGCAAGCGGGCAGCGCCCTCACCTATCTCGGCGCCCGCCCGGAGCACCGCACCCTGCTGGGCGAGGTCCGGCTGCGCGAGCCGGACGCGCCGCCGCCGCGGCGGCACGGCCCGGTCGTCGGCCTGCTCGACTCCACCGGGCGCCGGACCGTGCAGGGCGGCCGCGAGTTCGTCACCGCCCTCGCGTTCCTGGGCGAGCTGATCGCCGCCTGCGGGCGCGTCGCCCTGCGACCCGGCACGTTCCGCGGCAACGCCCTGATCAACCAGATCCAGCAGGTGGCGCTCAACGGCACGCCGATCATCGTGCTGATCTCGTTCCTCGTGGGCGGCATCGTCGCCCAGCAGGGCATCTTCCAGCTCCAGCGCTTCGGCGCCCAGACCTTCGTGGTCAACCTGATCGGCCTCCTGATCCTGCGCGAGATGGGCGTGCTGCTCACCTCGATCATGGTCGCCGGCCGCTCCGGCTCGGCGATCACCGCCGAGATCGGCTCCATGCGCATGCGCGAGGAGGTCGACGCGCTTCGGGTCATGGGCCTCGACCCCGTCGAGATCCTGATCGTGCCCCGGGTGCTCGCGCTGATGATCGGCCTGCCGATGCTGACGCTGATCGGCGACCTCGCGGCGCTCGCCGGCGGCGGCCTCACCGCGATGCTCTACGGCGGCCTGACCCTCGACCAGTTCCTAGTCCGGCTCCAGGCGGCGGTGGGCGTCCACCACGTCATGGTCGGCCTGATCAAGGCGCCGTTCATGGCGCTGACGATCGGGGTGATCGCCACGATCGAGGGCTTCGCGGTCGAGGGCTCCGCGGAATCGCTCGGCCGTCACGTCACCGCGTCGGTGGTGAAGTCCATCTTCATGGTCATCGTCCTCGACGGCCTGTTCGCGGTGTTCTTCGCCGCGATCGATTTCTGAGGCCGCCGCGATGAATGCCCCGATGACCGCCTCGCCGAATGGCCCCGCCCCGATCATCCGCGTGCGCGACCTCGTGGTCGGCTTCCGCGACCGCAACATCCTGAAGGGCCTGAGCCTCGACATCCGCGCCGGCGAGATCCTGGGCTTCGTCGGGCCCTCGGGCCAGGGCAAGTCGGTGCTCACCCGGACGATCCTCGGCCTCAACCCGAAGCGGGCCGGGACGATCGAGGTGTTCGGCCGCGACGTCGACGAACTCACCTACGCGGAGCGGCGCCGGATGGAGCAGCGCTGGGGCGTGCTGTTCCAGCAGGGCGCCCTGTTCTCGGCGCTCACCGTCAAGCAGAACATCCAGGTGCCGATGCGCGAGCACCTGAACCTGTCCGAGCGCCTGCTCGACGAGTTCGCCCGGCTCAAGATCGAGATGGTCGGCCTGAAGCCCGACGCCGCCGACAAGCTGCCCTCGGAATTGTCGGGCGGCATGATTAAGCGCGCGGCGCTCGCCCGCTCCCTGGCGCTCGATCCCGAGATCCTGTTCCTCGACGAGCCGACCTCGGGCCTCGACCCGATCGGCGCGGGCGAGTTCGACGACCTCGTCTCGACCCTCAAGGAGACGCTGGGGCTGACCGTGTTCATGGTCACCCACGACCTCGACAGCCTCTACACCGCCTGCGACCGCATCGCGGCGCTCGGCGACGGCCAGATCATCGCCGCCGGCACGATCGACGAGATGCTGGCGAGCGACCATCCCTGGCTGCGCTCCTACTTCCACGGCAAGCGCGCCCGGACCATCGCGACGGGGGGCGCCTCGGCCCATGCCTGATCCCGTGCCTGACCCGATGCCCGATCGCCGCCGTCCCACCCAGATCCCGCCCTGCTCCCCTCCGGGAGCCGGGGCTCCAGGCCCGGCCGGATCTCCGCCGGCCAGAACCGCAGGTTGAGCGCATGGAAACCCGCGCGAACTACGCCCTGATCGGGGCCTTCACGATCGCCGTCATCCTGGCGGGCTTCGGCACCGTGCTGTGGCTCTCCGGCGGCTCCTCGCGGCAGGTCAGCCAGCTCGTCCGCATCGTCTTCTCCGGCTCGGTCGGGGGCTTGTCGCGCGGCTCGAGCGTGAATTTCAACGGCATCAAGGTCGGCGAGGTCACCGACATCCGCCTCGCCCCGCAGGATCCCCGCCGGGTGCTCGCCACGATCAAGGTCGATCCCGCGACCCCGCTCCGGGCCGACACCCGCGCCCGCCTCGACTCGGCGATGCTCACCGGCGTCTCGGTGATCTCCCTGTCGGGCGGCAACGCCGACGCGCCGGTGCTGACCCCGATGGCCAACGGCGAGCCGCCGACGATCTTCGCCGATTCCTCCGACATGCAGGACATGATGGCGCTGGCGCGCCAGGTGGCGCAGCGGGCCGACGACATGCTGGCCCGCCTCGACCGGCTGGTCTCCGCCAACGAGGGGGCGATCAACCGGTCGCTGACCAACGTCGAGACCTTCTCGAAGACGCTGGCCGATGCCGGCCCGAACATCTCGGCGCTGGTCAAGGCCGTGGACGGGGCCAAGCTCGGCCGGGTGATCGACAACGCCGACCGCTTCTCGGCCGCCCTGTCCAAGGCCAGCCCCGACATCGAGGCCGGCCTGCACGACGCCCGGCTGCTCGCCGGCAAGCTCAGCGCCTCGGCCGACAAGATCGACGCGGTGCTGAACGGCGCCCAGAGCTTCCTGGGCTCGGCCTCCGGCCAGGAGGGCTCCAGCACCTTCACGGAGATCCGCGCGGCGGCGATCTCGGTGCGCGACGCCGGCAAGGCGTTCCGGACCATGTCGGAGAACCTCGACAAGCGCACCGCCAGCATCTCGGCCAATTTCGGCCGGCTGAGCGGCACCGGCCGCCGGGAGGTCGAGGCCCTGTCGGGCGACGGGCAGCGGACGCTGAGCACCCTCAACCGCACGGTGCGCAGCCTGGAGCGCGACCCGAGCCAGGTGATCTTCGGCGGCAAGCCTTCGTTGCCTGAATACAACGGTGGCCGGTGAAATGCCGCGTCGCCGGGCGGATGTGTCCCGGCGCACGGCACGGATGCCGCAGCGGATTAGTTTTAACCGCATAGCTTATACAGCTCCGCCGTTCGCCGGCGGGGTCCTTCAGGTCATGCGTATGGTCCGCTCGTCCCACATCGCCGCCGCCGCGCTGCTCGCCGCCCTCCTGGGCGGCTGCGGCGGCGCGGCGCCCCTCACCTTCGACCTCGCGGCGCTGCCGGCCGCGGGGCGGCCGATCGCGGCCGGCCGCTCGATCGCGGTCTCGGAGCCGGTGAGCATCCAGCCCTTCGAGGCCGACCGGATCATCGTTCGCGAGAACGGCGGCGCCCTGTCGTTCCTGGGCGGCGGCCAGTGGGCCGACCGGCTGCCGCGCCTGATCCAGACGCGGCTCATCCAGAGCCTGGAGAATTCCGGGCGGCTCCGCTCGGTGAGCCGGCCCGGCGACAAGGTCGTGGCCGACTACCAGCTGATCAGCGAGATCCGCGCCTTCGACGTGCAGTCCGGGACCGGCGAGGCGGTGGTCGACCTGTCGCTGAAGCTCGTGGCCGACGGCACCGGCAGGGTTGCGGCGGCGCGGATCTTCACGGCCCGCGTGCCGGTGTCCAAGATCGATGCCGGCAGCGGCGCCCGCGCCCTCGATCAGGCGCTGAGCATCGTGCTGGCCGACGTGGTGCGCTGGGTGAACAGCGGGCGCTGACGGCCCCGCGGCCGGGCCGCGCCGACGCCCCCGCCGGGGCGGGGCGCTCGCGACGGAACGTCCTCCGAATGCCAGCCGTGCGGATCCGCTCCACGGCCCGACAGGCGCCACGGGTGATGGGACGGGCCCGACGGTCCATCGTGGGCGCGCGGGATTTCCGCCGATCGATCCGTGTCCCGCGGCGGCGTGCGTGGACGGGGCGCGGTTGCGGTTCGCAGCAATCGCGGTCATACGGCTGCCGCGATGCAGACTCTGTTCTCAACTGAAGGTGTATTGGAGAAGGACAGGTTTCGCCTTTGGCGATATGTCTGCGAAGATCGCCTGGTTCCGATGGCGCAGACTTGTCTCAATGACGAGCCCTTTCACGCGACGATCGAGGGGGCCAGTATCGGCGGTCTGGTCTTCACGAAATTCGCGCTGCGCAACCTGCGGGCGGCCACGACGCCGCGCACGCTTCGCCATGAAAACCACAAGACCGACCACCTGTTCATGAGCATCGTGCTCTCGGGACAGGTCCGCGCGGATCAGTACGATCGGTCGAGCACGGATCGGGTCGGCGACTTCTCGATCCGGGATACGAATACACCCTGGACGATCGAGCACAGCGGCTACAGCGAGGTGCTGGCCATCGGGATCCCGCGGGAGCGGCTGGAGGGGGCTCTGGGCTCCGCGCGCCTGTTCGCCGGCGTGACTGTCGGCGGCGATCTGCCGACCGCGACCCTGACCCGGTCGTTCCTGGGCAACCTGCTCAGCCTGGGCGACCGGCTGACGCCCCAGGTGGCCGAGAGCATGGTCTCCACGGGGCTCGACCTCATCGTCGCCAGCCTCGCGGAGCGGCTCGCGCGGGAGGCGCAGCGGCCCGTCCAGGACAGCGTCGTGGTGCAGCGCGCCCGGGCCTATCTCGAGGCCCATCTCCACGATCCGACCCTGGACCCGCCCCGGCTCGCGGCCGCGGCCGGCGTGTCCCTGCGCCGGCTGCAGGCGCTGTTCCGCGCGCAGGACCGGCACATCTCCGACTGGATCTGGCACCGCAGGCTCGAGGCGGCCGCCAAGCGCTTGGCCGATCCGGGCTGCCTCCACATGCCGCTGGGGACCTTGGCATATGGCTGCGGCTTCCTCAGCCAGTCCCACTTCTCCCGCCGCTTCAAGGAGCGCTACGGCCTGAGCCCCCGCGACTACCGCGTGCGCGCCCTCGCGCGGGGCGCCGAGGGTGGGCCGGAGGGCCGACCGGGCCGCCTCACTCCATCACGGCGGCCTTCATGATCACCACCATGGTGGCCCGGGCCGGACCGTCCGTGCAGCGCACGAGGTGGGGCCGGTCGCAGCGGTAGCGCAGGGTCTCGCCGGCCCGCGCCCGCTGCACGACGCCGCCGATCTCGACCTCGAACGCCCCCTCGGTGACCGAGAGCGACTCCACCGAGCCGCGCTGGTGCGGGTCCGAGTCGAGGACGCCGCCCGGGTCGGCCGTGACCTCGTACCATTGCAGCCACTCGATCGTCTTGAGCCAGCCGATGATCGCCAGCCGCACCTTCCCGTCCTCGGAGACGAGGATCGGCGTGTCGGCCCGGGAGGTCTTCTCGATGAACGGCTCCTCGTCGCCGGCCGCCAACACCCGCTCGATCGACACGTCGAGGGCCTGGGACAGGCGCCAGATCGTCGCCAGCGTCGGGTTGGTCTCGTTGCGCTCGATCTGGCTGATGATCGACTTGGCCACGCCGGACTGCTCGGCGAGTTCCGAGAGCGACAGGTTGTAGGCCTTGCGCAGCCGCTGGATGGTCTTGCCGAGCTGGCCGGAGAGCACCTGCGCGCCGGTCAGCAGGTCGCGCCCGCGCGCCCGGTCGGGCCGTTCCGCCTGATCCTGCATCGTCCCCGATCCGCCTGCACCGTTCCATTATCCGAACGATCGTACGCTTCTTCAAACGCAATCGACGCCCGGTTGCAAGGCGGCGGGCGGCGTGCGCGGCGGCGTGCGCACCGGAAAGCGGCGGCCGGATCGGCCTCTAAGTCCAGACGGCCTGGAAGTGGTGGACTGGCCCGTGCCCCGTCCCGACCGCGAGGCTGTCCGCCGCCGCGAGGGCGGCCGTGAGGTAGGCCTTGGCCTCCGCCACCGCCTCCGGCAGGGCCAGGCCCTGGGCGAGGCCCGCCGCCACCGCCGCCGAGAGGGTGCAGCCGGTGCCGTGTGTGTTGCGCGTCGCGATCCGCGGCGCCGACAGGGTCCGCAGGGTGCCGTCCGCCGTGACGAGGTGGTCGATGCTCTCGCGCCCCGCGCCGTGGCCGCCCTTGATCAGCACCGCCCGGGCGCCGAGGGCGACCAGCCGCCGCGCCTGGGCCACGATCGCTGCCGCGTCCGCGGCGACGGGCTCGCCGAGGAGCACCGCCGCCTCCGGCAGGTTGGGGGTGATCAGGTCGGCCCGCGGGAGCAGCCGCTCGCGGAGCGTCGCCACGGCGTCGTCGGTGATCAGCCGGTCGCCGCTGGTGGCGACCATCACCGGGTCGAGGACGACCGGGATCGACCCGGCGTGCCGGGCGAGGCCCTCGGCGACCGCCGCGATCACCGCGGTCTGCGACAGCATGCCGATCTTCACCGCCCTCACGGCGAGGTCGGAGAACACGCTGTCGATCTGCCGGGCGACGAACTCCGCCGGCACGTCGTGGATGCCCTGGACCCCCGTCGTGTTCTGCGCGGTCAGCGCCGTGATCACGCTGGCGCCGTAGACGCCCAGCGCCGAGAAGGTCTTGAGGTCCGCCTGGATGCCGGCGCCGCCGCCGGAATCCGAGCCCGCGATCGTGACCGCGATGGGCGCGGGGCCGCTCATCGGGCGCCGGCCCGCTCCGCCAGGGCGCCGTCGATCCGCGCGCGCAGGTCGCGGGCGCGCTGGCGCACCGACTCCGCGCCGAACAGCGCGGTGATCACCGCGACCCCGTCCGCCCCCGCGGCGACCACCGCGGCGGCGTTGTCGAGCCCGATCCCCGCGATGGCGCCGAGCGGCAGGCCGGCCCCGCGGGCGAGGCGGGCGCGGAAGGCGATGCTGGCGAAGCCGTCGAGGCCCACCGGCGGGTCGGGATTGTCCTTGCTGGTGGTGGCGAACACGCCGCCGATGCAGGCGTAGTCGACGGGCAGCCGGTACAATTCGTCGGCCTGGGCGGGCTTCTTCAGGGTGAGGCCGATGATCGCGCCCTCCCCCAGCAGCCGGCGGGCGTCGGCCGGGTGGAGGTCGCCCTGGCCGAGATGCACCCCGTCGGCTCCGGCCGCGAGGGCGAGGTCGACGCGGTCGTTGACGAGGACCGGGACGCGGCCGCCCACCGCCGCCAGGATCGCCCGGATCCGCGCCAGGGCGGCGCGGGCATCGGCGATGTCCTTCTCGCGGTACTGGAGCAGGGTGCAGCCCCCCGCCACCGCCTCGGCGCCGAGCTCCGCCAGCCGCGCCCCGTCGGCGCCGCAGACGCCGACATCGAGGAGCCCGTAGAGCCGCAGGTCGACGGCCCGGCTGCCGGTCGGGGTCGAGGGGGAATCTGCGGGGGAAGTCGCGCTCGCTGGCATCGCTGTCGTCGCTCGGTCCGCCTCGGCCGGTCCCGTGCCGGCCTACCCGGACCCCTGTTTGGGCAGGGCTCGCGGCGTTGGCAAGCGGCGGGTGGACAGCGGTGCGTCGACGGGCCCCCCCGCTCCGTCATACGGCGGCGTTGACGCGCGGCGATCCTGTCCCCCTATAGGTGGGATCCGCTACGGCGCATCCCGGGGGACGGACGGTCGAGGAACGATGACGGGTGCCGCGGCGCAGACGGACGCGCGCGGGGGGCAGGCCCCGCCGGAGCGCTCCTCCGTAGGCCTCGTCGCGGTGATCGTCGCCGCGACCAAGGGGGAGCCGCGCGCCCTGACCATCCGGGTCCCCGACCAGGCGCCCGGCCGCGGCGACGGCCTGCCGGCCGGCCCCCTCGTCCCCGAGCACGCCACGCTGGAGCGGGGCCTGCGCGCCTGGGTGGAGCGGCAGACGCACCAGCGCCTCGGCTACGTGGAGCAGCTCTACACCTTCGGCGACCGCGACCGCTCCGGCACGGCGACCCTGTCGGGGGTGCACTCCCTCTCGGTGGCTTATCTGGCGCTCGTCCGCGAGGAGCGGCCGGCGGGGCTCGCCGAGGCCGCGTGGCAGAACTGGTACCGCTACCTGCCCTACGAGGATTTCCGGCAGGGGCGCCCGCGCCAGCTCGACGCCATTGAGGCGCGGCTCGCCGAATGGGCGTCCGAGCCCGCGGACTGCGCCACCCGGACCCGCCGCCTCGACCGCCTCGGCCTGACCTTCGGCATGAACGGCGGCACGTGGAACGAGGAGCGCGTCCTGGAGCGCTACGAGCTGCTGTTCGAGGCCGGGCTGATCCCGGAGGCGCGGGGCAATCCCGGCCCGGCCCTGCCGAACGACCCGACCGGCGTCCCCATGGCGTTCGACCACCGGCGGGTGCTCGCGACCGCGATCGGCCGGCTCCGGGGCAAGATCAAGTACCGCCCGGTGGTGTTCGAGCTGATGCCGCCGGAATTCACCCTGCTGCAGCTGCAGAAGACCGTGGAGGCCCTGTCGGGGACGCAGCTGCACAAGCAGAACTTCCGGCGCCTCGTGGCCCAGCAGGGGCTGGTGGAGGAGACCGAGAGCGTGACCAGCGGCGCCGCCGGCCGGCCGGCGCGGCTGGTGCGCTTCCGCCGGGAGGTGCTGCTGGAGCGCCCGGCCCCGGGCCTGCGGCTGCCGTCGCGGCGGGCGGGGTGACGGCGGCGGTCAGTCTCGCCGCGCCAGGGTGCCGAGCCCGCTCGCGTCGAGCGCGTCCACCGTCACGGCGGCGGCCCGGCCGTCGCTGCCGATGGCGAAGCGGATGGCGGAGGGGCGGTCGGGCGCCTCGGCGTCCGGGAAGCTGAGGAAGAGGTCGCGGTCGAAGTGCCGGAGGGGGTAGCGGCGCGCCCCCGCGGGGCCGACCGTCAGCGTCAGGGCGCCGTCCGCCTCCACCACGACGGCCTCGCCGACATAGGCGTTGGCGTAGCGCCCGGCATAGGCCGAGAGCGCCAGGGGCGCGGCGGGCGACGCCGGCGGCGTGCCGTAGGCCGCCTTGTCGGCGGCGATGCCGGGCGCGAACAGGTTCTCGTAGGCGGCGCCCCAGGCCGTCACCCAGTCCCGGTCGACGCGGCCGTCGAAGACGAGGTCGGCGAAGCTGTCGGCCAGCCCCTCCGGCACGCCGGACGGGAAGGCGTTGGTCAGGACGAGGATCCCGAGACCGGCCTCCGGATGGATCGAGACGAGCGTCTGCGCGCCGACGCTGAAGGCGCCGGCGTGGCCCCAGACGAGGCCGTGGCGGCCGTACTCGACGTTCCAGCCGAGGCCGTAGAAGGACGCGCCGCCGGTCACGGGGTTGCGGCCGCGGGCCATGAGCGGGACGTGCGTCTGCGCCAGGGCCGGGGCCGCGACGCGCTGCGCGCCCTCGAAACGGCCCTTGCCGATCACGAGCCGCAGCCATCGGGAGAGGTCGCGGACATCGCTGCTGACGCCGCCGGCCGGCGCCTGCGCGTCGGGATCCCGCTCGATCTTGGCGGTCCAGACGCCGCCGGCCCGGACGTGGAGCGCCGCGCGGTCGGGCCGGCTGAGGAAATCCGCGTGGGTCGTGCCGGTGGCGGCCATCCCGAGCGATCGGAACAGCCGGTCCCGGGCCACCGCCTCCCAGGGCTGGCCGGTCGGCTTCGCGGCGGCGACCGCGCCCTCGGTGAAGCCGAAATTGCTGTAGGCGTAGCCGGCGCGGAAGCTGGAGGCGGGCGGCGCGCGGCGCAGCCGGTGCAGGATCGCGTCGCGGCCGAAGCCGATCGCCTCCAGATCGTCGCCGGCGGTCCCCGGCAGGCCGCTGCGATGGTTGAGGAAGTCGCGCACCGTGACCTGCGCGGTCGGGTAGGGCTCGTGCAGCTGGAAGGCGGGATCGAGATCCGCGACGCGCGAATCCCAGTCGACCACCCCGTCGCCGACCAGGGCGGCCACGATCGTCGCGGTGACGGGCTTGGACAGGGAGGCGATCTGGAAGACCGTGTCGGGGCCGACCGGCTCGGGCTTCCCGGCCTGCCTGAGGCCGTATCCCTTCAGGAGGAGCGTCTCGTCGCCGAGGACGACCGCGACCGCGAGGCCCGGCACCGCTCCCGCGTCGATGGCCCGCCGCGCCAGCGCCTCCAGCGCCGGCAGCTGCGCCTCGACCTGCGCCCGCGTCAGCGTCCCGGCGGATCCGGCTCCGGGCCCGGCCGCGATCAGGCCGAGGGCGAGGCACGCGCCGACGAGGCGCCGGCGCGATCGGGCCCGCTGCATGAGTCGTCGATCCCGCCTGAGAGAGCTCGGACCTCGAGAGTGGCATCGTCGGGCCGGCGAAATCAATCGCGCCGCCCCGGGCCGTGCCGCGAATGCGCGGGCCGGCCCGACGGACACGGATGAAGACTGTTCGGGAACCGGGCCGGGCTAGCGGAACGGGTCGGCGCCGGGTGCCGGCTTCACGCCGCGGAGCATCCGGTACAGCGTCCATTCCTCGACGATCTTCCGCCCCGGAAGGGCGCAGAGACCGATCGTGCCGCCATCGGGCAGCTTCGCGAGGATCGTCTGCCCGCCCATCGTCGCGCAGAAGGCCGAGGCCGGATTCTCCAGCGCGCGGGCCGGCCCCGATCCGGCAAGGGCGGCGCAGGCCGCGAGCGCGCGGACAGGCCACGCGGCGGGCGCCCTCCACGGTCCGATCATGCGCGTCATGGGCCGCCCTGCCCTAACCGTAGGTGTGGTCGTCGGCCGGGAACCGGCCGGCCCGGACCTCGTCCGCGTAGGCTTTCACGGCGTCCTCGATGTGGGTCCGCAGGCTCCCGAACTGGCGCACGAATTTCGGCGTGCGCTCGGACAGGCCGAGCATGTCCTCCAGCACCAGGATCTGGCCGTCGCAGACCGCCGAGGCGCCGATGCCGATCGTGGCGGCGGTGACCTGGGGGGAGGTCGCGATCGCCCGCGCCACCGGCTCGACGATGCCCTCGAGCACGATCGCGAAGGCGCCGGCCTCCGAGATGGCGCGGGCATCCTCCAGGAGGCGGCGCTCGTCGTCGGGGGCCCGGCCCTGGACCTTGAAGCCGCCCATCGTGTTCACCGCCTGCGGGGTGAGGCCGATATGGCCCATCACCGGCACGCCGCGCTGGACGAGGAACGCCACCGTCTCGGCGAAATGGGCGCCGCCCTCCATCTTGATCGCGCCGGCGCCGGTCTCCTTGAGAACCCGGGAGGCGCTGAGGAAGGCCTGCTCCCGGCTCGCCTCGTAGGAGCCGAACGGCATGTCGACCACGACCAGCGCCTTCTGCGTGCCGCGGATCACCGCCTGGGCCTGGAGGATCATCATCTCCAGGGTCACGGGGATCGTCGATTCCATCCCGTGCATCACCATGCCGAGGGAATCGCCCACGAGGATGAAGTCGCAATAGGGATCGACGATGCCGGCCGTGTGGGCGTGGTAGGCGGTGAGCGCGATGATCTTGCGCCCCTCGGCCTTGCGCTTGCCGATATCGACCGCCCGGAGCCGTCGGGACTGCACGACCTGCGACATGATTCAGACCTCATTCCCGCCACTCGGGACGCGGCGCGGGCCCCCTCTCCCGCCCGGGAGAGCGCGCGCCCCGCCTCGCGAGCCTCGTTCCGCGGCGTCTCTTACAATGCCCGGCGATGCGGGTCAGCGCCCCACCTGCGGCTCGGCGCCCGCCTTCCAGTCCGGATCGACCGTCAGGTTCGCGGTCTCGTGCATCTCCTGCCACCCCTCGACGCCCTCGGGGAACCAGCGCACGCCGGTATAGCCCTTCAGCACCAGCCGCTTGGCGGCGTTCCAGCTGCCCCAGCACTCGACGTGGCAGAACACCACGACGGGCTTCGCCTTGTCGCCCCCGGTCAGCGCCGCGACGCGGGCGTAGAAGAGCGCCTCGCGCGCCGGCGCCAGGGGCTCGGCGCCGGCCTCCGGCATCCAGACGGCGCCGGGGATCGACGGATGCACCGGCAGCCAGAGGCGGCCCTCCGGGAAGTTCGACGGCTTGCGGTCCGGCGCCGCCACGTCGAGCAGCACCGGCTTGTCGGGGCCGGCGATCAGGGCGGCGACGGCGTCGGCGTCGACCACCGCGGCGCCCTTGAGGGTCGGCGGCGTGTAGCCCTTCGGGGGACCGGCGTAGAGCCCCTCCGGCTCGGGCACGTTCACCGGCGAATCGGCCGGCGCCGCGGCGAGGCAGAGGAGCGCGGCGCAGGCCGCCGCGGTCCGGCCGGTCAGGAGGAGGCGCCGCATGGTCAGTTCGTCGGGCTCGGCGCGGTGAAGCTGTGCTGCCACTGGCCGCCCTGGTTGTCGGAGGCCGCCACCTGGATCGGCTTGCCGTCCGGCTTGAACGCGAAGTTGATCACCGGGTTCGAGGCGATCGAGATGTCGCCCGTCATGGTGAAGACCTTCCGGTCGCCCGCCGAGACGGTGAGCTTGTCGATGTAGCGCGCCGGCGTGTAGTCGCGGGTCACCTGGTTCATCTGCATGCCGGAGAAGTTCGGGTGGCGGATCATCAGCGTCGCCTCCACGGGCTTGCCGGCCGCCGTCTCGGCGAACTTCATGCGCATGTCGCCCATGCCCTTCATGGCCTCCTCGTCGCTCATCCCCATCGGGGCCGAGCAGCCGCCGGAGGCCTTCACGAACTGCTTGGCCTCGTAGAGCTTGCCGTCCGTGGTCTCCACCACGGCGTGCATGTCGGTGTAGTTGTTGACCCGCACGCGCAGCTTCAGCTCGGCCGGGTCGGCGGCCGGCCCGAACTCGAACTTGGCCGCGTAGGGCGCCGGGTTGTCGTCGATGATCAGCGAGACCGCCTTGATCTGCCCGTCCTTGGGCATGGTCAGGGTGATCGGCACCAGGGCGGCGTCGAGCGCTCGGGCGGGCGCCTCGATCTTCACGAGGCTGTCGGTCGGGGCGATCTGGCGGTCGCCGAAGATCGACTTGGCGATCTCCTGCCAGCGGGCCGCCCGCTCCTGATCGGTGTCGGAGGCGCCGGCCGCCCGCGCGGCGCCGGCGAGCGGTCCCGACAGCGCCGTCGTCGCCAGGACGAGGCCGAGGGCGAGGCTGGAGAAGGTCTGTCCGATGAAGGTCTGTCCGATCCTGTGGGTCATGGCGTGCCTCCCGATTGGCTTGGATATGGGGATCCTGAAAACCTATTCCCACTCGAGTTCCTGGTAGGCCACGGTGACGTTGCGGCCGTTGTAGGTGTCGAACAGGGCCCACTTGTCGCGCTGGTCCGCCGCGACGCTGGTCACGGCCTTCTCGATGGGCACGTCCTTGGCGATCGCCGCCCGGGTGCCGTCGCGCAGGGCGGTCAGGTAGCCGGAGAGGTCGGCGAGCGCCGGGGCGAGGTCGACCGCGACGGGGCCGTGGCCCGGGACGGCCCGGGCGGGACCCATGGCCTTCAGCCGCTCGATCTCGGCGAGCCAGCCCTTGAGGCTGCCGTCGAGGGAGGGGATCCGGTTCACGAACAGCAGGTCGGCGGGGAACAGCAGGCCGCTGCCGGAATCGATCATCGACAGGTCCGAGGTGGTGTGCGCCGGACCGTGCGCCGTGAAGGTCAGGCGCCGGTCGCCGAGGTCGATCTCGGCCGTGTCTTTGACGCTCATCGTCGGGTAGACCACCGGCCCGGTCCGGTCCTCGCCGAGCAGGTCGATCAGCCGCTTGCGGTAGAACTCGCCCCGGGCCGCCATGGCCTCGGTGAGCTTGGCGTGGCCGATGAAGACCGGCTTGTCCTGGAAGAAGGCCCCCGCCCCGAAGACGTGGTCCGGGTGGACGTGGGTCAGCACCACGTGGGTGATCGGCTTGTCCGTGCGCTTGGCGATCTCGGCGCGCAGCCACTGGCCGTCGGCGAGGCTGCCGCCGGACTCGGTCACCACCACGCCGGTCCTGCCGACGAGGAAGCCGATATTGGCGATGGCGTCGGCGTTGTCGGGGGTGGCGTCCGCGATCAGGCCCTTGCGCACGTACAGGCCGGGCCCGACCTCCTCCATCGTGAAGCTCTCGGCGGCGCGGCCCAGCGTCGGCAGGCAGCACAGGCAGAGCCCCGCGAAGAGGGCGTGCCGCCGCGTCGGCCCGGCGGCCTGTCTCCGCGGATGGACGGCGCGTGCCGTCATGCCGAAACCTCCCGATCTTGTCCGTTCTTGATTGTCTACCATTAAGTAGGTAGATTGATCGCCCGTCAAGGGGCCGCCGGGAGCCGGTCCCCGCCGCGGCCGCACGTTCGCGTGACTTCGTGCGTTGATGAGGGCGCGTTTTGGAGCGACGATCGCCGCGATGAGGGATACCCGCGCCGAGTTGCTGATGCAGGCCGAGACCCTGGTGCGGGGCCGCGGCTTCGCCGGCTTCAGCTACGCCGACCTCGCGGCGGCGGTGGGCATCCGCAAGGCGAGCATCCACCACCACTTCCCCACCAAGGTCGATCTCGGCGCCGCCCTGGTGGCGGCCTACGCGGCGCGCTACGCCGCGGCCCTGGAGGCGATCCGCCGGGACGTTCCGGACGGCCCCGGCCGGGTCGAGGCCTACGGGCGGCTCTATCTTGGCGGCGTCGAGCAGGGGCTCGGCTGCCTCTGCGCGGCGCTGGCCATCGAGGGCGAGGCCCTGCCCGAGCGCCTGCGCCGGGACGTCGCGGCCTTCTTCGCGGACCATCTCGCGTGGCTGGAGGGCATCCTGCGCGCGGGCCAGGCGGATGGCAGCGTGCGCGGCGGCGCGGATCCGGCGGCGCTCGCCCGCTACGTCGTCGCCACCCTGGAGGGCGCGCTCCTGATGGAGCGCCTGTTCGCGAGCCCCGACGCCTTCCGGGGGACGCTGGCGGTCCTGGTCGACGGCCTCAGGCCGCAGTGAACCGGGCGTAGCCGTCCGCCCGCAGCCGGCAGGCCGGGCAGGTGCCGCAGCCGTAGCCCCAGGGATGCCGCTGCCCGCGCTCGCCGAGGTAGCAGGTGTGGCTCTCCTCGACGATCAGGTCGACCAGCGGCCGCCCGCCGAGGCTCTCGGCCAGCTCCCAGGTCTGCGCCTTGTCGAGCCACATCAGCGGCGTGTGCAGCACGAAGCGCCGCTCCATGCCGAGATTGAGCGCCACCTGCAGGGCCTTGATCGTGTCGTCGCGGCAATCCGGGTAGCCGGAATAGTCGGTCTCGCACATGCCGCCGACCACGTGCCGGAGCCCGCGCCGGTAGGCGAGCGCCGCCGCGAAGGTCAGGAACACGAGGTTGCGGCCGGGCACGAAGGTGTTGGGCAGGCCCGACGCCTCGTAGCCGATCGCGGCCTCCCGGGTCAGCGCCGTCTCGGAGACCTGCCCGAGGGCGTCGAGGGCGAGCGTGTGGTCCTCGCTGAGGCGGCCCGCCCAGGCTGGATCGAGGGCGGTCGTGCCCGCCCGCAGGGCCGCGCGGCGGTCGAGCTCGACCCGGTGGCGCTGGCCGTAGTCGAAGCCGAGGGTCTCGACGTGGTCGAACCGGTCCAGCGCCCAGGCCAGGCAGGTGGCTGAATCCTGTCCCCCGGAGAACAGCACCAGCGCGGCGCGGTCCCCCGGGATCGCGGCGTCACTCGCCATCGTACTCGGCCCAGGACATCGGGGTCTCGGCGACCCGCACGAGCGCGAGGCCCGGCAGGTCCGGCCGGAGGCGCTGCCAGATCCAGGCCGCGATGTTCTCGGCGGTCGGGTTCTCCAGCCCCTCGATCTCGTTGAGGCAGTGGTGGTCGAGCCGGGCGAGCAGCGGCCCGAAGATCGACTCGATGTCGTAGAAGTCGATCACCCAGCCGGTATGGGGATCGACCGGGCCGGCGACCGTCAGCTCGACCCGGTAGGAATGCCCGTGCATCCGGTGGCAGCGGTGGGTCTCGGGCACGTTCGGCAGCCGGTGGGCCGCCTCGAAGGTGAAGGCTTGGGTGATCTTCATGGACGGTTCGCGGGTGTGGCCGATCTCGCCCCCGCCATAGCGCCGACGGGCGGTCCCGCGCAAAGGCGGGCTGCCCTGCGTTCGGCGACGCGCCCGGGGATCAGGCCCCGGCGCCCGCCTCCGACCACTGCGCGTACCACGCCTTGAACAGGCGCAGCTGCGTCTCCGCGTAGTGGCGCTGACCAGCGCTGAGCGCGTCGGTGGCGTTGAAGTGCAGCGCGTATTCCGGGTTCCCCTCCAGCACCATCAGGTGCTTGTAGTAGAGGACGAGGTCGGTCCCCTCGTCGAAGCTCGACAGGATCGCCAGCGCGGCGTCGAGTTCCTCGGCCCGGCGCCGGGCCCGGACGTCGCCCGCGGCGGCCTTCTCGCACAGGGCGACGAGGTGGAGCACCTCCCGCGGCAGGACGTTGCCGATGCCCGTGATGGCGCCCCGGGCGCCGCAATTGACGTAGCCGTGCACCACCTGGGTATCCACGCCGACCATCAGGGTGATGTCGGGCGACTGGCCGGTGATGTGCTCGGCCGCGTAGGTGAGCGAGGCCGCGCCGCCGAACTCCTTGAAGCCGACGAGGTGCGGGTAGCGGGCGCGCAGGCGGAAGAACAGGTCCGCCCGGGTCTCGAACCCGTAGTACGGGCTGTTGTAGATCACCGACGGCAGGTCGACGGCCGCCTCCAGGATGCCGCCGAAATGCGCCTCCTGGGCCGCGGCCGAGCTGCCGCGCGACAGGACCCGCGGGATGATCATCAGGCCGTGGGCGCCGGCCGCCTTGGCGTGCGCCGCGAGCGCCGCGGCGCGCTTCGGGTTCTGCGCGCCGGTCCCGACGATCACCGGGACGCCGGCGGCGAGCAGCCGCTCGACGCCCGCCATCCGCTCCTCGTCGGTGAGCAGCGGCCAGTCGCCCATCGAGCCGCAGTAGACGACCGCCGCCATGCCGGCATCGACGAGCTCCCGCCCCTTGCGCGCGAGGGCGTCGAGGTCGGGCGACCGGTCCGGCCGGCAGGGCGTCATCAGGGCCGGGATCGTGCCGGAGAAGATGTGTCGATCGAAGGCCATCGCCGGCTCGCCTGCTGGGAGGTGGGATCGTCCCGGCCGGCCTCGCGGGCCTCGCGGGGCGGCACGCCTCTCCATGGCAGCGCCGCGCGCGTCTGGCAAGGATTTTATACAATCTCTGTCGCGCGGGCCGGGACCGGCGCGGCGCCGAGGAACGCCATCAGCGCGGCGGCGACATGGTCGATATGGTCGGTCAGGAGGGCACAGGCGGCCGAGACGTGGCCGTTCCGGCAGAGCCGGACGATCTCGCGGTGCTCGCGGTCGGCCCGCTCCAGCTCGGCGCTGTCGGTGGAGAGCTGGAGGCGGGTGTAGCGGTCGCACTCGGCCAGCAGCGAGCCGACCAGCCCGAGGGCGCGGGGGCGCTCCGCCCGGCCGTAGAGGAGGAGGTGCAGCTCCGTGTTGAGGGCGCCCCAGCGCGCCGTCGCGCCCGCCCGCAGGGCCGCGGCGTACTCCTCCAGCAGGGCGTCGGCCCGGGCGTAGTCGTCGTCGGTCAGGCGGGGCGCCGAGAGGGCCAGGAGGCGCGGCTCGAGGGCGCCCCGCAGCTCGAGGGCCTCGGCCGCGTCCGCCGGCGAGAGCGGCGCCACCATGGCCCCGCGATGGGGCAGGATCCGGACGAGGCCCTCGGCCTCGAGCTGGAACAGGGCCTCGCGCACGGGGATCCGGCTGGCGCCGAACTCCGCCGCGAGGCCGTCCTGGCGGAGCTGGGAGCCGGCCGGATAGCGGCCGTCGAGGATGCGCCGCCGGATCTCGGTCCCGATCGACCCCGCGATGGTCCGGTTCTTCATCGTCCCGCTCCCGGCCGACCCTGGACGCTCCGCTTGGCCCTTGACGGCGGAGCTCGGGTGTTGAAATTGTATAAAATCAATCGGGCGATCGGCTCGATCACGACAAGGGTGCCCGCGATGACGCTCTCCCGCCGCCAGATCCTGGCCGGTACCGCAGGCGCGGCCGCCGGCCTCGGCCTCCCGCACCTGGTCCGGGCCCAGCCCGGCGCCGGCAGCGTGCTGCGCTTCATCCCGTCGACGCCCCTGCCGTCCCTCGATCCGATCGTCGCCACGAGCTACGTCATCCGCAATCACGGCTATCTCGTCTACGACACGCTGTTCGCCACCGACGAGAATTTCCGCATCCAGCCGCAGATGGTGAGCGAGTGGCAGACCGCGCCCGACGGCCTGCGCTGGACCTTCCATCTCCGCGACGGCCTCACGTTCCACGACGGCTCCCCCGTCGAGGCCAAGGACTGCATCGCGTCGATCGCGCGCTGGTCCAAGCGGGACGCGTTCGGCCAGACCCTGGCGGGCTTCGTGGAGGGCTACGGCCAGGAGGACGCGCGGACATTCACCATCAGCCTGAAGAGGCCGTTCCCCCTGCTCCCGGCGGCGCTCGGCAAGCTGTCCTCCAACGTGCCCTTCATCATGCCGGAGCGCGTCGCCCTCCAGGACGCGTCCAAGCCGATCGCCGACGCCACGGGCTCCGGGCCGTGGCGCTTCGAGGCGCGGGAATGGATCCCCGGCCAGAACGCGATCTACACCCGCCACGCGGGCTACCGCCCCCGCGAGGAGGCGCCCTCCTGGGCGGCCGGCGGCAAGGTCGCCAAGGTCGACCGGATCGAGTGGCTCGCCATCACCGAGGCCTCGGCGGCGGTGGGCGCGATGATCCAGGGGGCGGTCGACTGGTACGAGCAGCCGGCGATCGACCTGATCCCGGTGCTCAAGGGCAAGCCGGGTATCGAGATCCGCAACGTGCCGCTCGGGCTGATCCTGCTGATGCGGTTCAACCACACGCAGCCGCCGTTCAACAATCCCGAGATCCGCCGGGCCGTGATGATGGCCATGAAGCAGGACGACTACATGCAGGCGGTGGTCGGCAGCCCCGAATACTACCGGGAGGCCAAGACCTTCTTCACGCCGGGCTCGCCGATGTCGACCGGGGCCGGCGGGGCCGCGGCCATGCAGGCGGACCTCGCCAAGGCCAAGGCGATGCTGGCCAAGGCCGGCTACAAGGGCGAGCGCGTGGTGCTGCTGGCCCCGGCCGACCAGCCGATCGCCTACAACCAGTCGCTGGTGACCCAGGACCTGCTCAAGCAGCTCGGCATGAACGTCGATCTGGTCTCGACCGACTGGGGCAGCTTCATCGCCCGCCGCGGCAACCGCGGGCCGGTCGATGCCGGCGGCTGGTCGCTGTTCCACACCCTCTGGTCGGGGGCCGACGTGCTGAACCCGGCGCTCCACCCACTGATCCGCGCCAACGGTCAGGCGGCGTGGTTCGGCTGGCCGGACGACCCGACCCTGGAGGGCCTGCGCAGCGAGTGGATCGCCACCAGCGACGAGGCGCAGCAGAAGGCGCTCGCCGCACGCATCGAGGAGCGGGCCTTCGCGGTCGTGCCCTACGCCCCGGCAGGCCTCGTGCAGCAGCCGATGGCCGTGAGTTCGAAGCTCAAGGGCATGGTCATGGCCCCGGTGCAGTTCTTCTGGAACATCGAGAAGACCGCCTGAGTCCGGGCGCTCCCGAGGAAGGTTCGTCTTTGCGAGCGCAGCGAAGCAACCCAGGGCAGCGGGCCGCTGATGGGCGTGGCGCCGCTGGATTGCTTCTCTCCGCTCGCAAAGACGCGAGGGCGCAGGTGCCCGCGCGTCTTCAGCCCGCGCCCTTCCCCGACACGCCGGCCTGCGCGAAGGTCGCCATGCCGGTGTGGCAGGCGAGCGCGCCCTTCAGCAGGCCCATCGCCATGCCGGCGCCCGAGGCCTCGCCGAGGCGCATGCCGAGCGCCAGCAGCGGCACCAGCCCGAGCCGCTCCAGAACCTCCGCGTGGGCGCCCTCCGCCGAGACGTGGCCGGCGAGGCAGTGGTCGAGGGCATTTGGGTCGGCGGCGTGCAGCACGGCCGCGGCGGCGGTCGCCACGTAGCCGTCGATCACCACCGGGATGCGCTGCAGCCGCGCGGCCAGGATCGCCCCCGCCATGGCGGCGATCTCCCGGCCGCCGAGGCGCGCCAGGACCTGAAGCGGGTCGTCGAGGTGGCCGGCATGGTGCGCGAGCGCCGCCTCCACGGCCGCGACCTTCCGGGACAGGCCGTCCCGGTCGACGCCCGTGCCGCGCCCGACCCAGTGGGCGGGATCGCCGCCGAACAGGGCGGCGTAGAGGGCGGCCGCCACCGTGGTGTTGCCGATGCCCATCTCGCCGATGCCGAGGCAGTCGGTGCCGGCGGCCACCGCCTCCATGCCGAACGCCATGGTGGCGACCGTGGCGCGCTCGTCGAGGGCCGGCCCCTCCGCGATGTCGCCGGTGGGCATGTCGAGGGCGAGGTCGAACACCTTGAAGCCGAGGCCGTAGGCCGCGCAGATCTGGTTGATCGCCCCGCCCCCGGCGGCGAAGTTGTCGAGCATCTGGCGGTTGACCGCGTCCGGGAAGGCCGAGACGCCGCGGCGCGTGACCCCGTGGCTGCCGGCGAAGACGCAGACCAGCGGCCGGTCGAAGGTCGGCGGCGCCTTGCCCTGCCACGCCGCCAGCCACGTAACGAGGCTCTCCAGGCGCCCCAGCGAACCGGCGGGCTTCGTCAGGGTCGCGTCCCGGGCCGCGACGGCTTCCTTCGCCTCCGCGTCGGGGCCCGGCATCGCCTTCAACAGGTTGCGGATGTCGTCGAAGGGGCCGGGTTCGGGAGCGGTCGTCGAATCGGTCATGGCGGCGATGATTTCCTGTGGGCGCCTCCGGACGGGGAGACTATACGGGAGCGGCGCGCGGTGGCGGGCGGATGCGAGAGGCCGCGATGGACAGGCAGACCGGCGGGGAGGCCGACTGGCCCGGGCGCGGCGCCCTCTACGACCTCGCCGGGTGCCTGCGCTTCTACTCCCGCCTGCCGGTGCCGCAACTGCCCGGCGAGCCGGACCCGCACCGCAGCCCCGACTTCACAACCCTGCCGCGGATGCTGCCGCTGGCCGGCCTGATCCTGGCGCTGCCCGCCGCCCTGGTGCTGGCGGCCGGCTGGGCCGTCGGGCTCGGGCCGTTCCTGGCCGCGACCCTCGCGGTGGCGGTCGCCGTGGTGGCGACCGGCGCCCTCCACGAGGACGGGCTCGCGGACGTTGCCGACGGGTTCGGCGGCGGCGCCACGCGGGAGCGCCGCCTGGAGATCATGCGCGACAGCCGGATCGGGGCCTACGGCGGCGCCGCCCTGGTCCTGGCGCTGGCCCTGCGGATCGGCGCCCTGGCGACGCTCCTCGACCGGATCGGCCACGCGGCCGTGACCGGCCTGATCCTGGCGGCCGCCCTGTCGCGGGTCGCCGCCCTCGCCCCGATGGTGCTGCTCGCGCCGGCGCGGCCGGGCGGCCTCTCCGCCTCGGTCGGCCGCCCGGGCCGGGCGAGCCTCGCCACCGCGCTGGGCCTCGGCGCGGTGCTGGCGCTCGGCGCCGTGCCCCTCGGCCTGCCTGTCGGCGGGATCGCTCTGATGATCCTGTGCGCCGGCCTCGCGGCCCTGGGCCTGACCCGGCTGGCGCGCGCCAGGATCGGCGGCCAGACCGGCGACGTCATCGGCGCCTGCCAGCAGGTCGCGGAGATCGCCGCCCTGCTGGCCCTGGTGGCGGCGACGGCGGGCGTGGCGGATTGAGGGAGGCCGCCGCGTCTTGACCCGGCCACGATCCCCCGGCCAAGGATCACCGATGCCGCCCGCGCCGAAACCCTCCTCGCCCTGCACCAAGGTCTGCGTCCTCGACGCCGCGACCGGCCTGTGCTGCGGCTGCGGGCGGACCCGCGACGAGATCGCCGCCTGGGGCGCGCTGTCGGAGGACCGGCGCCGCGCCGTGATGGCGGGGCTCGGCGCCCGGATGCGGGCCGCCGGCCTCACCCCCCTGGAAGCGCCGCTGCCGTCATGATCTATCTCGGCCTCGCGGCCCTCGCCCTGGTTCTCGTCGCCCTGGTCCTCAGCGACGGCAGCGACAGCGTCGGCGGCGTGATCGAGCCCGACCAGTTGGCGAACCTCGCCTGGACCGGCACGATCCTGCTCCTGGTGGTGGCCGGGTTCTGGCGGCAGTTCACGGCCCGGCTCGGTGCGAACCTGCAGGCGCTCCTGGCCTGGGCGCTGATCGGCCTCGCCCTGGTGATCGGCTACAGCTACCGCGACCGGATCCAGGACGTCGGCGCCCGGGTGCTCGGCGATCTCCGGCCGGGGAGCGCGACCTCGAGCGGCGACGGCGCCGTCACGGTCACCCGGCGGGCGGACGGCGATTTCCGGGTCGACGCCTCGGTCAACGGCCGGGTGCAGCCTTTCCTGTTCGACACCGGGGCGAGCAGCGTCGTGCTCACCGCCGAGAACGCCGCCGCGCTGGGGCTCACGCCCGCGCCCTCCGAGTTCACCGCCCGCGTCTCCACCGCCAACGGCATCACCTACGCGGCGCCGACCCAGCTCGACTCGCTCAGCGTCGGGACGATCACCGAGCGGCGTGTCAACGCCATGGTGGCCAAGCCGGGCGCGCTCTCGGCGAACCTCCTCGGCCAGACCTTCCTGTCGCGGCTCTCCGGCTACGAGGTCCGGGGCGACCGCCTGATCCTGCGCCGGCCCTGACCGGGCCGCCGCGCAAGGCGCTCAGGCGGCGCGGGCCTCGGGGGCGGCGCGGGAGACCAGCGCCACCGCCTCCCGCAGGGTCGCGAGGTCGGCCTCCGGGCGCATCCCGTGGGTCGAGAGGTGGCGCCGGAAGGCCCGCGCGCCCGGCCGGCCGTTGAACAGGCCGAGCATGTGCCGGGTGACCGCGTGGAGGCGCTCGCCCCGGGCGAGGCACGCGGCGATGTAGGGCTCGAACGCCGCGACCGCCGCGAAGGCGTCGGGGGCCGGGGCCGGCACGCCGAACAGGTCGGGATCGACCCCGAGCAGGAGCGCCGGCTCGGTGTAGGCGGCGCGGCCGACCATGACGCCGTCGACCTCGGCGAGCCGCGCCCGCGCGGAATCCAGGTCGCGCAGGCCGCCGTTGACCGCGATCGGCAGGCCGGGAAGCCGCCGCTTCAGCCGCGCGGCGCGGCCGTAATCGAGGGGCGGCACGTCCCGGTTCTCCTTGGGCGAGAGTCCCTGGAGCCACGCCTTGCGGGCGTGGACGATCAGCCCGTCGACGCCCGCTGCCACCACGGCGTCGGCCAGGGTGTCGAGCGCCGCCTCGGGGTCCTGGTCGTCGACGCCGATCCGGCACTTCACCGTCACCGGCACGGGGACCGCGGCCTTCATGGCGGCGACGCAGTCGCCGACCAGGGCCGGCTCGCGCATCAGGCAGGCGCCGAAGCGGCCCTCCTGCACCCGGTCCGAGGGGCAGCCGACGTTGAGATTGACCTCGTCGTAGCCGAGATCCGCGGCGATCCGGGCGGCCCGCGCCAGGTCCGCCGGGTCCGAGCCGCCGAGCTGGACCGCCACCGGGTGCTCGATCTCCGCGAAGCCGAGCAGGCGCTCCCGCGGCCCGTGCAGCACCGCGCCGGTCGTCACCATCTCGGTGTAGAGGCGGGCGCGCGCCGAGAGGGACCGGTGGAACGCCCGGCAGTGGCGGTCCGTCCAGTCCATCATCGGGGCGACGGAGAAGCGCCATCCGCTGAGAGTTCTGGGTTCTTCCGCTGCGGCAATCACTTGCTGTCGCTCTCGTGCTGTATCTCGGCGTGCCCCATCGGGCGTCGGACTGCTCGGAATCCGGCTGTGGCGTGCCTGCTCGGCCCCGTCCGGTCCCACCGCGGGGGGCGCGATGGGGACCATGGTCGAGTCCGCCGGGAAGCACGGGACGACGGGGTATCACGCCCGGATCGTCGTCAAAAGAGACGGCACGGTCCACCGCGGGGCCCGGACCGTCGACCGGCGCGCCCGCCGCGGCTCTAAACGCGCCGTTAACCAAGATCAGTGATTTCCCAGGTCATTGGTAGCGTCGCGCGGGGTGCATCTGCCGCCGCGCAAGGATGGCACATCATGCGGCTGATCGTCGGCACAGTGATCGTCTTCGCCTGCGTCTTCGGCAGCTACGCGGCGATGGGCGGCCATCTGCTGGTCCTGTGGCAGCCGTTCGAGTTCGTCATCATCCTGGGTGCGGCGATCGGCGCCTTCGTCATCGGCAACACCGGGCCGGTGCTCAAGGCCGTGCCCGCCATGCTGGGCACGCTGATCAAGGGCCCGAAGTACAATCAGCAATCCTATGTCGAGCTGCTGGGAATGCAGTATTCGTTGTTCAAGCTCGCGAAGCAGAAGGGTGCGATGGCGCTCGAGCCGCACATCGAGGATCCGGGCGAGTCGACGCTGTTCAACGCCTTCCCGACCTTCGCGGCGAACCACCACGCGGTCGAGTTCGTCTGCGACTACATGCGCATGGTGACGCTGGGCGCCAACAACGTCCACGAGATCGACGCGCTCATGGATGAGGAGCTGGAGACGCACCATCAGGAGCAGGAGCGCGTCGTCTCGGCCATGCAGTCGCTCGCCGACGGGACGCCGGCGCTCGGCATCGTCGCCGCCGTGCTCGGCGTGATCAAGACGATGGGGGCGATCAAGGAGCCGCCGGAGGTGCTGGGACACCTGATCGGCGGCGCGCTCGTCGGTACCTTCTTCGGCGTCTTCGTGGCCTACGGCTTCTTCGGGCCCATGGCGCAGTCGCTCAAGAGCCTCTTCGAGGCCGAGTCCAAGTACTATCTCTCGCTCAAGGCGGGGCTGCTCGCCCACATCGCCGGCCAGCCGCCGGTGATGGCGGTCGAGTTCGCCCGCAAGTCCCTGATGAGCGACGTCCGCCCGACCTTCAACGAAGTGGAAGCGGCGACCGCCGCTCTGCCCGCCCAGAGCTGATCCGACATCCGGGAGGGAGTCCATGGCGACGATCATCATCAAGAAGGTCAAGAAGGCCGCCCACGCCCACCACGGCGGGGCCTGGAAGATCGCCTACGCGGACTTCGTGACCGCCATGATGGCGTTCTTCCTGCTGATGTGGCTGATCAGCATGACGACGCAGGAGCAGAAGATCGGCCTGGCGGAGTACTTCTCGCCGGCGGCTCTGAGCCCTGCGACCAGCGGCGCCGGCGGAATCCTGTACGGGACCGCCCTCGACACGTCCGGCAACAAGCCGTCCACGCCCCGCGACGCGGAGCGGGGCTCCGCCGAGCGGGAGGAGATCACGCGCCCGACCAGCCCGGGGCGCGTCAGCGACGTCGATGCCAGCCGCCCGGTCGCCAACGTGGAGGCCAATTTCAGCGCCATAGCCAGCCTCCGGCAGGCGCTCCAGACGATGCCCGACATCGCCGAACTGTCGAAGAACATCGTGATCGAGCAGACCAAGGAGGGCGTGAACGTCTCCCTCGTGGACCAGGACGGCCGCGCCATGTTCCGCGAGGGGTCCGTCGAGCCCTACGACCGCACCCGTCGCGTGCTGGAGGCCCTCGCGCCCGCCATCCGGCGGCTGCCCAACCGCCTGTCGATCACCGGCTACACGGCCGTCGCGCGCCCGGGCTCGACGCGGGCCGGCGAGCCCTGGAACCTCTCCGCCGGGCGTGCCCTCGCCGTGCGCGAGGTCCTGTCGGGTGCCGGGGTTCCCAACGACAACTTCTCCTCCGTGTCGGGACGCGGCGACACGGAGCCGGTTTTCCCGGACAATCCCTACCTCGCGCCGAACCGGCGGGTGACGATCACGCTGCTCAACGCGAGCCCGCCGGTGCCCCCGAACCTTCTCCGCTGACGCCGGAGCGGCGCGCCGCGTCGGACCGCGACGCGGCGCGCCGTCGATGCCGCCTCACGTCACCGCGGCGCGTCACGCGCTGCGCGCGGTGTCGAGGCGGCGCGGGTGGCCCGCGACCGGGCCGAGCGCCCGCGCCGCGCCGAGGCGGTAGGCTGACGGCGCGGCGGCGCGCGCGTCGCCCGCGAGCGGCACCGCGATCCCTGAGCCCGCCGCGCTCGGAGTTTCCGGGTTCGAGGCCGCACCGGCGCGATCCGGGTCAGCCCCGGGCATCCTCTCGGCCGGGACGCCGGAAATCGATGTCGCGGTCGGGCCGCGCGGCGCGCTCCACGGGGCGCGACAGCGTCCGACGATTCACCGCCGGGACCTGCGCGCAACCCGCCTCCCCCGCCCTGCCTCCCGGAAGCGGACCGGCGGCAGGCCGCCCGGAGCAGCCGGTCGAGCGCGGCCGACGGGCGGGCGTGGACGACCGGCGGCTCGCTGGCCCGCCGCGTGTCGCGCGGCGTGCACCTCTCGAACGTCGTGTTCCTGCCTCGCCCGCTCCGGCGCCGCGATGCGCGCGTCCGTCGCCGCCTTCGACTGGCCTGACCGCTCGCGGTCCGGCCCGCCGATCGGCGCCCGCGGGCCGTGCGACGGCGGCACGAGACCGTCCGCGACGAGGTCGATCGTCCCGGCCGACCGCTCCGCCGGGAGCGCGATGAAGCATATCTCACATGTGTGGCCGGAATGGAATTATTCCAATGTTCGGCAGATGATCGGCGGGCGCGGCGCCGAAGGACAGTTGATTCGATCCGCGAGCTTCGCGGTGTAGCTTTATTTATAGTTAGGAATATTTGATATGACGATCGGTAGAAAGATATTTTGTCTTATCAGTAGCATCCTTCTGGCATTCATATCGATCGTGGGCGTCCAGGTCTCGTCCGTCGGCGCGGTGATGATGGAGGGGCGCAAGGCCGCCATCCGCGCCCAGGTCGAGTCGGCGCACGGCATCGTGGCGGCGTTCGCCCGGCAGGCGGAGGCCGGCGCCGTCTCGGCCGACGAGGCGCGGCGGCGCGCGGCGGAGGCGCTGCGGGCCATGCGCTACAACGGCGGCGACTACGTCTTCGTCTACAGCTCGGAGCCGGGCAACATCGGCCGCAACGTCGTGCATCCCGATCCCAAGATCGAGGGCACGCGGTCCCGCGACGACGCGGCGATGAAGAAGACCTTCGTCTGGACGATGATCCAGCACGCCCGGGAGGGCGGCGGCTTCACCGAGTACCGCTGGGCCCGCCTCGGCGAGACCGAGCCCGCCCCGAAGGTCGCCTACTCGCTCGCCTACGAGCCTTGGCAATGGGTCATCAATTCGGCCCTGTACGTGGACGACATCCACGCCCTGGACCGGGCGCGGATGGTCACCACCCTGCTCTGGCTGATCCCCCTCGCGATCGGGATCGGGCTGGTCGGGTTCCTGCTGGCGCGCAGCATCACCCGCCCCCTGAGCGCCTTCACGGCCGCCCTGCGCCGCCTCGCCGGCGGCGCGACGGACGTCGCCATCCCGGGTCTCGGCCGGCGCGACGAGATCGGCCAGATGGCCGAGGCCGCCGGCGTGTTCCGGGACAGCATGATCGAGGCGCGGACCCTGTCGACCGAGCAGCGCGCCGAGCAGGAGCGTCGGCAGGAGCGGGCCCAGTGGATGGAGGCGGTGACCCGCAGCTTCGACACCGAGGCCAGCCAGCTCCTGGCACGGGTCGACACCGCCGCGGCCGGCATGCGGGAGGCCTGTCGGGCGATGGCCGACACCGCCGCGCAGGCGTCGCGGCAGGCCGGCTCGGCGGCCGGGGCGGCGCAGCAGGCGGCCGCCAACGTGCAGACGGTGGCGGCGGCGACCGAGGAGCTGTCCGCCTCGATCGGCGAGATCGGCGGGCAGGTCACCAAGTCGGCCGCGATCGCCGGTCAGGCGGTGAGCGAGGCGGAGCGGACCGACCGGCAGATCCGCGGCCTCGCCGGGGCGGCGGAGCGGATCGGGGAGGTCGTGCGGATCATCTCGGCGATCGCCGAGCAGACCAACCTGCTGGCGCTGAACGCCACGATCGAGGCGGCGCGGGCGGGCGAGTCGGGGCGCGGCTTCGCGGTGGTCGCCGCCGAGGTGAAGGGCCTGGCCGGGCAGACCGCGAAGGCCACGGAGGAGATCACCGCGCAGATCGCGGCGATCCAGGGCGAGACGACGGAGGCGGTCGGCGCGGTCCACTCGATCGGGAGGACCGTCGACACGATGAACGCGATCGCCAGCGCGATCGCGGCGGCGGTCGAGCAGCAGCGGTTCGCCACCGGGCACATCTCGCAGAACATCGACGAGGCCGCCCGGGGGACCGACGCGGTGAGCGCGAACGTGGTCTCGGCCTCGTCGGCGGCGGAGGCGACGCACCGCGTGGCCGGGGAGGTCGGTGCCGCGGCCGGCGACGTCTGCCGCAGCGCCGAGGCCCTGCGCGCCGAGGTGATGCGCTTCCTCGTCGAGATGCGCGCCGCCTGAGCGCGCCGTCGCCCCGGACGGGCGCCGCTGCCGCGGGGCCTGTCCGTGAAACGCGCGGGAGAGGCGCGTCAGAACACCGGCATGGCCCCGGCCACCGTGACGAGCGCGCCCGACGTGTAGCTGCTCTCCTCGGAGGCCAGCATCACGTAGGCCGAGGCGAGTTCGGCCGGTTGTCCGGGCCGGCCGAACGGCACCTGACTGCCGAAGGATTTCACCGAATCCTGGCTCATCCCGGAGGGGATGAACGGGGTCCAGATCGGCCCGGGCAGCACGCCGTTCACGCGCACGCCCTTCTCGGCGAGGAGCTGGGCCAAGCTGAGCACCATGTTGCTCAGGGCGCCCTTGGTGGCGCTGTAGGCCATGAGCGACGGCATCGGGTGCTTGGAATTCACCGAGGAGGTGAAGATCACCGAGGCGCCGGGCTTGAGATGGGCGAGCGCCGCCTTGGTCACGTAGAACGCGCCGAACACGTTGGTGCGGAAATGGTCCTCGAACACGGTGTCGTCGATCCCGGCGAGGTCCTCGTTCGGCTGCTGGAACGCGCCGTTGTTGACCAGCACGTCGAGGCGCCCGAACGTCTCGACCGTGCGGGCGACGATCTGGCGCCCGTAGGCGGCGTCCTTGAGGTCGCCCGGCAGGAGCAGCGCCCGCCGACCCGCCTTCTCGACCCACTGGGCGACCGCCTCCGCGTCGGCCTGCTCGTCCGGCAGGTAGGAGATGGCGATATCGGCCCCTTCCCGGGCGAAGGCGATGGCGACCGCGCGGCCGATACCGGAATCGCCGCCGGTGATCAGCGCGGCCTGGCCGGTCAGCTTGCCCGAGCCCTTGTAGCTCGCCTCGCCGTGGTCGGGTTCGGGCTCCATGCGGCCGGTCTTGCCGGGGAAGCTCTGGGGCTGCGCCGCGAAGGGCGGGCGGGGATACTTGTGCAGCGGATCCGTGGTCACGCGTCGTCTCCGATGGGGATGCCGGTCCAACCGCACGGCATCCCGGGTGTTCCGGTGCCCTGGCGCCGCGCCCCGCCGGCACAGCCCTGTTCGAGGCCGCCCGCCGCCCTTCCCCCCTCGCGGACAACACGAACCCGTGTGCCGGCGAGGGGCCGACACAGGTCAGCAACAGCCGCTCGTCACTCTGGCCGCGAGGAGGTCCCGCCATGATCGACGTTCAGCCGGAGGATCGGGCCGCCCGCGTGATCGACCGGGTCCTGCTCTGCGCAGCGATGCTCTCGCTCACCTTCGGTCTGGCGACGGGCCTGTGGGGCCTGCTGCAGTGAGCCGGCCCGGCCGCGCCCCCGCGCGCCGGTCCGGACGCGACTACACCGCCGCGGCGCTGATCGGAGCGGGACTCACGGTGCTCGCGCTCGCGCTGCTGCTGGTCGGGATCCCGTGAGCGGTCGCCGGCGATGCTGCTGAACCGCGTCCTCGTCGCCGCGCTGGTCGTCGCGGTCGCGGCGTTCCTGCTGTACCTGGCGGCCCTCGCCCGCGCGGCGCTGTCGCCCAACGAGCCCTACGCGGCCAGCATCGGCCTCACCCTCGACCAGTGCGTGGCCGCCCAGGACAGCCTGTCCGCCGAGGCGGCGCGCCTCTACTGCCTCAGGTCCGTCCCGAAGCGCCTGTGACCGGCAGGGATCTCGGGCCGCCGGAGACCCTGCGTGAGTTTTCCTGACACATCGTGTGAGGACATGGTGATTGTCCGCACGGTGCCGGAAACTTAGGGTTCGAGGTGCCGGCCGGCTCTGCCGCCGCGCCCGGTCGCAGGAAAACGCACGGGATGCCCAGCACCATGGCGGACGACGCGACGACCCGGTCCGGACACTGCCACTGCGGGGCGGTGCGCTTCGAGGCGGCCCTCGACGGGGATCTCGCGTCGATCCGACGCTGCACCTGCTCCTACTGCCGCATGCGCGGCGCCGTCGTCGTCATGGCGCGGCCGGGCGGGGTGAGGATCCTGGAGGGGGCGGAGGCGCTGACGACCTACCGGTTCCATACCGGGGCGGCGCAGCACTTCTTCTGCTCCCGCTGCGGCGTCTACACGCACCATCAGCGGCGGTCGGACCCGAACGTCCACGCCGTCAACGTGGCCTGCCTGGACGGGGTCAGTCCCTTCGACTTTCCGGAGGTCCCGGTGATGGACGGCGTCAATCACACGAACGACACCGGCCAGCCCACGCGGCGCGCCGGCACGCTGCGCTTCGTCCCGGCAGAGTGACGGCCGCGTAGGGCTGCGTGAGGGCCGCGTGACGGCGGCGGACCGTCCGCGGTGTGGGCCCGGTGCGGGATCCCCGATCGGGCCCTGCTCAACCGCTAGTGATCGTGGCCGCAGCCGCAGCCGGGACCGTGCACGTGGCCGTGCTTCTGGTGCCCGTGCTCGTGATCATGGCCGTGATCATGGCTGTGTCCGTGGGCATGATCGTGGCCGTGCTTCTCGTGCCCGTGATCGTGGCTGTGGCCATGATCGTGCGCGTGGGCGTGCTCATGCCCGTGCTCATGCCCGTGCTCATGCCCGTGCTCATGCCCGTGCTCATGCCCGTGGTCGTGATGATGGTGGGCGTGATGGTCGTGCCCGTGATCGTGCCCGCAGGTGCTGTGATCGTGGGCGGCCTGCTCGGGACGGAAGGCACGGGAGACCGGGGTCGCGACGCAGCCCTGCCCGCGCACCAGCTCGGCCGCGGCGGGCGTCGCCGGCACGTAGAGCACGTCCGCGCCGATCTCGGCGTCCACGTGGCTGCCGCCGAGCTGCCAGGCCAGGCGCAGCAGGCGGGCCGGATTCTCGGCGCGCACCTCCAGGAGGTCCTCGGCGGCCGCCCGCACCGCGACGAGCCGGCCGTCGTCGAGGCGCAGGGCGTCGCCGTCCTCGAGCGCCGCGGCCTTGGTGAGCGCGACGTCGAAGCCGAGGCCGCCCTCGGCGACCAGGGATCCAGCGACGGCAGCCCGGCCCGCGCGGTCGAGGGTCACCGTGTCGGCGACGCGGTCGGCGCGGACCGCGGCCCGGCGGACGATCGTGGTGGCTGTCGGCATGGGACCCTCGGACATGTGCCGGACTGGTGCCGGGCGTGGTGCCGGATAGGGCGTCGCGGCACCGCGGCCGGAGCGCCTCCGAACGTGGCATAGGGCGAGACGGGAACCGGGCGCAACTCGTCTCGCAACGCGTCTCGCGTCCGATGGAACCTTAGCCGTATGGCCGACATTCCTTTCCTGCTAAGCTCGACCCGATCCGCAACGATCACGGCCACCGGCCGGACCGGATTCACAAGGGAGTTCTGGGGACCATGAAGAAGCTGACGGCCGCCGCCATCGCCACCATCGCCGCCCTCTCGCTCGCCGGCTGCAACACCCCGGAGGACCGGGCTCTGGGCGGCGCCGGCCTCGGCGCCCTGACCGGTGCCGCGATCGGCGCGGCGGCCACCGGCCGCGCGGGCGGTGCCCTGGCGGGTGCCGCGATCGGCGGCGCCGGCGGCGCCATCGTGGGCGCCTCGACCGCGCCGCGCTGCCCCTACGGCACCTATCGCGACGCCTACGGCAACGTGTACTGCCGCTGAGCTGAAGGGGGCGGGCCGGGCGCGTCCCGGCCCTTCCTCGCGGCGTGCGGAGCGGCTATCCCGTCGCTCGGCCGGGCCCGTCCCGGTGCCGGAACCCCGCCGCCGCCGATGACAGAGCCGAGCCGAGGATCAGCGCCGGGACCGGTCGTCCCATGACTCAGGCGACCAAGACCCAGGGCGTCTGGGGCAAGCTCGGCGGCGCCGGATTCGGCCTCGCGATCGGCGGCCCGCTCGGGGCGCTGATCGGCGGGGTCGCCGGTCATTTCCTGCTCGACCGCGTCGGCGCGCCCTTCGGGCGGACGCCGCGCGACGTCGTGTTCACCACCGGCCTCGTGGCGCTCGCCGCCAAGATGGCCAAGTCCGACGGCGTCGTGCTGCCCTCGGAGGTCGAGGCGTTCGGCCGGGTCGTGCAGGTGGAGCCGTCCGCGCGGGCAGGCGTCGAGCGCCTGTTCGACCTCGCCAAGAAGACCACGAACGGCTTCGAGGCCTACGCCCAGCAGCTGGCGACCACCTTCGGCGACGAGCCGGCCCTCCTCGAGGATGTGCTCGACGGCCTGTTCCAGATCGCCGGCGCCGACGGGGCGCTGCACGAGGCCGAGGAGCGCTACCTGCGCGCGGTCTCGGGCATCTTCGGCTTCGACGAGGCGGCGTTCCGGCGCATCGCCGCCCGCCACGTGCGGTTGCCGGACGATCCCTACGGCGTCCTCGGGCTCGACCGCGAGGCGGACGACGCCGCCGTGAAGGCCCGCCACCGGGCGCTGGTGGCCGAGCACCACCCGGACCGGGCGCTCGCCCGCGGCCTGCCGACGGAGGCGGTGGCCATCGCCACGCGGCGGCTCGCCGCGATCAACGCCGCTTATGACCGGATCGCGCAGGAGCGCGGGCTGCGGTGAGCCTGACCCCCGACAGCCCCCTCGCCCGCCGCGTCGCGCCCTCGCCGAACCACGGCGCCCGCCGCGCGGGGCCGCTCGACATGCTGATCCTGCACTACACCGGGATGGACAGCGGGGCCGCCGCCCTCGCGCGCCTGCGCGACCCGCTGAGCGAGGTCTCGGCGCACTACCTCGTGTTCGAGGATGGCGGGATCGTCCAGATGGTGCCGGAGGCCCGCCGGGCCTGGCACGCCGGCGCCGGCGCCTGGAAGGGCGAGACCGACGTCAATTCCCGGTCGATCGGGATCGAGATCGTGAACCCGGGCCATGCCGGCGGCCTGCCGCCCTACCCGGAGGCCCAGGTCGAGGCGGTGATCGCGCTGGCCCGGGACGTCCTCGGCCGCTGGCCGATCCCGCCGGAGCGGGTGCTCGCCCATTCCGACGTCGCGCCCGAGCGCAAGGAGGATCCGGGGGAGATCTTCCCGTGGGACCGTCTGGCGGCGGCGGGGGTGGGGCACCGCGTGCCCCCCGCGCGCCTCCAGGACGGCCGGTTCTTCGCGCGGGGCGATGCCGGCCAGCCCGTCGAGGCGCTGCAGGCGATGTTCGCAATCTACGGCTACGACCTGCCGGTGACCGGTCTGTTCGACGCGCGCACCCAGGCGGTGGTCACCGCGTTCCAGCGCCACTTCCGCCCGGCGCGGGTGGACGGCGTGGCCGACGCCTCGACCATCACCACCCTGCGCGACCTGATCGCGGCGCTGCCGCCGGCCTGAGGGCCAGGCGCCCGCCGGGCCCCCTCAGGCGCGGTGGGCCCGGGCCTCGCGGGGGTGCCCGGCCTCCGGGGCCGGCGCGACCGGCGCGTCGGTCCGGGTCCGCCAGAGGCTGTAGAAGACGCCCGCCGCCAGCAGCGTCAGGGTCACCACCAGGGAGACCCAGGGCTGCACGTGGATGAGCCCGAACGTGTCGGCGACCACGATCTTGGCGCCGATGAAGATCAGGATGAAGGCCAGCGCCGTCTTCAGGTAGGCGAACCGGTCGACCATCGCGGCGAGCGCGAAGTAGAGGGCGCGCAGGCCCAGGATCGCGAAGATGTTGGAGGTGTAGACCACGAACGTGTCGGTGGTGATCGCGAAGATCGCCGGCACGCTGTCGACCGCGAAGATCACGTCGGCGCCGTTCACCAGCACCAGGGCGAGGGCCAGCGGGGTGAAGTACAGGGCGACCTTGCCGGTCCTCGGGTCGGTCTTGCGCACGGTGAAGCGCTGGCCGTGCAGGTCGGGCGTGACCCGGAAGGTCGTCTTGAACCAGCGCACGACGGCACTGTTCTGGAAGTCGCCTTCCTCCTCGTCGCCCGAGAGCAGGATCTTCAGGCCGGCGTAGATCAGGAAGGCGGCGAACAGGGAGAGCACCCAGTGCACCTCGTGCACCAGGGCGGCGCCGAGCCCGATCATCAGCCCGCGCAGCACCACGGCCGCCAGGATGCCCCAGAGGAGAACCCGGTGCTGGGCCGCCCGCGGGATGCCCAGGGCCGTGAGGATCATGGCGATGACGAAGACGTTGTCCATCGACAGCGACTTCTCGACCACGAGGCCGGTGACGTACTCCTCGGCGGAAGACGGCCCGAGATACCACCAGATCCAGCCGCCGAAGGCGAGGCCGAGGGCGAGGTAGAAGCCAGTGAGAGCCAAGCTCTCCCGGACGCCGATCTCGTGCTCCTTGTCGCGGTGGAGGAGCCCGAGGTCGAAGGCGAGCAGGCAGGCGATCAGGACGTGGAACCCGAGCCACATCCACAACGGCTTGCCGAGCCATTCGACGGTGAGGACGTCCATCATGTGCGGGGACCTGATGCTGATTCCAGATGGAAAGCATCGGCTCCGACATCACGGGCGCTGAGGAGCGCCCGCCAGAGGGGCCCGCAGCCGATGGGGCCGACGTAAGCGGTGATCCGGGCGAATCAAGGGCAGAGCGCCCGGCCGGCGCGCGGTCCGGTGACGCTATCCGCTCCCCGTGGCCCCGCCGCGACGCGGGCGCGCGCGTCGGGGCGGCCTCCTGTCCTGGAACAGGAGCGCGCGCGGGGTGAGGGACCGCGTCCGGTTCCGCGAGGCCGTCAGGCGGAGGCGTCCGGCGTCTCGGCGGCCATCTTGGGGGATGTGCGCTCGCGCAGGGGCCGCTCCTCCATCAGCGCCAGGAACGTGAAGGCTCCGAGCAGGCCGAGGCAGGCGGCCAGGAAGACGTGGCGGAAGGTCAGGGCGAGCTGGGCCGGGTCCGCGCCGCGGATCAGGCTCTCCACGTCGTGGGCCCCTCCCCCGGCCCCGCCCGCGGCGCCGCCGAGCACGATCGTGCCGAAGGCCGCCACGATCAGCGCCCCGCCGAGGGAGCGGAAGAAGTTCATCGCGGCGGTGGCGATGCCGAGCTGGTGCGTCTCCACCGCGTTCTGGATCGAGATGGTCGAGAGCGGGAGGATCGTCCCGATCCCCATGGAGAGCAGCGCGAACAGCACCTCCATGAGCCAGAAGGGCAGCGCCCGGCCCTGCCAGGCGATAGTGGCGCAGCAGGCGAGGCTGACGCACATCATCGCCAGGGGCAGGCGCTTGTAGTGCCGGAAATGCAGCATCGACCGGCCCGACAGGGTCGCGCCCGTGACGGTGCCGATCATCAGCGGCACCAGGGCCACGCCGGACTCGCTCGCCGAGAGCCCGATCACCCCTTCGAGGAAGATCGGCACGTAGATGGTGAGCCCGATGAAGGTGCCCATGGCGAAGCACGCGGCCAGCGTCGCGCTGTAGACCACCCGGTCCTTGAGCACCTCCGTGGGGATCAGCGGCTCGGCCGCCGTGGCGAGCCGCGCCGCGAAGCCGCCGCCCAGCACGGCCGCCCCGGCGAGGAGGGCGAGGACCGGTGCGGAGTCCCAGGGGTAGCGCACCCCGCCCCAGCTCAGGGCCAGCAGGAGGGTGACGGAGCCCGCCACCATCAGGGCGGCGCCGGGATAGTCCAGCCGGTGGCGGCGCTCGTGGCGGGGCAGGCGCTTGAGGTTGGCGTTGGTGAGCGCGAAGGCGAGGACGCCGATCGGCAGGTTGATCCAGAAGATCAGGGACCAGTGCAGGTGCTGGGCGAAGAGACCGCCGAGCAGCGGCCCCGCCACCGAGGCCGTCACGAACACGCCCGCGATCACCACCTGGTAGCGCGCCCGCTCCTTGGGCGACATGATGTCGGCCAGGATGGTCTGCGCCAGGGCGATCAGACCGCCGCCGCCGACACCCTGGAGACCCCGGGCGAGCGCCAGCGCCACCATCGTGGGCGCGAGCGCGCAGGCGAGCGAGCCGACCACGAAGGTCGCGATGGCGATCAGCAGCATGACCCGCCGGCCGTGGATGTCGCTGAGCTTGCCGTAGAGCGGGGTCACCGCCGTGGAGGCCAGCAGGTAGGCGGTGACGATCCAGGGCAGGTTCGCGGCGTCGCCGAGGTCGAGGCCGATGGTCGGCATGGCGGTCGCCACGATGGTCTGGTCGAGGGCCGCGAGCAGCATCGCGGTCATCAGCCCGTAGACGATGGCGCGGATCTCGCCGGGGCTGAGCGCGGCCTGCGGGGCGGGCCGCGCCTGGGCCTGCGGCTGGATCTCGGTGACGGCGACGGGACTGGCCACGTGTCTGAGAGCCTCTGATCCGGACCGTGCCGGCCGACCGTCCGGGGCGGACGGGGCCTGGGGCGGCATGAGGGGGGCGCGGGCGGGCCGCGGTCGCGGGTCGGTGCACCGGTAACCGCGGCGCCCGGGATCGGGAAGAACGTGCGTTCGGGCGTGTCCGTTTCCTAGCGCAACGCCGGAGGCCGGCCCATGGCGCCCGGCGCCGATCCGACCTTCGCCCTTGACAGAGGGGGCCGGGCTGTCGCTCTCCCGCCCCATGCCGGATGACAGGGACGCAATCGCCATCGTGGGCGGGGGGCCCGCCGGGCTCGCCGCGGCCGAGGTGCTGGGCGAGGCCGGCCGCGCGGTCACGGTCTACGAGCGCATGCCGTCGGTCGCCCGCAAGCTGCTGATCGCCGGGCGCGGCGGCCTCAACATCACCCACGGCGAGGCGCGGGCCGAGTTCCTCGCCCGCTACCATCCGCGCGGCGCCCTCGACGCGGCCATCGCGGCCTTCCCGCCCGACGCGCTCAGGGCGTGGTGCGCGGATCTCGGCGAGCCGACCTTCGTCGGCACGAGCGGGCGCGTCTTCCCGCGCAGCTTCAAGGCCTCGCCCCTGCTGCGGGCGTGGCTGGCGCGGCTCGACCGCCTCGGCGTCCGGATCCGGACCCGCCACCGGCTCACGGGGATCGCCGGGGGCCTGCGCTTCGAGACCCCGGACGGTCCCCTGGACATCCGGCCGCGCGCCACCCTGCTGGCGCTGGGCGGGGCGAGCTGGCCGCGCCTCGGCTCGGACGGGCGCTGGGTGCCGCTCCTCGAGGGGCTCGGCGTGGCGGTGTCGCCCCTGCGTCCGGCCAATGCCGGCTTCGCGGCGGCTTGGTCCGACCTGTTCCGGGAGCGGTTCTCTGGCGCGCCGCTGAAGCGGGTGGCGCTCACCTGCGCGGGCACCACGGTGCGGGGCGAGGCCGTGATCACCGAGGCCGGCCTCGAGGGCGGGGCGGTCTACGCCCTCTCGCGCGTCCTGCGCGAGGCGATCGCGGCCGGGGGCAGCGCGCCGCTCGTCGTGGATCTCCGCCCGGACCTGACCCGGGACGCCCTCGCCCGCCGCCTGTCCGGCGCCCGGCCAAGCGACTCGGTCGCGACCCGGCTGCGCAAGGCCGCGGGCCTCGCGCCCGCGGCGGCGGGGCTGCTGCGCGAGGCGGCCGGCGCCGCCCTCCCGGCGGAGCCCGGGGCCCTCGCCGGGCTGATCAAGGCGGCGCCCATCACCCTCACCGCCTCCGCGCCGATCGAGCGGGCGATCTCGACGGCGGGCGGCGTCCGGCTCGACGCGCTGGACGGGCGGTCCATGCTGCGCGCCCATCCCGGCCTGTTCCTGGCCGGCGAGATGCTCGACTGGGAGGCGCCGACCGGCGGCTACCTCCTCCAGGGCGCCTTCGCGGGCGGCCGGTCGGCCGCCGCCGGGATGCTCGACTGGCTGCGCGAGACCGGCGGCTGACCCGCCCGGCTCACGGCCGCGTGCAGAACCCGACGATGCCGGTCGCTTCCGCCGGGCAGCTGGCGCCCTCCCCGTCGTAGGTCGGCGCGCCGCCCTTGAGGCAGTGGGCCGTGACCAGCATCTCCCCGGTCCCGCAGGTGATCGTGCAGCCTCCCGGGCAGTCGGACTTGCGCACGGGCCGCAGGCTGGCGGCCTCGCCCTTCGCGCCCGGGCCGCCCTGCGGTCCGATCGGCCCCCGCGAGCCCGGTGCGCCCGGCGGGCCCGAGGCTCCCGTGTCGCCCTTCGGGCCCGGTGCGCCCTGCGGGCCGGCCGCGCCCGTGGCACCGGGCTCCCCCTTCGGGCCGGGCTCGCCCTGGGGCCCCGTATCGCCCTTGAGGCCCTGATCTCCCTTGAGGCCCTGCTCCCCCTTGGGACCGGTCTCGCCCCTGGGACCCGTCTCGCCGGGCGGTCCCGCAGCCCCCTGGGGACCGGGCGGTCCGGGCGGACCCTCGGGCGCGCAGTTCGCCACGACCGCCTCGCGCTCGTCCGGCTCCGCCTTCAGCGTCACCACGCAGGTCGAGGGCCGGTAGGGCAGCCGGAAGGTGAACCGGCCGCGCCGGTCGGCCTGGATCGAGATGTCGTCGTCCAGCACCACGATCGCGCCGGGCTTGCGCACGGAGCCCGAGATCCGCAGGTCGCCGGCCTCGATCCGCGCGTCGTAGACCATGATCGGCTGGCTCGGGGCCTGCGCGTGGCGGACCCGCGGGCGGGGCGGGCGCGCCCGCCCCGTCGCGGGGGTGGACGCGGCCGGATCCGGGGCGGCGGCCCCCGGCGGATCAGCCTGCTGGCCGAGCGCCGCGCCCGGCAGGGCGAGCAGGAGCGTCAGGGTGAGGGCTGAGCTGAGGGCTGAGCGCATGCGCGGTCCGGTTCGGCCGCGTCACGCGCGCGGCGTCCGGACATTGGTCTCGCCCTGCGATTGCGGTCAACCGCGACCTCGGACGCCGCGGGGGCGGCCGATTCCACAGGCGTCCACAGCCGTCCACAGGCCAAGCCGCTGCCGCCACGCGCGATTCCGGGACCCCGCGGAAACCGTTTGTGCATGTTCCTGTTATGTTCCTATCGTCCAGCATGACCGGAGCCGATGGAGATGGGGCTGGACCCTGCCGACGAGACCGAGGCGGCGAGCGCGCGGGGCGATCCCCGGGCCCGGCTGGCGGTCCTGCGGGCGCGCCTCGCGCCGCCGGATCGCGGCCGGGATCCGGCCCCGGTCCTGCCGTTGGGCGTTCCGGATCTCGACGCGCACCTGCCCGGCGGCGGTCTCGCCCTCGGGCCGCCCCACGAGATCGCGCCGGCCGAGCCCGCGGACGCGATCGCGGCCCTGGGCTTCGCCCTGGCGCTCTGCGCCCGCCAGCTCGCCCGGGAGCCGGGGGAAGCGCTGATCGCCGCCGCGCCCGGCGAGCCCCTGCCCTACGGGCACGGCCTCGCCGGCCTCGGCCTCGACCCCGGCCGCCTGCTGCTGCTGGAAGCCGGCAGCGACGCGGAGGTGTTCCGTGCCCTGGAGGCGGCCCTGCACGCGCGGGCGCTCACGGCCCTGATCGGCCTCCTGCGGGACGGGCTGCCGCTGAAGCCGGGCCGGCGCCTGCAGCTCGCCGCGGAAGGGCCGGCGCCGCCGCTGCTGCTGATCCTGCGGCCGGCGCCGGCCAGCCTGCCCAACGGGGCCGCCACGCGCTGGCGGATCGCCGCCGCCCCGGCGGCGCGGGACCGGTTCGGGACCCTGGACAGGCCGCGCTGGCGGGCGCGGCTCGAGCGCTGCCGCAACGGGCGGGGCGGCGACTGGCTTCTGGAGTGGGACCATGCCGCGCATCGTCTGCATCTGCCTGAGCCACTGGCCGGTGACGCGGCTGCGGCGGGCCGGTCTCGCGCCTGAGCGCGGCCCCCTCGCGGTGGCGGCCGAGGGGTCCGGCGGGCTGCGGCTCGTGGCCCTCGACCCGGAGGCCCGCGCCCTCGGCCTCCGGGTCGGCGAGCCCCTCGGCCGGGTCCGGGCGCGGATCGGCGTGCCGCTCCAGGTCTACCCGGCCGACCCGGAGGCCGACCGGGACGCCCTGCTGCGGCTCTGCCGCTGGGCGAGCGGCTACGCGCCCCACGTGGCCCCGTTCGGGCCGGGCGAGGCGGCGGACGGGCTCTACATCGACGTCGCCGGCGCGAGCCACCTGCGCGGCGGCGAGACGAACCTCGTCGCGGACCTGGCCGCCCGGCTCGCGCGGAGCCGCGTACCGGCGGGGATCGCGCTGGCCGACACGCCCGGCGCCGCCTTCGCGCTGGCGCGGCAGGGCGGGCCCGATCCGGTCGTGGTGCCGCCGGGCGGGGCCTCGGAGGCCCTGCGGGCCCTCCCGGTGGACGCCCTGCGCCTCGATCCCGGCACGGTCGCGGGCCTGAAGCGGCTCGGCCTGCGCCGGATCGGCGAACTCGACGCCCTGCCCCGGGGGCCCCTCGCCCGCCGCTTCGGCGCGGCGCTGCTGCTGCGGCTCGACCAGGCCCTGGGCCGCCGGCCCGAGCCGCTGGCGCCCCTGACGGAGGCGACCGCCTACGCCGCCGCCCGCGGATTCCTCGACCCGATCGGGCGGCAGTCGGACATCGTCCGGACCGCCCGGGACCTGATGGCGGAGACCGCGCCGCGGCTGGAGCGGGACGGGCTCGGCGCCTGCGCCCTGCGCCTCGGCCTGCACCGGGTCGACGGCGCCCTGCGGGTGATCGATCTCGGCCTGTCCCGGCCCGAGCGCGATCCTGAGCGGGTCGCGGCCCTCGTCGCCCTGCGCCTCGACCGGCTGGGCCCCGCCCTCGACGCCGGCTTCGGCTTCGAGACGGTGGCGCTCGCCGTGACGGTGACCGGCCCCATGCCGGCCCGCCAGACGGATCTCGGCGCGGCGGCCCCGGGCGACGGGATCGGGTTCCTGGCCGACGCCCTGGCGCAGCGCCTCGGGCGGGCGCTCCTGCGGCTCGAGCCGGGGGCGAGCCACCTGCCGGAGCGGGCCGACCGGGGCCGGGTCTGGGTTGCCGGAATGGGGCACGGACCGTCGACCGATCGAGGCGTCGGCCGGCCACGGGCGCCTCTCCCGCCCCCCGCTCCCGAACGGCAGAGTGGGCCGGATGCGCTCCTTCAGCGTCGGCGTTCAACCGTGATGGCTGAGCCTTCCGGCCCAGCGGCGGAAGAGGAGGCGCGCACCGGCGCGTCCCCCTGGCCCGACCACCTCCCGCCCCGCCCCCTGGTGATCTTCCCCCGCGGCGAGGCCGCCCTCGACGTGCTCTCGACCGTCCCGGAAGGGCCGCCCCGGCGCTTCCGCTGGCGCGCCCGGATCCACCGCGTCGCCCATGCCGAGGGGCCGGAGCGGATCGCCGCCGAATGGTGGCGCGCGCCCGGCGCGGATCGCGATTACTACCGCATCGAGTGCGAGGCCGGGCACCGGCTCTGGCTCTACCGCGACGGCCCGCACGCCCCCGATCGCCCGGCCGCGTGGTACGTCCACGGGCTCTTCGCGTGAGCGGCCGCGCCTACGCCGAGCTCGCCGTCACCACGAACTTCTCCTTCCTGCACGGCGCCTCCCATCCGCAGGACTTCGTCGTGCAGGCGGCGTCCTACGGCCTCGCGGCCATCGGCATCGCCGACCGCAACACCGTGGCCGGCGTGGTCCGGGCGCACGCGGCGGCGCTGGCGCTCGACCAGGAAGGCACACCGATCCGGATCCTGCCGGGGGTGCGCCTCGTCACCGAGGAGGGGTTCGAGGCCGTCACCTACCCGATGGACCGGGGCGCCTGGGGGCGCCTCTGCCGGCTGCTCACCCTGGGCAACCGGCGCGTCCGCAAGGGCGCGTGCCGCTTCTCCTTCGCCGAGATGGTGGAGGCCGCCGAGGGGCAGATGTTCATCGCGATGCCGCCGGCCCGGCGCCTGCCGGAGGGGTTCCGGGCGCGGCTGGAGGCGCTGGCCGCCGCCGCCCCGGGCCGGACCTTCCTGGGGGCGAGCCACACGCGCCGCGGCGACGAGCGGCGGCGCCTCGGGCTGCTCGCCGAGCTGGGCGCGGCCTCCGGTGCCCCGATGGTCGCGGTCTCGGACGCGCTCTACCACCATCCCGAGCGACGCCCGCTGCAGGACGTGGTCACCTGCATCCGCCAAGGCTGCCGGATCGAGGACGCCGGCTACCGGCTGGAGGCCAATGCCGAGCGCCACCTGAAGCCCGCCGCCGAGATGGCGCGGCTGTTCGCCGACCACCCGGAGGCGCTCGCCCGCACCGTCGAGATCGCGCAGGCCTGCGAGTTCAGCCTGTCGCAGCTGCACTACGAGTACCCGGACGAGCCGGTGCCCCCCGGGCGCACGCCGCAGGAATACCTGGAGGAGAAGACCTGGGAACGGGCGCGCTGGCGCTACGGCGGCGAGGTCCCGGACGGCGTCGCGGCGACGCTCCGCGAGGAGCTGCGGCTCATCGCCAAGATGAAATACGCCCGCTACTTCCTGACCCTGTTCGACGTGGTCGAGTTCGCCCGCGGCCGGGGCATCCTGTGCCAGGGCCGCGGCTCGGCGGCCAATTCCGCCGTGTGCTTCTGCCTCGGCATCACCGCGGTGGACCCGTCGAAGCACCGGCTGCTCTTCGCCCGCTTCATCTCGGAGAACCGCGGCGAGCCGCCCGACATCGACGTCGACTTCGAGCACGAGCGCCGCGAGGAGGTGATCCAGCACCTCTACGCCCGCTACGGCCGGGAGCGGGCCGCCCTCTGCGCCACGGTGATCCACTACCGGCCCCGCATGGCGATCCGCGAGGTCGGCAAGGTCCTGGGCCTGACCGAGGACGTGACCGCGGCGATCGCCGACACGGTCTGGGGCTCCTGGGGCACCGGCATGCCGGACCAGCACGTGCGCGAGGCCGGGCTCGACCCGGAGAACCCGGCGATCCGGCAGGCGCTCGACCTCGCCCACCAGCTGATCGGCTTCCCCCGCCACCTGTCGCAGCATGTCGGCGGCTTCGTGCTGACCCGCGGCCGCCTCGACGAGACCGTGCCGGTGGGCAACGGCGCCATGGCGGACCGCACCTTCATCGAGTGGGACAAGGACGACATCGACGCGATCGGCCTGATGAAGGTCGACGTGCTGGCGCTCGGCATGCTGACCTGCCTCAAGCGCGGCCTCGATTTCCTGGAGAAGGATCACGGCACCTTCTACGAGACGCTGGCCGACCTGCCGCAGGACGATCCCGCGACCTACGCGATGCTGACGAAGGCCGATTCCGTCGGCGTGTTCCAGGTCGAGAGCCGGGCGCAGATGTCGATGCTGCCGCGCCTGAAGCCCAGGGAGTTCTACGACCTCGTGGTGCAGGTCGCGATCGTGCGCCCCGGCCCGATCCAGGGCGACATGGTCCATCCCTACCTGCGGCGGCGCTCCGGGATCGACCCGGTCGAGTACCCCGCGCCGCACCCGGATCACGGCCCGGCGGACGAGCTGAAGGAGGTCCTGCAGAAGACCTACGGGGTGCCGCTGTTCCAGGAGCACGCCATGCAGATCGCCATCACGGCGGCGGGCTTCACCCCGGCCGAGGCCGACGGGCTGCGCCGGGCGATGGCGACCTTCCGCCACGTCGGGTCGATCGGCGGCTTCGCGGACAAGTTCGTGGGCGGCATGACCCGCCGGGGCTACCCGCAGGACTTCGCCGAGCGCTGCTTCGCGCAGATCCGGGGCTTCTCGACCTACGGCTTCCCGGAGAGCCACGCGGCGAGCTTCGCGCTCCTGGTCTACGCCTCGGCCTGGATGAAGTGCCGGCACCCCGACGTCTTCCTGGCCGCGATCCTCAACGCCCAGCCGATGGGCTTCTACCAGCCGGCCCAGCTGGTGCGCGACGCCCGGGCCCACGGGGTCGAGGTCCGGGGCGTCTGCGTCAACGCCAGCGACTGGGACTGCACCCTGGAGCCGGCCGGGGATCCGGCGCTGCACGCCGTGCGGATCGGTCTGCGCGTCGTGCGCGGCCTGCCCGAGGCCGCGATGCGCCGGCTCGTGCGGCTGCGGGCCAACGGCTACGCCAGCATCGAGGGCCTGCAGGCGTCCCTCGCCCTGCCCCGCAACGCCCTGGAGCGGCTGGCGGAGGCGGACGCGTTCCGCTCGCTCGGCCTCGACCGGCGCGCCGCCCTGTGGATGGTCCGCACCCTGGAAGGGACGTCATCCCGCAAGGCCGCCAAGGCCGATGCGAGCGAGCGCCGCGCCCATCTCCTCGACGCACCCCTGCCGCTCTTCGCGTGGCACGCCGATGACGGCCTGTTCCGGCACGAGCCGGCGGTGGACCTTCAGCCCCTGGCCCCGTCCGAGACCGTGGCCGAGGATTACGCCGCCACCGGCCTGTCGCTCCAGGGGCACCCGGTCGCGTTCTTCCGGGGGCGGCTCGCCCGGATCGGCGCGATCCCGGCCCGGGCCCATCTCGATCCGGCGCTGCCCCAGGGGGCGCGGGTCACGGTGGCGGGGCTCGTGCTGATCCGCCAGCGGCCCGGCACCGCCAAGGGCGTGGTCTTCCTGACGCTGGAGGACGAGACCGGTATCGCCAACGTGATCGTCTGGAAGACCGTGTTCGAGGCGAACCGCCGGATCGCCATGCAGGCGCGGTTCCTCGCCGTGCGCGGCCGGATCCAGCGGGCGGACGGGGTGGTCCACCTCGTGGCGGAGGGGTTTCGCGACCTCACCGCCGCCCTGCGCGATCTGCGCGAGGCCGGCCTGAAGCTGCCGCCCGAGAACACGGATTTCGGCGTGCCCCCGGACCGGCGCGTGTTCCCCAGCCGGGATTTCCACTGAGGCCGGCACTTCGACCGGCCCTCGACCAGCCCCTCGACAGGCCCCGCGCCGCGCGTAGAGTGCGGCGATGTCGAGCTTCGCCGTCCCGCGCCTCCTCCTCGCCGCCTGCGCGGCCCTGCCCCTCCTGGCGGAGGCCGCCCGGGCCGACAGCTGCGACGACCTCACCCGCCAGATCGCCGACGCGATCGGCGGCCGGGTCGGCAAGCGCGCCGGCCCCAGCATCGACATCCGCGTGGCCGGCCCGATCAAGTTCGACGTGACCTGCCGGGCCGAGCCGATCGTGCAGGCGACCTCCGCCGAGCCGAGTCCCTCGGCGACCTTCTTCCGCGACCTGTCGGTGGCCTCCGAGATCCTCGTCGGCCAACCGGCCGCGACCGTCGAGCCGATCATCGCCACCGCCTACCGGACCGCGCTGGCGGAGCGGCGCAAGTCGTTCATCCAGCAGAACGGCTGGTCGGCGTCCTGCTACACCGACCCGGGCAGCAGCGCGATGCGGACCCTCTGCTCGGTGGGGCGCATCCCGCCGGGCTGAGGCGGACCTGAGCCGGCAGGATGCGCGACGCGAGCCCGCTCAGTACTCGATCACGCCGTCGAGCGCGTAGTGCTTCACGGTCTTCCGGTTGGCGATCAGCTCGTCGACCGTGGGCTCGCCCTTGAGGGCGCGGGCGATGGCGAGTTTCGTGGCCTCGTAGTTGGTCCGGTAGAGGTCCTTCTGGTCGAGGTTGTCGTCCTCGGCGCAGCGCTGATCGAGCCAGATCATGATGATCATGCACAGCTCGTCGAGCCCGTCCTTCGGCAGGATGCCCTCGATGATGCAGTCCACGATCGCGTCGCCGGTGGCGGCCTGGACCACGCCGCCGAGGAGCTCGGCATACTCGGCCGTGTGGATCGTGACCTTGGTGGTCATCATCGTGGCCGGGCGCACGAGCTGGTTGAGGTCGCGCACCACGAACATCCGCGTGTGGCCCTGGACCTGCCCCATCATCGACGCGAAGGCCTGACCGACCGGGCCGCGCACCGAGCCGATCAGCACCTCCGGCATGGCGTCGGTGTACTGGCCCTCGGCCGCCAGCACCGTGGCCTCGCCCGTGCGGAACCAGATCTCTTGCATGTTCGAACTCCACCTGATCGGAGCCCGCGGGAGACATCATCGGCGGCCTCGCGTCAATCGCCCCGAGGCCGGCCCCCATCCCGGCCGCCCCTGCCCTCGCCCGCGCCGCGGCGCGGGCGCAGCCCCGTGCCGCCCCGTATCGCCGCGATGCGGCCGCCGGCATCCGCGACGGCGCGCATCTCCACCCCTGCGCGGCCTGTGGCCTTGAGGAACGCGGACAGGCGAGGCAGGGAAGATCGGAGCGCGGCTCCGGGAGCGGTCCCGGGCCTGGCCGTTCCGGTGGGCGCGCGGCGCCGTGCCGGGCATGCGGGAGGAACACGATGGCGGAGAGCACGGATCGGGGCTCCGGCTGGAGCCTTCAGGCGAGCGCCGTGCCCGACGGGGTGCGCCTGGAACTCGCCCTCGCCGACCTCGGCGGTGCGCCGGTCACCGCCGCGATCGTGCTCGACCGGACGGAGGCCCGGGCCTTCGCCCGCGCCCTGCTGGCCGCCGCCGGCGACGCCGCGGAGCGGACCTTCCCGAAGCCGGGCGCCTGAGGACGCGCCGCCGGCCGGTCAGCGCACGCCGAGGCCCGGATTGCGGCCCGGCAGGCGGGGGACCACGGTGCCGCGCTTCTCGATCGGCGCGTCGCAGGCGTAGGCGAACTCGGTCTTCAGCGGATCGAACACGGTCTCGCCGGTGATCCGGCAATCCTCGCGCACGGTCTCGTCGAGATAGGCCCGGGCGGCGGTGCGGAAGCGCTTCACCCGGGTGGCGCCCGGCTCCGGATCGATCCGGACCTCGCTCAGGTTGCAGCCGGTATACTCGCGCAGGGCGTTGGACACGATCAGCATCCGGCGCAGCTGCCGGTTGTCGTAGACCTCGTAGGGCTCCTTGCAGCCGATCGTGACGACCTGGGGAGTGAGCGCCACGTAGTTCCGCGAGATGTAGGAGAATCCGGTGGTGCAGCCGGCGAGGCCGAGGGCGGCGAGGCCGAGGGGCAGCAGAGCTGCGGGTCGTCGCATCCTCGTCATTCCAAGAGGGTCCCAGCCCGCACCCCGGGTCCGCCGCCTTCCCGGCGGGGCGCCGCGATGCATTGAAACGGCTCCGCTTGCGCCGTCAATGCGTTTCTCGACCTTCTCCCGCGGGCGCGCCCGCGGCGCGCCGGGCCGAGCGGTGCCACTCTTGCGGAACACTTGCGGAACGTTTAACCTGTTCGTGATTTGTTTCGGAGACCGTCACGTGGCGGTCCGCCAAGCCGCGAGTCCCCCGTCGATGCTCACGCGCAAGCAGCTGGACCTCCTGCGATTCATCCAGAGCCGGATGCAGGAATGCGGTGTCCCGCCGTCGTTCGACGAGATGAAGGATGCCCTCGATCTCAAGTCGAAATCCGGCATCCACCGGCTGATCACGGCACTTGAGGAGCGCGGCTTCCTCCGGCGCCTCCCGAATCGGGCGCGCGCCATCGAGGTGATCCGGATCCCCGAGAGCCTGACCCAGGCCGCTCCGCCGACTCAGGCTCCCGCCGAGCCGCGCCGCTTCACGCCGAGCGTGGTCGAGGGCGGTAAGTCCAAGCAGCCGCCGGCCCCGGCGAGCACGCGGATGATCGACGAGTCCGGCCGCGCCATCTCGATCCCGGTCATGGGCCGGATCGCGGCCGGTACGCCCGTCTCGGCGATCCAGAACCAGAGCCACGCCATCACCCTGTCGCCGGACTTCGTGGCCGGCGGCGAGCATTACGCCCTCGAGGTGCGCGGCGACTCGATGGTCGAGGCGGGCATCCTGGACGGCGACCTCGTGGTCATCCGCAAGCAGGAGACGGCCAATACCGGCGACATCATCGTGGCGCTGATCGACGACGAGGAGGCGACGCTCAAGCGCCTTCGCCGCCGCGGCTCGTCGATCGCCCTCGAGGCCGCCAACCCGGCCTACGAGACCCGCGTGCTCGGGCCCGACCGGGTCCGGATCCAGGGCCGCCTCGTGAGCCTCGTCCGCCGCTACTGAAGCGGCTCGGCTGGCGCGTCGCCGGGGGCGAGGTCTCCGCCCGGCGCGGCGTCGGCCTCCGGCGTCGCGGCGACCCCGTCCTCCGCGGGGCGGTCGCCCGGCTCCGCGGTGACCGGCCGCGGCGGTCCCGGCCCGCGCCCTGCGGCCGGCCGCCAGGGCACGGCGCGGCCGTCGTCCCGGGCGTAGCGCGCGGCGAAGCCGTCGCCGTCGGTCCGGAGGGCCACGGCCCCGCGGGCGGCGAGGACGCGCCGGTCGATCACCAGCGGCCCCGTGCAGGTGGGCGGCGCCGCGAGGCCCGTGATCAGCACCGCGGCGCGGGCGCAATCCTCCGGGAAGGCCCGCCTGTCCCGGACCAGGGCGACCGCCCGCCCGTCCGGCAGACGGGCGGTGCAGCCGAGCCGGTCGCAGCGCCCGCTGCCCGACCGGACGATCAGCGCCGCGGGCCGCCGCCCGTCGCCGTCCGCCTTCAGCCACTGCTCGAGGACGAAGCCCGAAGGGCTGCCGAGGGCCGCGAGCCGCCCGTCCGGGCCCCGCACCGCGGCCCCCGCGCCCTGCCGGTCGACGTAGAGGTCGTAGTGGTCGGGCCGGGCCGCGAGGACGAGCCCGAGCAGGACCGGCGGCACGGCGAGCCAGCGCAGGCGCGAGGCCGGCAGCGTCCCCAGCAGCAGGCCGGCGGTCAGCAGGGCCAGCGCCCCGGCGCCGAAGGCCGGCAGCACCAGGACCGCCCGCTCGAACCCGGCGATCCAGTCCGAGATCGCCAGCATCCCGGCCACCGCCTGCCCCATCAGCCACCAGACCGGCCGGTCGAGGGCGAAGGGATAGGCGAGGCAGCCGATTACCGCGGCCGGCATCACCACCAGGGAGACGAGCGGCAGGGTCAGGGCGTTGCCGACGAGGCCGAAGGGCTGGACCGTCTGGAAGTGGTAGGTGGCGAAGGGGGCCGTCGCGACCTGCGCCACCAGGGTCGTGGCCAGGGTCCCGGTGATCGCCGACAGGCCGGTCCCGACGAGCCGCCCGATCCGCCCGGCCCCCGGGCGCACGAGCAGCCGCCCGTCGATCAGCCGCGCGCAGGCGATCAGCCCGGCCACGGCGCCGAAGGACATCTGGAAGCTCGGGCCGAGCAGGCCCTCCGGCTCCCGGGCGAGCGCGATCAGCGCCGCGAGGGCGAGGTTGCGCATCGACAGGGCCGGCCGGTCCACCAGGATCGCGCCGAGCATGATCAGGGTCATGATCAGCGAGCGCTCGGCCGCGATGTCCCAGCCCGAGAAGGCGCAGTAGGCGGTGACGCCGACCATGGCGAAGCCGGCCGCGATCTTCTTGATCGGCCAGAGGAGCGCGCAGAGCGGCACCGCGGCGAGGAGCGCCCGCACCAGCCAGAACACCACGCCGGCGGCCAGCACCATGTGGAGGCCCGAGATCGACACCACGTGGTAGATGCCGGCGGCGCGGAGCGCGTCGTTGGTGGCCGGCCCGATGAGGCCGCGCTTGCCCGTCACCAGGGCCGCCGCCACCGCACCCGCCTGGCCGCCGGCGGCCTCCGCGATCCGGCGCGTGAGCCCGTTGCGCGCCGCGTCGAGCGCAGCGGCGAGCCGCAGGCCCAGCGGCGGCGACCCGGACGGTTCCCGGACGGTGACGGTGCCGATCAGCGAGCCCACCGCGCCGATCCCCTGGAAATAGGCGTCCCGGGCGAAGTCGTAGCCGCCGGGCCGGGCCGCCTCCGGGGGCGGCAGCAGCCGGGCCGTGGCGGCGACGCCGTCCCCGGGACGCGGGATCGGCGTCTTCCGGAACGAGACCCGGACCCGGGCGGGCCGCGCCTCCGGCGCGAGGCCGGCGAAGCTCTCCACCCGGATCACCAGCCGGGCGCCGACCTCGCGCTCGTCCAGGGCCTCGACCGTTCCGACGAGCGGGCCGATCGTGGTGCGGGTGAGGATCGGTGCGGCGACCTGCGAGACCCGCCAGGTCGCCGCCGCGAAGCCGAGGAACGCGGCCGCCACCGCGAGCGCCGCCGCCAGGGCCGCCGGCCGCGCGCCGAGGACGGGGACCGGCGCCAGCGCGAGGGCGGCCGCGATCAGGGGGGCGGCGAGGCTCGGCGCGCCGTCGGCCGCCGCGAAGTAGACCAGGATCCCGCCGCCGAAGGCCACCGCCAGCCAGGGGAACAGCCGGCGCTGCTCGGCCTCGCGGGCGAGGCCGGCGACGACCCAGTCGCGGAGCGCCGGGAGGGCGGCCAGGAGGGCGGCGGGAAGGGCTCGGGCGCGCGGGCCGATCAGCGCGACCGCGCCGTCCGCCCGCCTCGCGCCGATCCGCCGCATCGCCGCCGCCCCGCTCCGCGCGACCTGTCGTCGGGGCCGGGCGATTCTGCGGGCGATTCTGCGGGCGATTCTTAACGCATCCGCCGGCCCGTGCTACAGCGGGTTCTTCGTGCTACGGGCGCCCTGTCGAGCCCCTCGCCGCTCCGCCGCCCCTTCGCCGTCCGTCGCGCCCCGTCCGCGACCAGCCCCGGAACATACCGGACCGATGTCCTCAGCCGTCGTCACGCGCTTCGCCCCCTCGCCCACGGGTTACCTGCATATCGGCGGGGCCCGCACGGCCTTGTTCAACTGGCTCTACGCCCGCCACACCGGCGGCAAGATGCTGCTGCGCATCGAGGACACCGACCGCGAGCGCTCCACCAAGGGGGCGATCGACGCGATCCTCGACGGCCTCTCCTGGCTCGGCCTCGACTGGGACGGCGACGTGGTCTTCCAGTTCGCCCGCGCCGAGCGCCACCGCGCGGTCGCCGAGGAGCTTCTGGCCGCGGGCCGCGCCTATCACTGCTACGCCACCGCCGAGGAGCTCACGCAGATGCGCGAGACCGCCCGCGCGGAGGGGCGCGCCCCGCGCTACGACGGCCGCTGGCGCGACCGCGACCCGTCCGAGGCCCCCGCCGGGGTCAAGCCGGTGATCCGCCTGCGCGCCCCGACCGAGGGCGAGACCGTGGTCGAGGACGCCGTCCAGGGCCGCGTGACCTGGGCCAACAAGGACCTCGACGACCTCGTCCTGCTGCGCTCGGACGGGACGCCGACCTACATGCTCGCCGTCGTGGTCGACGACCACGACATGGGCGTCACGCAGATCATCCGCGGCGACGACCACCTCACCAACGCGGCGCGCCAGAGCCAGATCTTCTCGGCCCTCGGCTGGGACATCCCGAGGATGGCGCATATTCCGCTGATCCACGGAGCGGACGGGGCCAAGCTCTCGAAGCGCCACGGCGCGCTCGGCGTCGAGGCCTACCGCGATCTCGGCTACCTGCCGGCGGCCCTGCGCAACTACCTCGTGCGGCTCGGCTGGAGCCACGGCGACCAGGAGGTCTTCTCCACCGACGAGATGGTCGCGGCCTTCGACCTCGGCGCGGTCGGACGCTCCGCGGCGCGGTTCGACTTCGCCAAGCTCGCCAACCTCAACGGCCTCTACATCCGCACCAGCGCCGATTCCGACCTCGTCGCGGCGATCGAGACCATCCTGCCCAACGTCGGGCCGGAGCGCGGCCTGTCTGCGCCGCTGCGGCCCGATCTCAAGGACAAGCTCGTCCAGGCCATGCCGGGCCTGAAGGAGCGGGCCAAGACGCTGATCGAGCTCCTCGACAGCGCCTACTACCTCTACGCCCAGCGGCCCCTGGCGCTCGACGACAAGGCCCGCGCCCTGCTCTCCGACGAGGGGCGCGGCCGCCTCGCCGGGGTGCGGCCGGTGCTCGAAGCGCTGCCCGACTGGAGCGCGACCTCCACCGAGGGCGCGGTGCGGCAGTACGCGGAATCGGCCGGCTGCAAGCTCGGGCAGGTCGCCCAGCCCCTGCGCGCGGCGCTCACCGGCCGCACCACCTCCCCGCCCCTGTTCGACGTGATGGCGGTGCTCGGCCGGGAGGAAAGCCTGGCGCGCCTCGGGGATCAGGCGCCGCAGGGCTGAGACCGGGCTGAGGGCAGGGACGAGGCGGGGACGAGGCGGCGCTGGGACCGCCGCGCGCGGACCGGGAGCGGACAGGGAACTGCCGGCCCCGACCCGGATTGCGTTGGGTGGAAATCGGTTGGCGGAATTCGCTTGGCGACGGGGGCGGGTTGTCACCGACCCCGTTGCTGCTGCACTGCCGTTTGGGTAACCCATGGCTGTGAGCACCCGCAGCATAATGCGTGTGCTCAGGCCCCCGGGACCGACTCGGGCAGCCCGAGGCCGGCATCCGCCACGTCGCCAGAGAAGGGTCCACGATCCATGAGCGCACCCAGCACCATCACCGTGGACGGCAAGTCGATCGAACTGCCGGTGAAAACCGGCACGATCGGGCCGGACGTGATCGATATCGGCAAGCTCTACGCCCAGACCGGCGCCTTCACCTTCGACCCGGGCTTCACCTCGACGGCCTCGTGCGAGTCGAAGATTACCTACATCGACGGTGACGAGGGCGTGCTGCTCTACCGCGGCTACCCGATCGAGCAGCTCGCCGAGAAGGGCGACTTCCTCGAGACCTGCTACCTGATGCTGTTCGGCGCCCTGCCGACCGCCGCCCAGCGGGCCGATTTCGAGTACCGGGTCACGCGCCACACCATGGTGCACGACCAGATGAACCGGTTCTTCACCGGCTTCCGCCGCGACGCGCACCCGATGGCCGTCATGGTCGCCTCGGTGGGCGCCCTCTCGGCCTTCTACCACGATTCCACCGACATCACGGACGAGAGCCAGCGGCTGATCGCGTCGATCCGCATGATCGCCAAGATGCCGACGCTCGCCGCGATGGCCTACAAGTACTCGATCGGCCAGCCCTTCGTGTACCCGAAGAACGACCTCGACTATACGTCGAACTTCCTGCGCATGTGTTACGCGGTGCCGTGCGAGGAGTACGAAGTGAACCCGGTCTTCGCCCGGGCACTCGACAAGATCTTCATCCTGCACGCCGACCACGAGCAGAACGCCTCGACCTCGACGGTGCGGCTCGCCGGCTCCTCGGGCGCCAACCCCTTCGCCTGCATCGCGGCCGGCATCGCCTGCCTGTGGGGCCCGGCCCATGGCGGCGCCAACGAGGCGGCCCTCAAGATGCTGATGGAGATCGGCACCCCCGAGAATGTCAGCAAGTACGTCGCCAAGGCCAAGGACAAGAACGACCCGTTCCGCCTGATGGGCTTCGGCCACCGCGTCTACAAGAACTACGACCCGCGCGCGCGGATCATGCAGAACACCACGCACCAGGTGCTCAAGGAGCTCGGCAAGACCGACGACCCGCTGCTCCACGTCGCCATGGAGCTGGAGCAGATCGCGCTCAAGGACGAGTACTTCATCGAGAAGAAGCTCTACCCGAACATCGACTTCTACTCGGGCATCACCCTCAAGGCGATGGGCTTCCCCACCGACATGTTCACGGTGCTGTTCGCGGTGGCCCGCACCGTCGGCTGGATCGCCCAGTGGGCCGAGATGATCGAGGACCCGTCGCAGAAGATCGGCCGTCCGCGCCAGCTCTACGTCGGTCCGGCCCAGCGCGACTACGTGGCCGTGGACCAGCGCGGCTGAGGCTGGACCACCTGCCCCGGGAAGCGTCGAGCGGGGCGGCCGAGAGGCCGCCCTTCGCGTTCGCGGAGGTGATCGAACGCCGCCTGCCCGTCCGGCCGCCCTACGACTGGCCGGCGATCCGCGCGTTCCTCGCCAAGCGGGCGATCCCGGGCGTCGAGGCGACGGATCCCGCGGCGGCCTACGCGCGCACGATCAGCGTCGCGGGGCGGCACGGGCTCCTGACGGTGGCACCGGGCGCGGATTGCCTGCACGTCGCGCTGCGCGGCGTCGAGGCCGGGCACGAAGAGGCCGTCGCGGGACGTCTGCGCCGCCTGTTCGACTGCGACGCCGATCCGGCCGCCGTCGCGGCCTGCCTCGGCGGGGACCCGGTCCTGGCCCCGCTCGTCGCGGCGCGGCCGGGTCTGCGCCTGCCGGGGGCCTGGGACCCGTTCGAGACCGGCTGCCGGGCGATCCTCGGCCAGCAGGTCTCGGTGGCGGCCGCGATCGGGCTCGCGGGCAGGCTGGTGGCGGCGTTCGGGACGCCGCTGGCGGAGCCGGCAGGCGGTCTGACCCACGTGTTTCCCGCGCCGACCGATCTGGTCGAGGCGGATGTCGCGCTGGCGCTCAACATGCCGCGGGCCCGCGGCGCGGCGATCCGGGCGCTGGCCGCGGCGGCGCTGGCCGATCCGGACCTGTTCGCCCCGGCGGAGTCGCCCGAGGCTGCGGTGCTGCGCTTCACGGCGATCCGCGGGATCGGTCCCTGGACGGCGCAGTACATCGCCATGCGGGCGCTCAAGCTGCCGGACGCCCTGCCGGTGGGCGATGTCGGGCTGCTGCGGGCGCTGGAGGGGGCCACCGGGCGTCCGAGCCCGGCGGCGCTCCTGGCCCGGGCCGAGGCGTGGCGGCCGTATCGCGCCTACGCGGCGCAGCACCTCTGGGCGGCGGACGAAGCGTCCGCGACGGGGCGATGAGGCGACCGAGAGGTTCATGTTCCGCATCGCCGATATCGGCTAAGCTTGCGGCCGGCCGGGGGGCTCAGGTTCGATGTCGGAAGCGGATAGCGAAGCGCGCGACACGCTTGTTGCGAACGAGCGGATCAAGTTCACGGCCACCTACGCCAACGGCCTCGCGGTCGCGATCTTCGCCGTCGGCGGTTTCGCGCCGTTCATCTCGACTGCCCTGTCGGATCGTCCGCACTTCGCGCCCGTGCTCATCGCCATGGTGGTTTGCTGGATCATGAGTGGCGCCATACATTGGGCTGTGAGGCGCCCATTGCGGAACCTTCGCCCATGACGACAGCTCAGCTTCTTCTCCTGCTCGCGGTTCCGATCGGCGGCGGCGTGCTAGCCTTCGGTGCGCTCTGGCTCGCCCAGCGGGCGCATTGAGGACTGGGCCTCCGCACCGCGGGAGCCGTTCCAGACACTCCCAATCGCGCCCGCATCTCGAGGGGCGGCGGAGCCGCCTCGAAGGCGGGCTCCAGGGATTGCGCGGCTGACCGGAGGTCTCCCCCGAGGCGACTCCTCTCCGGCATCTCAGGATGAGGTGGTGGGTCGGGAATCCTTCACCCTCCGCGGCTCCTCACCGTCCGAACCGCTCGAATTTCGGGAAGCTGCGCGCCATCATCAGCCCGACCTCGGCGCGGTGGCCGAGCCACTTCTCCAGCACCGACGCGTTCGCGAGCCGGCCCTCGGCCGAGCCGTCCTGCCAGGGCAGGCCGTCGGCGAGCTTGAACACGTGCGCGTCGAGCAGCGTCCCGCTGCGGCAGCGCTGCAGCCGGACCCCCTTGCCGCGGGCGAGCTCCGCCACCTCGGAGACCGGGAAGACCAGCAGCAGCTTCTCGGTGTTCACCACCGCCACGTGATCGCCGTCGGCCGGCACCAGCACGGCGGCCGTGGCGTCGCCGTCGAGGCCGAGCACGCTCTTGCCCTTGCGGGTGTTGGCCACGAGCGCGTCGGCGGGCGCCACGAAGCCGCGTCCGTCCGAGCCGGCGATCAGCAGCTTGGTCTCCGGCCGGTACGGCAGCGCCGCCACGATCTCGGTGCCGTCGTCGAGGTCGGCCATCAGCCGGACCGGGTCGCCGAAGCCGCGGCCGCCCGGCAGCTTCGAGGCCTCGAGCGTGAACACCTTGCCGTTGGTGGCGAGCAGCAGGATCTTCTGGGTCGTCTCGGTCGGGAAGGCGATCTTCAGGGTGTCGTCGCCCTTGAACGCGACGCCCGAGAGATCGGCGACGTGGCCCTTGAGCGCCCGGATCCAGCCCTTGGTCGAGACGATCACGGTGATCGGCTCGCGCTCGACCAGGGCCGCCGTGAAGTCGATGCCGCCGACATCGGGCGGGCTCGCCAGCGTCGTGCGGCGCTTGCCGAGCTTGGTCTCAGGCCCGAAGGTCTTCTTCACCGCGCGGATCTGCGCCTGGATCGCCTTCCACTGCGCCGGCTCGGAGGCGAGCAGCGCGTCGATCTCGGCCTTCTCGGCGGTCAGCGCCTCGAACTCGCGCTTCAGCTCCATCTCCTCCAGCTTGCGCAGGGAGCGCAGCCGGGTGTCGAGGATGGCGTTGGCCTGGAGCTCGGTCAGCTCGAACCGGGCCATGAGGGCGGCCTTCGGCTCGTCCTCCTCGCGGATGATGCGGATCACCTCGTCGAGGTCGAGGTAGACGATGAGCAGGCCGCCCAGGATCTCCAGGCGGCGGTCGATCTGGCCGAGGCGGTAGCGCGAGCGGCGCTGCAGCACCACGCGGCGGTGGTCGACCCACTCGCGCAGGCACTCGGCGAGCCCGATCACCTTCGGCACGAGGCCGCCGACCAGGACGTTGAGGTTGAGCGGGATGCGGGTCTCGAGTTCCGTGAGCCGGAACAGCGATTCCATCAGGATCACCGGGTCGACCGTGCGCGAGCGCGGCTCCAGCACCACGCGCACGTCCTCGGCCGACTCGTCGCGCACGTCGGCCAGCAGCGGCAGCTTCTTCTCCTGCAGCAGCTCGGCCATCTTCTCGATCAGCCGGCTCTTCGGGATGCCGTAGGGAATCTCGGTGACGACGATGTTCCAGGTGCCGCGGCCGAGATCCTCCTTGGCCCAGCGGGCGCGGACCCGGAAGGCGCCCCGCCCGGTCCGGTAGGCCTCGGCGATCGACTCGGCCGAGTCGACGAGGATGCCGCCGGTCGGGAAGTCCGGCCCCTGGACGAACTTGGCGAGCTGCCCCGAGGTCGCCTCGGGATGGTTGATCAGGTAGAGCGCCGCGTCGCACAGCTCGGCGGCGTTGTGCGGCGGGATCGAGGTCGCCATGCCGACCGCGATGCCCTGGCTGCCGTTGGCGAGCAGGTTCGGGAAGGCCGCCGGCAGGACGATCGGCTCCTCCTTCTCGCCGTTGTAGGACGGGCGGAAGTCGACCGTGTCCTCGTCGATCCCGTCCAGCAGGAGGCGCGCGACCTCGGTGAGCCGCGCCTCGGTGTAGCGGTAGGCGGCGGGGCCATCGCCGTCGATGTTGCCGAAATTGCCCTGGCCGTCGACCAGGGGGTAGCGCTGGGCGAAGTCCTGGCTGAGCCGCACCAGGGCGTCGTAGATCGCCTGGTCGCCGTGGGGATGGAAGTCGCCCATCACGTCGCCGACGATCTTGGCGCACTTCTTGTGCGCGGTGGTCGGGTCGAGGCGCAGCAGCCGCATCCCGTACAGGATGCGCCGATGCACGGGCTTCAACCCGTCGCGGGCATCCGGAAGGGCCCGGTGCATGATCGTGGAGAGCGCGTAGGCGAGGTAGCGCTCCTCCAGCGCGGATTTCAGCTCGACGCTCTCGATCCCGTCGCCGGACGGCGGCTCGAAGGGCTGGCCCATGTCGGCTCCTCACTACAACGTCTTCACCGCGCGCCGTCATTCCGGGGCCGCGCAGCGGGGCCCGGAATCCAGAGCCGCCGACGTCCCGCGCGTGCGCGCGGACGGTGGTTCTGGATTCCGGGCGCGCCTTCGGCACCCGGAACGACGACGGGGTATCAAGAACAGAACACGAACATTACCCGGCCTCGCGGCCGAGCGCAACGAATCGCGCCCGCTCCTCGGGCGGCCCGAGGCCGCGGGGCCCCCAGACGTGCCGGTCGAGGAAGTATCCCGTCAAGGTAAACCCTTGGGCAACGCCGTCGGGACCCGGGGAACCGCCCGCGTGCAGGAAGGTCGGGAGCGCCAGGAGACGGTCCCGGTAGGGCTCGCCGGCCGAGGCGCTGACCGCCCGGCCGCTCTTCGGCGACACGTAGGCCAGGGCGTCGTTGCCGCCGGTGGCCGCGCAGGCGGTGAGGTCGAGGCCGAAGCCGAGTTCCGACAGGATCGCCAGCTCGAACCGCACCATCAGGGGCGGGGCGATGGCGGGGTCGTCGAGGTGCTCGACCAGGATCCCCGCCGCCGCGTAGAGCGCCGGATGCGGGTCGCGCTCGGGGAGGAGCCGCAGCAGCGCGGCCATGTGGTTCATGCCGTAGAGGGCGAGGCTCGACCCGATCAGCCGCGAGACCTGCGAGTCCAGGGGCTCGACCGCGTAGGCGCCGAGACCCTCGTCGAGGCGCGCCCGCCACGTCACGCGGACCCGGTTCCCGGCCTGCAGCACGGGCTGCATCCGGCGCGAGCGCCCACCGTGCACGAGGCCGAGATGGCGCCCGTGGGCCTCGGTCATGGCCTCGAGGATGACGCCGGTCTCCCCGTGCCGGCGCAGGCCGAGCACCAGGGCGTCGTCGGTCCACTGCATCGAACGTCGCGTCTTCGTGTGAGGGATCGGGTGAGAGGCGCGCTCCGCGCCTGTCTCTCATATAGGGGGCCGCGGCCGCCGGCGCTGCCCCGCGCGGTCCCAGCCTCGGGCAACCTTGGCCGGGTAGCGATGACCGATGCCGCTCCGCGCCGCCCTCGCCGCCCTGCTGGTCCTCCTCGCCGCCGGCGCGCAGGCCGCGCCGCGCGCACCGAAGCCCGCCGCCGAGCCCGCCGCCGAGGCCGACCCCTCCCCGGCCCTCCTCCGGCGGATCGCCGCCCTGGCGCTGAGGCAGGTCGATTTCGGCGCGGTCTCGCTGCTGCCGGTGCGGTTCGCGGGCAGCCGGATCGCCGGGCCGATCGCCGAGGGCGGCCGGGTGATCTACTGCGTGTCGGGCCGGATGTACGGCCGGACCTTCGGCAAGCCCGAGCGCCCGAGGGTGGCGCTGCGCTACGACAAAGACCGGCTCACGGTGCTCGACGACGACGAGGTCTGCACCGGACACCGCACCCGGCCCTTCCCCGAACTCGACGCGCTGGGCAACAAGCCGTGAGGCCCGGGCGTTGAGGGCCCATGCCCGCCGCGTCCGTCCGCACCCTCGACCTCAGCCTCGACCTGATCGCCCGCGCCCATTCCGTCCCGATCCCCGACGACCCGAGCGCGCTCGAGGTTCTGTCGGACGCCGAGTTGCGCCCGGGGCTCGACGCGATCGTCGCCGGGCGCGAGGGCAGCGACCTCTGGGTCTTCGCCTACGGCTCGCTGATGTGGAACCCGGAATTCCCGGTGGCCGAGCGCCGGATCGGGACGGTGCGTGGCTTCCACCGCCGCTTCTGCCTGCTCCAGCGGCGGTTCCGCGGCACGCCGGAACGGCCGGGCTTCGTCCTGGCGCTGGACCGCGGCGGCCTGTGCCGGGGTGTGGCCTTCCGCCTGCCCGGCATGGAGATCCGCGAGGCGCTGATGCCGGTCTGGCGCCGCGAGATGCGCGGCCGCGGCTACGTCGCCCGCTGGCTGCCGGTCGCCACCGAGGCCGGGACCGTCCCGGCCCTGACCTTCCTGGCGAACCGCGCCAGCGACCGCTACGCCGGACGCCTCTCGGATTCCGAGATCGCCGAGAAGATCGCCGCGGCCTGCGGCCACAAAGGGCCGAGCGCCGAGTACCTGTTCCGGACCGTGGAGGCCTGCGAGCGCCTCGGCATCCGCGACCGCCACCTCTGGAGCCTCCAGGCCCTCGTGGCCGCGCGCCTCAGGGCCTGCGCGCCCGGGGGGTGAGACCGTCTCCTGTCGAGCGCGTCGGTGCAGCCGTGCTCGCGAGGACGGTCGCGTCGACCGGGCAGCGGTTCAGATCCAGGCCCGCTTGGTCGCGACCACGAGGCGCCCGCCGCCGTGCTCCGCGTCCGGATTGCGCAGCTCCCGGATGCCGGGGGCGCGGCCGGTGGTGACGTAGACGAGGAGGGTGAGGACGAGCAGGATCTTCGTGCGCATGGCGACGCTCAAGGTTGAGTGTCGGTGCATAGGAACGATCGGTTTTTACCGAGTTGCTGCAGTGCACGCGGGCGCGCCGGCGGACGATTCCCTGCGGACGTGGTGAACGGAGGGTTGCGATGCGGCCGCGATCGTCTATGCCGCCGGCCCGTGATGTCCACAGGCGGAGGATGGGATGCGGCTCCGGATCGGCGTGGCCCTGGGGGTGGTCGTCATCGCCGCCGTTGCTCTGCTTGCCGGGCCGCTGAGCCGCGGCGACAGCCTGTCCGACATCCTGACCGGCCGGACCCCCCTGCTCGCCGGCAGCGCCCGGGCGCCCGGCGGCAGCGCGGACTTGAGCGGCACCGCGACCCTCGCGGCGGACCAGCGGCCGGCGACCCTGCACGTCGCCTGCGATCCAGGCGGCACCGGCCTGTCGGCGGCGCTGACCGTGCCGCGCTTCGCCGAACTGGCGCCGCGCTTCGATTTCGCGGGCCTCGAAGGGGCCGACAGCGAGAAGCCCCTGACCGGCCTCCTGGTCTCCAGCGCCGGCAGCGTGCGCTCCGTGCGCATGCCGGTTCGCGGCGCCGCGACCGGGGCCGATGCGGGCTTCACGCTGACGGTGGCGGGCGCGCGCCGCGGCGAGGATCCGCTGCGCGGGGTCGCCCTGGCCCTCGTCCAGCCCGGGACGAAGCTGACCTGGACGCAGGCGAGCCCGCGCGGCGAGGACCCGACCCTGACGGCCACGTTCACGGTGGCGGAGGCCGATGCCGCCGCGCTGAAGGGCGCCCTGAGCGGCTGCCTCGCGGCGCCGTTCTAGGGTCGCGATCGCGGCGGTCGGCCACCCCGGCCCGTTCGTCGCGGCCGCAGCGCACCGGAGTCGGTCAACCGGCGTGGCTGATCCCCTCGATGGCGCGGATGCGCGGCACGGCGAAGTCGGTGAACGCGCGGACGACCGGGCGCATGTGGCGGACGGACGGGTAGACCAGATAGGCGTCCGTCGAGCGCACCTCGTACGCGGGCAGGACGCGGACGAGATGGCCGGCCGCCAAGTCCTCGGCGACCAGCAGGTGCTGGACCGGGCCCATGTACCGTCCCGCGCGCAGTTCGGCCAACAGCACCTCCGCGCTGTTGGTCCGCAGGGCCGGGCGGACGGCGAGGCTCAGCGTCTCGCGCCCGTGCTGGAGTACGAGCGTGTTCCGGTCGTCCAGGGCCGACGTGGTCGTCACGAGGGCCCGGTCGGCGATCTGCCCGGGCGCGTCGATGCCGCCGGCCCGCGCCAAGTATGTCGGGGCGGCGACCAGGATTCGGCGCACCCAGCCGAGCCGCCGCGTCACGACGTCCTGCCCGTGGGGCCGGCCGTAGCGGAGCGCGAGGTCGTAATCCTCGTAGACGAGGTCGATCAGCCGGTTGTCCAGCACGAGATCGACCGTGACCCGCGGATTCTCGGCCTGGAACGCCGCCACGATCCGGTGCAGATGGGCCGCCCCGATGCAGGCGGGCGCGTGCAGCCGCAGCCGGCCTTCGATGCGGCCGGCCTCGGTGCGGGCATCTTCCAGGGCGGCGTCGATCGTGGCGAGCGCGGGCTGACAGGCCGCGTAGAGCCGCTGGCCCTGCTGGGTCGGACGCACCAGCCGCGCGGACCGTTCGAGGAGCCGCGCGCCGACCTGGGCCTCCAGATTGCGCAGATGCTTGCTGATCGCCGGCTGCGACACCGCGAGGTCGCGTGCGGCCGCGGTCATCGAGCCGCGCTCGACGGTCCGGAGGAACGCGCGCAGGGCCAGCGTCAGATCCATGGATGCCATCCGGTTATGGGTGCGATCACCCCATAGCCGATGGACGGGGCGGCCGCGTGGCGGTTCTGTGCGTCGTCGCCAGATCTTGGAGCGCAGCATCGATGTTTCCGACCCGCCGCAGCCTGCTCGCCGGCACGCCCCTGCTCGTCGCCGGCTGCGTCACCCGCGAGCCGCGCCCCGTCGCCGCGCTGCGCCCGCCCGTCGACCCGGCCTACACGGCCCTCTACGCCGCGCTCGACGGCGAGCCCTTCCCCGTGCCGGCGGTGGACCTGTCCGCGATAGACCCGCGCTTCCTGCGCCGGGAGGTGGCCTACGCCACGGCCGAGCCGCCGGGCACGATCGTGGTCGATCCTTCGGCGCGCTACGCCTACCTCGTGCGCGAGGGCGGGCGCGCCATCCGCTACGGCGTGGGCGTCGGTCGCGATGAGGCGTTCAACTTCCGAGGCGCGGCCGTCATCGCCCGCAAGGCCGAATGGCCGCGCTGGACGCCGACCCAGGCCATGGTCAAGCGAGAGCCTGAGCGCTACGGGCCCTATGCCGGCGGCCTGCCCGGCGGGGCCGGCAATCCGCTCGGTCCGCGGGCGCTCTACCTCTATCGGGACGGCGGCGACACGCTCTACCGCCTGCACGGCACCACGGAGCCGCAGACCATCGGCACGATGGTGTCGTCGGGCTGCGTGCGGTTCCTGAACCAGGACATCATCGACCTGTACGCCCGCGTGCCGGTGGGGAGCCGGGCGGTGGTGCTGGCGGCCAGCGGGACGGCGGCGAGCTGAGGGCCTCGACGGGCACGCACCTACAATTCCCGGCGACAGAACTCACAAAAGCCCACCCGTCCGTGCGAGCGGAGCGAAGCAACCCCGTGTCGCGCGCCCTCATCGAGCGTGGCGCGTCCCTGGATCGCTTCGCTCCGCTCGCGAAGACGGCGCGGGCCAACCGAACCCACAGGCGCTTGGTATCAGCCGCCCCTCAGCTCACCTCCACCTGCACCACCCCGGGCACGGTCCGGAGCTGGCCGGCGAGCGCCGGGCTCGCCTGGAACTTGCCCGGGAGCCGGATCTCCACCTCGCGCTCGCCGCCGTCGAGCTTGAGGATCAGCGAGACCTCGCTCTCGCCCCGCATCGACAGGCGCTGCTGCACGGGCGCGACGCCGCGCGGGTCGCTCAGATGGATGCGGATGCCCTTCTGGTGGCGGGCGACCGCTTGGTCGAGGGGTTCCGCGGTGAGGATGCGGGCGCGCACGTCCTCGCCCTCCAGGTTCGCCTGGAGCTGCAGAACCAGCGGTCGGCCCGGTTCCAGGATGTCGCGGTACTGGCCGAGCCCCTCGGAGAAGATGATCGCCTCGAAATGCGCGGTCCGGTCCGACAGGGTGACGATGCCCATCTTGTTGCCGGTCTTGGTCCGCCGCTCCGCCCGGTCGAGCACCGAGGCCGCCACGCGGCCGACGCTCGACGTCCCGGCCCGCACGGCGCGGCAGAAATCCGTCCAGCTCTGCACCCGCAGCTTGTCCAACAGGTCGCCGTACTCGTCGAGCGGATGGCCCGAGATGAAGAAGCCGATCGCCGCGTACTCGCGCTTGAGCGTGTCGGCCATCGGCCAGATCTCGTGCGGCGGGATCCGCAGGGACACGTCGTCCGCCACCACGCCGCCGAACATGTCGGTGACGCCCGCCGATGCGGCCTCCGCCGCGCTGGCGGCGAGCTTCATCATCGGCTCCACCGCCGCGAAGGCACGCGCGCGGTCGGGCTCGATGCAGTCGAGCGCCCCGGCCTGGACGAGGCTCTCCAGGGTGCGCTTGTTGATCATCCGCGGGTTCAGCCGGCGGGCGAGGCAGGCGAGATCCTTGAACGGCCGGTCGCCGCGGGCCTCCACCAGCGCCCGCACCGCCTCGCGGCCGACGCCCTTGATGGCGGCCAGCGCGTAGAAGATCTTGCCGTCACGCACCTCGAAGACCTCGCCGGAGGTGTTGATCGAGGGTGGCTCGACCGTGATCTTCAGGCGCTGCGCGTCCTGGCGGAATTCGGCCAGCTTGTCGGTGTTGTCGATGTCGAGGGTCATGGCGGCCGCCAGGAACTCGACCGGGAAGTTCGCCTTCAGATAGGCGGTCTGGTAGGTCAGCAGCGCGTAGGCCGCCGCGTGGCTCTTGTTGAAGCCGTAATCGGCGAACTTGGCGAGCAGGTCGAAGATCTCGTTGGCCTTGGCCTTGGTCAACCCGCGCTCGGTGCAGCCCTTGAGGAACCGGTCGCGCTGCGCGTCCATCTCGGCGCGGATCTTCTTGCCCATGGCGCGCCGGAGCATGTCGGCCTCGCCGAGCGAGTAGCCGGCGAGCACCTTGGCGATCTCCATCACCTGTTCCTGGTAGACGATGATGCCGAAGGTCTCCTTCAGCATCGGCTCCAGCTTCGGGTCCGGGTACCAGGACGCCTCGTTGCCGGCGTCGCGGCCGAGCTTGCGCTCGCAGTAGACCGGGATATTGGCCATCGGGCCCGGCCGGTAGAGCGCCACCAGGGCGATGATGTCCTCCAGCCGGTCGGCCTGCATCTCGCAGAGCGCCTTGCGCATGCCGGCCGATTCCACCTGGAACACGCCGACCGTCTCGCCCCGGCCCATCGGCCCGTAGGTGTTCGGGTCGTCGAGCGGCAGCGAGGCGAGGTCGATGTCGATGCCGCGCTGCTTCAGCAGATCGGTGCAGCACCGCAGCATCGTCAGGGTCTTGAGGCCCAGGAAGTCGAACTTCACCAGCCCCGCCTGCTCGACCCACTTCATGTTGAACTGGGTGACCCGCATGCCGGTCTTCGGGTCCCGGTAGAGCGGGACCAGCTCCTCGAGCGGCCGGTCGCCGATCACCACGCCGGCGGCGTGGGTCGAGGCGTGCCGGTGCAGGCCTTCGAGCTTCTTGGAGATGTCGATGAGGCGGCCGACGATCGGCTCCTCCTCCATGGCCTGCTGGAGCTTGGGCTCGCCCTCGATGGCCTGGGCGAGCGTCACCGGGTTGGCGGGGTTCTGCGGCACGAGCTTGGTCAGCTTGTCGACCTGCCCGTAGGGCATCTCCAGGACGCGGCCGACGTCGCGCAGCACGCCGCGGGCGAGCAGCGTGCCGAAGGTGATGATCTGCCCGACCTGCCCCTCGCCGTAGCGCTGCTGCACGTAGCGGATTACCCGCTCGCGGCCCTCGACGCAGAAGTCGATGTCGAAATCCGGCATCGAGACGCGCTCGGGGTTGAGGAAGCGCTCGAACAGCAGGCCGAACCGGAGCGGGTCGAGGTCGGTGATGAGCAGCGACCACGCCACCAGCGAGCCGGCGCCCGAGCCGCGGCCCGGACCGACCGGGATGTCGTGGTCCTTGGCCCACTTGATGAAGTCGGAGACGATCAGGAAGTAGCCCGGGAACTTCATCTTGACGATGACGTCGAGCTCGAACTCGAGGCGCTTGCGGTAATCCTCCTCGGAGAAGCCCGGCGCCGTGCCGTGCTGCTTCAGGCGCAACTCCAGCCCGGCCTCGGCCTGCCGGCGCAGCTCGGTCGGCTCGTCGGCCGAGACCGCCCGCGCGCCCGCGTCGGACGCCTCCGCCAGGGCCTCCGCCATGGGCGGCGTCTCGCCGGCCGCCACGGCGCCGAAATTCGGCAGGATCGGCTTGCGGGTCCGCGCACGGACGGCGCAGCGCATGGCGATCTCGACCGTCGCCTGGAGCGCGTCCGGCAGGTCGCGGAACAGCTCGGCCATCTCGGCCCGGGTCTTGAAGGCGTGGCTCGGCGTCAGGCGGCGGCGGCGCTCGTCCGAGACGAGGCGGCCCTCCGCGATGGCGAGCAGCGCATCGTGGGCGTCGTAGTCGTCGGGCTTGGCGAAGTAGGGCTCGTTCGTCGCCACGATCCCGAGGCCGTGGCGACCGGCGAGGTCGAGGAGCGCGGTCTCGATCCGCGCCTCCTCGGACTGGCCGTGGCGCTGGATCTCCACGTAGAGCCGGTCCTCGCCGAACGTCTCCTTCAGGCGCTTCAGGCGGTTGAGGGCGAGCTCCGGCCGGCCCGCCCGAAAGGCCGCGTCGAGGGGGCCCGCCATCCCGCCGGTGAGCGCGATCAGCCCCTCGGAGGCGCCCGCGAGCGCTCCGGCATCGAGGCGCGGCGCCTCGCCGAGGGCCGTGTCGAAATAGGCGCGGCTCGCCAGCCGCAGCAGGTTGGCGTAGCCGGTCTCGTCCTGGGCGAGGAGCACGATGCCGTGGCTGGTCGGCGCCTGACGCTGGTGCGGGTCCGCGGCCTCGAACGCCACCGAGAGCTGCACGCCGGCGATCGGCTGGACGCCCTCCCCGGCCGCCTTCTCGGAGAATTCCAGCGCGCCGAACAGGTTGTTGGTGTCGGTCAGGGCCAGGGCCGGCTGCCTGTCGGCGACCGCCGCCTTGATCAGGGAGCCGACCTTCAGCGCCCCTTCGAGCAGGGAATAGGACGAGTGGACGTGGAGGTGGACGAATCCGACCTCCTTGAGCTGGCGTGGCATGGCCGACCTTGTTCCGGGGTCGGGCAGCATCCCCGCTCGCCGGCCTCAAGTCGACGTGCGCCGCGCCGCCGGCGGACGATATCCACCGGTCGTGCCCCGGAAGCACCAGTTCGGCCCAGCCCTGTGGACAATCGGCGCCTACGGGGCGATCGCCTGTGCATAACCCGTCCGCGGACGGAACCGGGCAGTCTTCGGAAAAATCCGGCTAACGAACCGGTGCCAAGGCTATCGCCCAGGCGCCCACCGCCGCGAACAGCATCCCGAACGCCATGAACTCGACCATTCCGGTCAGGATCACCCGCTTCAGCATCGACCTGCCTCCTGTGTTCCGGCCCTAGTATGTTCATGTTTTGTTCTATGGAAAGGGTCTGTGGGTCACAGGGCGGCCCCGTTTCTTCGACAGGGTAAAAAGTGTCTTGATGCGGATCGGGCGGGCTGGCATGCCCCCGCCTTCGAGACGAGCTCGTCACCGGCTGGGGAGTTCGAAGGAGCAAGCCATTCCCGAGCACCGGACGGTCGAACGGTTCGACGTCGCCCTCGTGGCCGTCGGCACACACGGCGATGTGCTTCCGTTCATCGCGCTGGGGCACGAGCTCCTGAAGCGCGGCCACGGCGTCTCGCTGGCGGCCCCGGCCCCGTTCGAGGCGATGGCCCGCCGGGCCGGCCTCGCCTTCCAGCCCCTGGGCACGGTCGCCGATTACGAGGCGGTGATCCGCCAGCCGGATCTGTGGCACCCGCAGCAGGGGTTCCGCCCGATGTTCGATTACGCCCTGCGGGTGGCCGAGCCGGCCTGCCTGTGGCTCGGCGCGACCCGCGCCCGGGGGATCGACCTGCGGGTGGTCGCCTCGCCGCTGGGCTGGGGGGCGCGGCTCGCGCAGGACCTCTACGATCTGCCGACCGCGACGCTGCACGTCATGCCGTTCCTGATCGAGAGCCGGTACGATCCGCCGCGCCTGCCGGGCCTGCCGCTGCCGCGCGTCCTGCCGGCCGCCCTGCGGGCCTACGTGAATCTCGGCGTCGACAAGGTGGCGGTCGGCCCGTTCACCCTCCCGCCGCTGAACGCCCTGCGGGCGCGTCTCGGCCTCGATCCGGTCTACCGGCTGCGGCACTGGTGGAACAGCCCGACCGGCATGCTTCTGATGTTCCCCGACTGGTACGCGGAGCCGCAGGCCGACTGGCCGGGCCAGGCGGTGCAGCTCGGCTTCCCGTTGGTCGACCGGTTCGGCGACGTGGCGTCCATGCCGCCGGAGCTGGAAGCGTTCCTCGAGGCGGGCGAGCCGCCGATCGTGTTCACCTACGGCTCGGCCATGCGCCAGGGCGCCGGCTTCTTCGACACCGCGGTGCGGCTGTGCCGGCGCATGGGGCGGCGCGGCGTCCTGCTCGCCCCGCAGGGGGGGCAGATCCCGAAGCCGCTGCCGGCCGGGATCATCCACCTGCCCTACGCCCCCCTGAGCGCCCTGCTGCCGCGCAGCGCGGCGCTGGTCCACCACGGCGGCGTCGGCACGGTGGCGCAGGCGCTGGCCGCGGGCGTCCCGCAGCTGGTGGTGCCCGTGGCCTTCGACCATTTCGACGAGGGGCGGCGGCTGAAGGATCGGGATCTCGGCGCCACCCTGAGCCGCCGCGCCTTCCGGCCCGCGCGGGCGGCGCGGGTCCTCGGCCGGCTACTCGCCGACCCCGCGGTGACGCGGGCCTGCGCGGCGGCCCGGGCGCGGATGGCGGACGGCCGCGACGCCGTCCTCGACGCCTGCGACTACGTCGAGCGGCTGACGGCCGCCGAGGCCGGTCCCGGCCCGTCCCGCGCGTCCTGACCGCGCCGCCTGCCCGAACGCGGGGGGGCGCCGCCTCCGACCGAAGCGGCGCCCTTTCGATTACTGCCCGAGCAGCGCGGTGGCCGAACCGACGAACGTCATGAGCAGGCCGCTCACGAAGGCGCCGATCATGACGTAGGAGAGAGCCTTGAGCTTCATCCGTCCTCGCGTCGGCTCAGCAGCGGTAGCCGCCGGAGGTCTGGCCGTACTGCTTCACCGGCCGGGTCTGCTGGTCGGCGTTGCCCTCGGCGGCCGAGCTCAGCGGGCAGCCGACGTAGTTGGGATTGTCGTGGACCCCCAGTCCGAGCGAGCCCGTGGTCTCGACCTCGTAGGGAGCGAGGCCCGTCCAGCGGGCGCCGTTCGCCGCCAGAGCGGACGAGATCGGGGCAACGCCAAGGACAAGTGCGGTGACGGCTGCGGCGATACGGGTCTTCATGGTCAGGCTCCAGAGATAACGCAGTACAGGCCGGTTGTTCGGCTCTGTTTTGTCTTGCGTGATCACAAGATAGGGGCCCGGTGTCTTCCGCGACGTGACGCGTCGCACGCGGCGCGACGGATTAAAGATCGCGTGCACTTGCGGGGCTCGGAGGTCTGCGGGCCGGCTGGCGTCGCGGGCCGGGAGCGATGCGCCCTGTGGTTGATCGAGGCTGCCGCGGCGCGGCGTGTAAGGGGCGCGCCGCCGCGCGGGCCGTCGCCGCGCCGGCACACGGGAGATCTGCTCAGCGGGTGGCCCGCTCAGTCGAGCTGCGTGATCAGCCCGTCCCGGATAGTGACCCGCCGATCCATGCGGGCGGCCAATTCCAGGTTGTGGGTCGCGACCAGGGCGGCGAGCCCCGAGGCGCGGACCAGGGCCATCAGGATCGAGAAGACGTGGCCCGCCGTCCCGGGATCGAGGTTGCCGGTCGGCTCGTCGGCGAGCAGCAGCCGCGGGCCGTTGGCCACCGCCCGGGCGATGGCGACGCGCTGCTGCTCGCCTCCCGACAGCTCCGCCGGGCGGTGCGGCAGCCGCTCCTTGAGGCCGAGGAAGCTCAGGAGTTCCGTGGCGCGGGCCTTCGCCTCCGGGGCCTTCAGGCCGCGGATGAGCTGGGGCATCACCACGTTCTCCAGCGCCGAGAACTCCGGCAGCAGGTGGTGGAACTGGTAGACGAAACCCATCTCCTCGCGCCGCAGGCGCGTGCGCTCGGAATCCGCCATCGCGGCCGTGGGCTGACCGCCGATATAGATCTCGCCCCCGTCCGGCCGCTCCAAGAGGCCGGCGAGGTGCAGCAGGGTCGACTTGCCGGCTCCCGACGGTGCCACCAGAGCGACCAACTCCCCCGGCCAGATCGCGAGGTCTGCGCCGCGCAGGATCTCGAGGGCACCCTCGGCCTGGGCGTAGCGCCGCTCGACGCGGGAGAAGAACAGCGCCGGCACCGGCTGGTCGCCGGCGGTCTGGCTCGAATCGCTCATCGGATGCGGCCCGTCAGCCGTAGCGGAGGGCCTGCACCGGATCGAGCCGGGCGGCGCGCCAGGAGGGATACAGCGTCGCCGCGAGCGACAGCAGCAGGGAGGTGATCACCACGGCGGTGATCTCCTTCGGGTTCATCTGCGCCGGGATCTCGGCGAGGAAGCGCACGGTCGGGTCCCAGGCGCCCGGAAACAGCACGTGCTGGATCGGCTTGATGTTGAGGGTGATCAGGATGCCGAGGCCGAGCCCGCTGAGCGTCCCGACGACGCCGATCAGCGCGCCGTTGATCAGGAAAACCCGCATGATCGTGCCCGGCGTCGCCCCCATGGTGCGCAGGATCGCGATGTCGCTCGACTTGTCGCGCACCAGCAGGATCAGGCCGGAGACGATGTTGAGGGTCGCCACCACGACGATCAGGCTGAGGATCAGGAACATGACGTTCCGCTCAACCTCCAGGGCCCCGAAGAAGGTCCGGTTGCGCTGGCGCCAGTCGGTGAGCAGGATCGGGCGCTCGGCCGCCATCTCCAGGGGCTCGCGCATGTCGCCGACATGGTCGGGATCGTCGACGTAGATCTCGATCATGCTCACGTCGCCGTCTTTGTTGAAGAACGCCTGGGCCTCGGCCAGCGGCATGAACACGAAGGTCTGGTCGAACTCGGTCATCCCGACCTCGAACACCGCCTTGACCGTGTAGCTCTTGGTGCGCGGCGCGGTCCCGAAGGGCGTCGACGAGCCCTTGGGCGTGACCAGCGTGATCGTGTCGCCGGCCTGCAGGCCCAGCGTGTCGGCGAGCCGCCGCCCGATCAGCACGCCGGTGCCGTCGTCGAAACCTTCGAGGGTGCCGCCGCGGATCGCCGAGGACACGGCCGCCAGCGCGTCGAGGTCGGCCGCCCGCACGCCGCGGATGATGACGCCGGATCCGCCGTACTGCGACGAGGCGAAGGCCTGGCCCTCGACCAGCGGCACCGCGGCGCGCACGCCCGCCACCTTCGACAGCCGGTCCGACAGGTCGGTCCAGTCGTTGAACGGCCGGTCGATGGGCGTCGCGAACAGGTGGCCGTTGATGCCGACGATCTTCGACAGCAGTTCCGCGCGGAAGCCGTTCATCACCGACAGGACGATGATCAGCGTGGCGACGCCGAGCGCGATGCCGAGCACCGAGAAGAACGCCACCACCGAGACGCCGCCGCCCCGGCGCCGGGCGCGCAGGTAGCGGCCGGCGAGGATCCACTCGAACGGCGCGAAGGGCGCGGTGCCCTGGCGGAACGAGGCCGCGAACGAGGCCGCGAAGGTCCGAACCCGGTCCAGCTTCGCTGAGGCGGCCATCGGCACGCCTCAGACGCGCCGGATGCGTGCCAGCAGATCGACGGTCGCGAGGCTCTCGCGCTCGCCGCCGGCACGCCGCTTCAGCTCGACCTTGCCCTCCGCCAGGCCCTTGGGCCCGACGATCACCTGCCAGGGCAGGCCGATCAGGTCGGCGGTGGCGAACTTCGCGCCGGGGCGCTCGTCGCGGTCGTCGTAGAGCACCGACAGGCCGGCGGTCTCGAGGTCGGACTGGATCTGCGCGCAGGCGGCGTCGGTGGCCGCGTCCCCGACCTTGAGGTTGATCAGGGCGACGTCGAACGGCGCGACCGAGTCCGGCCAGATGATCCCGGCCTCGTCGTGGCTGGCCTCGACGATGGCGGCGACCAGCCGGCTCGGCCCGATGCCGTAGGAGCCCATATGGACCGGCCGCTCGATCCCGTCCGGACCGGCGACCTTGGCGCCCATCGGCTCGGAATACTTGGTGCCGAAGTAGAAGATGTGCCCGACCTCGATGCCGCGGGCCGCCATGCGGTTGTCCTCCGGGACCTCCGCGAAGGCCGCCGGCTCGTGCATCTCCTCGGTGGCCGCGTAGTGCGAGGTCCAGGCATCGACGATGCCCTGGAGGGCGGCGACGTCGTCGAAATCGACGGTCGCCGGCGGGATGTCGAAGTCGAGATAGGCCTTGTCGCAGAAGACCTCGCTCTCGCCGGTCTTGGCCAGGATGATGAACTCGTGGGACAGGTCGCCGCCGATCGGGCCGGTATCGGCGCGCATCGGGATCGCCTTCAGGCCGAGGCCCGCGAAGGTCCGCAGGTACGCCACGAACATCCGGTTGTAGGCGTGGCGCGCCCCGGCCTGGTCGAAATCGAACGAGTAGGCGTCCTTCATCAAGAACTCGCGCGAGCGCATCGTGCCGAAGCGCGGCCGCACCTCGTCGCGGAACTTCCACGAGATCTGGTAGAGATTCTTGGGCAGGTCCTTGTAGGAGCGCACGCTCGCCCGGAAGATCTCGGTGACCATCTCCTCGGCTGTGGGGCCGTAGAGCATCTCGCGGTCGTGCCGGTCCTTCAGGCGCAGCATCTCCTTGCCGTAGGCGTCGTAGCGGCCGGATTCCCGCCACAGCTCGGCGGACTGCACCGTCGGCATCAGGATCTCGACGGCGCCGGACCGGTCCTGCTCCCGCCGGATCACCGCGCAGACGCGCTCCAGAACCCGCAGGCCCAGCGGCAACCAGGCGTAGATGCCGGCGGCTTCCTGGCGGACCAGGCCGGCGCGCAGCATCAGCCGGTGCGAGACGATCTCGGCTTCCTTGGGCGTCTCGCGCAAGGTCGGCATGAAATAGCGGGAGAGACGCATGTCGTCAGAGTCTTGGAAGAGGATCGGCCGGGAGGAGCCGCGGCGCGCCGGCACACAACACGCCGGAGACGCAAATTACAAGCACTGCGCGACCACGGCGGGGCGTAATCGCGGCGAACCGGAGGCGGCGGCCCGGCCGCGCTGAGGCCGCTGCCTAGGCGGAAAGCGGTATGCCCATTTGCCGGCAAGAAAGCGCAGATTTTTCTCGCAGACCCGGTGACAACACGAATTGTTGTTCCTATAAGCGTCCGGCGATGTTTGCGACGCCCGGAAGAGGTGGCGCAAGGTCCGAGTCTCGGGAGGAAAAGCGACCGCCCCGCAGCCAATGCGAGGGATATTTCAAGGTCGAGCCAGTGAAGCTTGAAAGCAAGGCCTCGGGCCTTGCTTTTTTTATTCTTGGGTCCGGTCGGCGCGGCCGTGTCGGACCACCCGCTAGGCCCGCGCCCATCTGGTTTCGGGCGGTGGCCCGCCGCGGCGGCGCTTCCCGGATCGCCGCTCCGAGCCGTCCTAGAGCCCGGTCAGCGGGAACACCGCCAGGGCGATCAGGAAGGCTGCGCCCGCGACCAGCGTCGTCCAGATCGCCTTCTCGCGCAGCCGCGGCGCCGCCGGCGCCCCAGGATCCTGGCCCGGCACCACGTGGCTGGGCCGCGTCTCCGGCTGGTTGCGCAGGGGCAGGACCGCGAAGAGCAGCGTCCACCAGACCACGAAGTAGAGGGCGATCGCCCCGCCCACCGTCAGCTTGAACAGGCTCACCGCCGCCGCCACGAAGGCGGCGATCAGGACGGTGATCGCCGCCAGGGTCACCGGCGTCGAGCGGGCCAGTGCGTTCATCATCCGGCTCACACCTGCTCCAGCTCGACCAGGGTGCCGAGGAAGTCCTTGGGGTGCAGGAACAGGACCGGCTTGCCGTGCGCGCCGATCCGCGGCTCACCGGTGCCGAGCACCCGGGCGCCCTGCGCCTTGAGCTGGTCGCGGGCGGCCAGGATGTCGTCGACCTCGTAGCAGACGTGGTGGATGCCGCCGCCCGGGTTGCGGGCCACGAAGGACTCGATCGGCGAGCCCTCGCCCAGAGGGGACATCAGCTCGATCTTGCTGTTCGGTAGCTCGACGAACACGACGGTGACGCCGTGCTCGGGCTGCGGCAGGGGCGCGGTGATCGTCGCGCCCAGCGCGTCGCGGTAGACCGCGCAGGCGGCGTCGAGATCCTGCACGGCGATGGCCACGTGGTTGAGACGGCCGATCATGATGTTTCCTCCCCGGCGTTCTGGCCCCCTGTCCGGGAGCTTCGTTCGTTCGCGGGGAAGGCTCCGCCCGTACGCGCGGACGCGACCGGCCCCCTCTCCCGTGCGGCAGAGGGTTGGGGTGAGGGACGAGCCCTCTCCGGCAGAACCTGTCCCCCTCACCCTGTCCCTCTCCCGTGCGCGAGAGGGAACCCGGGCCCTGTCCGGCAGCCGATCGGATGATCGGCTGCTTCGGCTCCGTCTAGATTACAGCCAACCGCTATCGGCAGCCAGCTTCACACCTCCACCACCTGCACGTGGCAGGCCGGCTTCTTGCCCCACACCTCGTTGACCGCGGTGCGCACCGCCCGGTCGACCGTCTTCTCGACGCTCTCCGAGTCCTTGAGCTTGCCCCGCGACATCCCCGACAGGGTGCGGGAGACCGCGTCCACCACGGTCTCGATCAGCGGCTCGCCGGACCGGCCGCGGTTCGGCAGGCCGATGATGTCCACCGCCGGCTCGCCGAGCACGACGCCGTCCTCGTCGATAGCGATCGCCACCGAGACCAGGCCGGCCTGCATCAGCTTGCGCCGCTCCGGGATCGCCCGGTCCTTCTCGTCGATCAGGACGTCGCCGTCCTTGAACAGGCGGCCGGCCTTCACGTGGTCGATCACCTCGGGCTTGCCGGGGCTCAGACGGATCAGGCTGCCGTTGCGGGCCTTGACCACGTTCTGCACGCCCTGCGCCCGCGCGAAGCGGGCGTGCTCGTCGAGGTGCAGGGCCTCGCCGTGGACCGGGATCGCGGTGCCCGGGCGGGTCCACCGGTACATCTCGACCATCTCGTCCCGGCGCGGGTGGCCGGAGACGTGGACGAGGTCGGTGCGGTCGGTGATCACCTCGACGCCCTGCTCGATCAGGTCGTTGATGATCGAGCCGACATCGCGCTCGTTGCCCGGGATGGCGCGCGAGGAGAAGATCACCTGGTCACCGGCGGTGAGGCTGATATCCGGGTGGTCGCGGCGGGAGACGCGGGCGAGCGCCGCCCGCGGCTCGCCCTGTGAGCCGGTGAGCAGCGCGACGACGCGCTCCCGCGGCAGGCTCTTCCACGAATCGGAGCGGCGGAACTCGGGCAGGCCGTCGAGGTAGCCGCACTCGCGGGCCACGTCGATCACCCGGTCCATGGCGCGGCCGACCGCGATGACCTCGCGCCCGCAGGCGGCGGCGGCCTCGGCGACCGCGCGGATGCGCGCCACGTTGGACGCGAAGGTCGTCACGGCGACCCGGTGCGGCGCGTCCGCGATCAGCGTCTTCAGCGTCTCGGCGACGGTCTTCTCGCTCGGCGAGAAGCCCTCGCGCACGACGTTGGTCGAGTCGCAGACGATGGCGAGGACGCCCTCGTCCCCGAGCGCCGTGAACGCCTCCGGCGACGTCACCGAGCCGGCCACCGGGGTCGGGTCGATCTTCCAGTCGCCGGTGTGGAGGACGAGGCCCGCCGCGGTGCGAATGGCGATGGCGTTCGACTCCGGGATGGAGTGCGAGACCGGCACGTACTCGAGCTCGAACGGCCCGACGGTCACGCGCCGGCCGGGCTTCACCTCGCGCAACTCGACCTTCGGGGCGCCGGGCTCGGACAGGCGCCGGGTCTCCAGCAGGTTCTTGGCGAAGCGGGTCGCGTAGACCGGTACCTTGAGCCGGGGCCACAGCTCGGAGATCGCCCCGATATGGTCCTCGTGCGCGTGGGTGATGAAGATCCCCAGCAGGTCCTTGCGCCGCTCCTCGATGAAGGAGAGGTCGGGGAACATCAGGTCGACGCCCGGCATCTGCTCCTCGCCGGCGAAGCCCATGCCGCAATCGACCATGATCCACTTCCGGCCCTTCTCCGGGCCGAACCCGTAGAGTGCCGCGTTCATCCCGATCTCGCCCACGCCGCCGAGCGGCAGGAAGACCAGCTCCTCCTGTCCCTTTATCATCTGTCGTCGTCCAAACTCAGGCCGCCGTCGCGGCCGATCCGAAATGCACCTCGCCCGCCGTCACGGTATGCCGGTTCCCGTCGGGGGCGAGGATCACGAGCCGCCCCCCCTCGTCGATCGTCTCGAACACGCCCCGCAGGATGTGACCGCCGCTGTGCACCGCGATCTCCGATCCGAGACCCGCGGCCCGCGCGAGCCAGGCCGCGCGCAGGTCAGCGAAATTCCGTCCCCGGTCCCAGGCGCGCGCCCGCGCGGCCACCCGGTCCGAGAGATGTTCCAGTAGCGCCTCGGCGCCGCACGCGTAACCCGCCGCCGCCAAGCTCGCGGCCCCGAGGCCCTCCGGCGCCGCCGCGACGTTCACGCCGAAGCCGATGACCGCGGCACGCCGCCCGCCCGGGAGCGTCTCCGCCTCCAGGAGCAGGCCGGCGAGCTTCGCCCCGCCGAGCAGCACGTCGTTCGGCCATTTGAGCTGAAGAGATCGGGCCCCGGCGCCGGATCCGGTATCCGGCAGGGTGCCGCAGGCCGCCTCCAGCGCCTCGATCAGGGCGAGGCCAGCCACGAAGCCCAACTCGGCGAGGTGGTCCGGCGCGACCCCGGCGACCGGCCAGAGCACGCTCGCCGCGAGGTTGCCGGGGAGCGAGGACCAGCTGTTGCCCCGCCGACCGCGGCCCGCCTCCTGGCGGTGCGTCACCACCCAGAGCGGGCCTGTCTCGCCGGCGCGCGCGCGCGCCACGGCCTCCGTGTTGGTGGAGCCGAGGGTGTCGTGGACGTGCAGGCGGTGGCCCTCGGCGCGCGCCGAGGGCCCGAGTCGGTAGGTCAAGGCCGTCCTAGAACAGCGACTTCGCGGCCCGGCCGGCGGCGCCGACCAGCGGCCCGGGCAGCAGGAAGAACAGCACCACCACGACGCTCGACAGGGCGAGCACGATGCGCAGGCCCGGGGCCATCGCCTCGTACGGCTCCTTCGGCTCGTCGAAGTACATGATCCGCACGACGCGCAGGTAGTAGTAGGCGCCCACCACGCTGGTCACCACGCCGATCACCGCCAGCGTCACGAGACCCGCCTTGATGGCGGCGGCGAAGACGTAGAACTTCGCGAAGAACCCGGCGAGCGGCGGGATGCCGGCCAGCGAGAACATCATCGCGGCGAGGCAGAAGGCGAGCCACGGATGGGTCCGCGACAGGCCCGACAGGTCCTCGATCTTCTCGAACATCACGTCCCGGCGCCGGAGCGACAGGATGATCGCGAAGGTGCCGAGCGTCATCGCGAGGTAGATGATCATGTAGGTGACGAGCCCGCTGATCCCCTCCTCCGAGCCGGAGGCCAGGCCGATCAGCGCGTAGCCGATATTGCCGATCGACGAGTAGGCCATCAGGCGCTTGATCGAGGTCTGCCCGATCGCCGCGAACGAGCCGAGCGCCATCGACGCGATCGAGACGAAGATGAAGATCTGCTGCCAGATCGCCGTCACGTCCGGCATCGCGCCGATGAAGACCCGCACGGTCATCGCCACGGCGGCCATCTTGGGCGCCGAGGCGAAGAAGGCCGTCACCGGGGTCGGCGAGCCCTCGTAGACGTCGGGCGTCCACATGTGGAACGGCACGGCCGCCAGCTTGAAGCACACGCCGGCCGCCAGGAACACGATGCCCAGCACGATGCCGAACCCGGCATTCTCGTTGAGCGCCGAGACGATGCCGGGGAACGAGACCGTGCCGGTGAAGCCGTAGACCAGCGAGGCGCCGTAGAGCAGCATGCCGGAGGAGAGCGCGCCGAGCACGAAGTACTTGAGGCCGGCCTCGGTGGACTTCACGTCGTCGCGATGGAAGGCGGCGATCACGTAGGCGGCGAGCGACTGCAGTTCCAGGCCCAGGTAGAGCGCGATCAGGTCGTTGGCCGAGACCATGACCATCATGCCGATGGTGCAGAGCACGATCAGGACCGGGAACTCGAACCGGTCGATGCGCTCGCGCTTGAAGAAGTCGTGCGCCAGCAGGATCGTCGCCGCGGATCCGAGCAGCACCAGCGACTTCATCACCTTGGCGAAGGAATCGGACACGAACGCGCCCGACAGGGTCGTGACCCGGCCGTGCACCGGCTGCGAGATCACCACCGACAGGGCGACGAGGAGCAGGGCGAGGGCGCCGATGCTCACGGTCTCGGCGGAGCGGTCGCCGCGCCACGCGCCGTAGAGGATCAGGCCCATGACGCCGACGCCGAGGATCAGCTCGGGCATGAGCGGCGCCAGCGAGGGCAGGACGGAGTGGACGGTTGTCATGGTGTCCGCCTCAGCGCGGGATCGGCAGCGCCGCGGCGGCCGTCTGGGTGTTCGAGAGCGCGGTCTTGATGCTCGCCATCAGCGCGTCGGTCGAGGGCGCGAACACGTCGAGCACGGGGGCCGGGTGAACGCCGTAGTAGATCGTCATGACGACCAGCGGCGCCAGGATGATCTTCTCGCGGGTGTCGAGATCCAGGATGCCCTGGAGATTCGGCTTCTCCAGCTTCCCGTAGATCACCCGGGCGTAGAGCCACAGGGCGTAGGCCGCCGACAGGATGATGCCGAAGGTCGAGAAGAACGCCACGTTCGGGTTCGCCTTGAAGGCGCCGAGCATGGCCAGGAACTCGCCGACGAAGCCCGAGGTGCCCGGCAGGCCGACATTGGCCATCGTGAACACCATCATGGCCACGGCGTAGAGCGGCATCCGCTTCACGAGGCCGCCATAGGCCGAGATCTCGCGGGTGTGCATCCGGTCGTAGACGACGCCGACGCAGAGGAAGAGCGCCCCCGACACGATGCCGTGGGAGATCATCAGGAACAGCGCGCCCTGGATGCCCTGCTCGTTCAGGGTGAACAGGCCCAGCGTCACGAAGCCCATATGGGCCACCGACGAGTAGGCGATCAGCTTCTTGATGTCGGTCTGCATCATCGCGGTGAGCGACGTGAAGATGATCGCGATCACCGACAGCGCGAAGACGAAGGGCGCGAAGTCGTGGCTCGCCACCGGCAGCATCGGCAGCGAGATCCGGATGAAGCCGTAGCCGCCCATCTTCAGGAGTATGCCCGCCAGGATCACCGAGCCGGCGGTGGGCGCCTCCACGTGGGCGTCGGGCAGCCAGGTGTGGACCGGCCACATCGGCATCTTCACCGCGAAGGAGGCGAAGAAGGCGAGCCACAGCCAGGTCTGCATCTGCACCGGGAAGCGGTACTGCAGCAGGGTCGGGATGTCGGTGGTGCCGGCCTGCCAGTACATCGCCATCACGGCGAGCAGCATCAGCACCGAGCCGAGCAGGGTGTAGAGGAAGAACTTGAAGCTGGCGTAGACCCGGCGCGCGCCGCCCCAGATGCCGATGATCAGGAACATCGGGATCAGGCCTGCCTCGAAGAACAGGTAGAACAGCACCAGGTCGAGGGCGGCGAAGACGCCGATCATCGTCGTCTCGAGGACGAGGAAGGCGACGAAGTACTCCTTCACCCGGAAGTGGATCGAGTGCCACGAGGCGCCGATGCAGAACGGCATCAGGAACGTGGTCAGCAGGATCAGCGGCATCGAGAAGCCGTCGACGCCGAGCTTGAACCGGATCGTCTCGGTGAGCCACGCGTGACTCTCCACGAGCTGGAAGCTCGACGAGGCGGTGTCGTAGCGGCTCCACGCCACCAGGGAGAGCAGGAAGGTGACGATCGTGGTGGCGAGCGCGGCCCAGCGGCTGTTGCGCGCGACCGACTCCTCGTCGCCGTTCAGCGTGAGGATGAAGGCCGCGCCGCAGAGCGGCACGATCAGCAGGCCGGAGAGGATGCCGAGACCGAGCATGTCAGTGTGCACTCTTGGGCAGGCCGGACATCAGGTACCAGCTGATCAGGCCGGCGACGCCGATGAGCATGACGAAGGCGTAGTGGTAGACGTAGCCGGTCTGGAGACGGACCACCCCGCGGGTCACGTCCACGACGCGCGCCGCGATCCCGTTCGGTCCGAGGCCGTCGATGATCCGGCCGTCGCCCTGCTTCCAGAGGAACAGGCCGAAATCCTTGGCCGGGCGGACGAAGATCCGGTCGTAGATCTCGTCGAAGTACCACTTGTTGAGCAGGAACCGGTACAGCGACGGCTGCTGCGCGGCGAGCGCGCCCGGCAGTTCCGGCCGGCGGATGTACATCCAGTAGGCCACGACGAAGCCGAGGATCAGCATGATCAGCGGCGAGTACGAGACCAGCGCCGGGACGTCGTGGATCTCGTGCATGATGTGGTTGTTCGGGCCGTGCGCCAGGGCGTGACCCCAGAACGCCTCCATCCCCTCGCCGATGAAGCGGTTGTGGAAGATGATCCCGGCGAATAGCGCGCCGAAGGCGAGCACCGCGAGCGGGATCGTCATCACCAGCGGGCTCTCGTGGGGCGTGTGGTCGCCGTGGTGGCCGTGCCCGTGGTGGTCGTCGGCGACGAGGTCGCTCTTGTGGGCCGGCTCGATGTCGTGGCCCTTGTCGTCGTGGGCGACGCCCTCGGTGTGCCCGGGCGCGCCGTCGGCCTCGTGGGCCATGGTCGCGTGGGCCGTAGTCGCGTGGGCGACCGCGGGCGCGTGGTGCTGATCGTGGGCGGCGTGGGCGCCCCAGCGGGCCGGGCCCTCGAAGGTCATGAAGAACAGGCGCCAGGAGTAGAACGAGGTGAAGAACGCCGCCACCACGGTGCAAAGGAAGGCGAGCGTGTGCCCGGGGCGGGTCGAGGCGTAGGCCGCTTCGATGATCGCGTCCTTCGAGTAGTAGCCGGCCGTGTAGGGGAAGCCGATCAGCGCGAGCGAACCGATCGCCATCATGGCGCTGGTGTAGGGGATGTAGCGGCGCAGGCCGCCCATGTTCCGCATGTCCTGCTCGTGGTGCATCGCGTGGATGACCGAGCCGGCGCCGAGGAACAGCAGCGCCTTGAAGAAGGCGTGGGTGAACAGGTGGAACACGCCGGCCGCGTAGGCGCCGACGCCGAGCGCCACGAACATGTAGCCGAGCTGCGAGCAGGTCGAGTAGGCGATCACCCGCTTGATGTCGTTCTGCACGAGGCCGATCGTGGCCGCGAACAGGGACGTGATGCCGCCGATCACCGTCACGACGATCAGCGCGTTCGGCGCCTCCTCGAAGAGCGGCGACAGGCGGGCGACCATGAACACGCCGGCGGTGACCATCGTGGCCGCGTGGATCAGCGCCGAGACCGGGGTCGGGCCCTCCATGGCGTCGGGCAGCCACGTGTGCAGCAGGAACTGCGCCGACTTGCCCATGGCGCCCATGAACAGCAGCAGGCAGGCCAGCGTCAGGGCGTTCCAGTCGTAGCCGAGGAGGTGGAAGCTGAGCGTCTTGATCGCGTCGACCTTGCCGAAGACGGCGTCGAACGCCACCGAGCCGGTCAGCACGAAGACCAGGAAGATGCCGAGCGAGAAGCCGAAATCGCCGACGCGGTTGACGATGAACGCCTTCATGGCGGCGGCGTTGGCCGAGGGCTTCTCGTACCAGAAACCGATCAGCAGGTACGAGGCGAGGCCCACGCCTTCCCAGCCGAAGAACATCTGGACGAGGTTGTCGGCCGTCACCAGCATCAGCATGGCGAAGGTGAACAGCGACAGGTAGGCGAAGAAGCGCGGCCGGTGCGGATCCTCCTCCATGTAGCCCACGGAGTAGAGGTGCACGAGGGTCGAGACGGTGGTCACGACGACCAGCATCACCCGGGTCAGGGTGTCGACCTTGAAGGCCCAGTCGACCTGGAGGTCGCCGGCCGCGAACCAGGACGCCACCTGCACGCGCTCGGCCGGCCCGCCGTCGATGAACACGCCCCAGGCGATCAGCGCCGTGAAGGCGAGGAAGGACGTGGTGATGTACTCACAGGCCCGCGCCCCGATGTACCGGCCGAACAGGCCGGCGATCAGGAAGCCGATGAGCGGGAAGAAGACGATCGCGTGATACATCGCTCTCTTGCAGTCCGTCCTCCGGGCCGGCCGCGAAGCGGCGGCGTCCGGATGTCACTCGGGGCGCGCGAAGGGGAAGGCCCTAGCCCTTCATCATGCTGACGTCTTCCACCGCGATCGAGCCGCGGTTGCGGAAGAACACCACCAGGATGGCGAGGCCGATCGCCGATTCGGCGGCCGCGACGGTCAGCACGAACAGGGCGAAGACCTGTCCGGTGATGTCGTTCAGCTGCGTCGAGAAGGCGACGAGGTTGATGTTGACCGAGAGCAGGATCAGCTCGACCGACATCAGGATGACGATGATGTTCTTGCGGTTGATGAAGATGCCGAGCACGCCGAGCGTGAACAGGATCGCCGCGACGGTGAGGTAGTGGCTCAGGCCGATCATCGTTCGATTCCTCCGGCTCTCATCAGCGCGCGCATCAGACCTCGACACCTTGGCGCGAGGGGACCTTGCGGGTCTCGACCGCCATGGCCTGGGTGCGGGCGTTCTGGACCGCGATGTTCTGGCGCTTGACGCCCGGCCGGTCGCGCAGCGTCAACACGATGGCGCCGATCATGGCGACCAGCAGGATCAGGCCGGCGAGCTGGAAGAAGTAGGCGTAGTCCGTGTAGATCACGCGGCCCAGCGCCTGGGCGTTGGTGAGGTTCTCGGCCGAGGCGACGTTGCCGAGCGGGGCCTGGACGAGGCCCGGATCGATGCTCCACGAGCCGACGACCAGCAGGATCTCGACCAGGAAGATCGCGCCGATCAGGGCGCCGATCGGGAGATACTGCTGGAAGCCCTGGCGCAGCTCGGCGAAATCGACGTCGAGCATCATCACCACGAACAGGAACAGCACCGCGACCGCGCCGACGTAGACGACCACGAGGATCATCGCGAGGAACTCGGCGCCCATCAGGACGAACAGTCCGGCGGCGTTCACGAAGGCGAGGATCAGGAACAGCACCGAGGCGACGGGATTGCGCGAGGCGATCACCATGAAGCCCGACGCGACCGTGATGCTCGCGAACAGATAGAAGAAGGCGGCTGCTGCGGTCATGCGCTGATCGGGATCGGCCGCCGGAGCGGCCCCTTCTGCCGTGCGTGGAGACGGTCCGCGGCGGGCGGCCCGTCTATAGAACCCGGTCGACGGGGGCACAACAGCGCCCCCGGCATGGCTCTAGAGCATCGCACCGGAACCGGGAACCGGTGCGACGCTCTAGGGCCTTGTTTTCGCGTCATCTTCTGCCGGGCACCGGCGACCGGTGCCCGGGACGACGGCTCAGCGATACGGCGCGTCCATCGCGATGTTGCGGGCGATCTCGCGCTCCCAGCGGTCGCCGTTCAGCAGGAGCTTCTGCTTGTCGTAGAGAAGCTCCTCCCGGGTCTCCACCGAGAATTCGAAGTTCGGCCCCTCCACGATGGCGTCCACCGGGCAGGCCTCCTGGCACATGCCGCAGTAGATGCACTTCACCATGTCGATGTCGTAGCGCGTCGTGCGGCGGGTACCGTCGTTGCGGCGCGGTCCCGCCTCGATGGTGATCGCCTGCGCCGGGCAGATCGCCTCGCAGAGCTTGCAGGCGATGCAGCGCTCCTCGCCGTTGGGATAGCGGCGCAGGGCGTGCTCGCCCCGGAAGCGTGGGCCACGATGGCCCATCTCGAAGGGGTAGTTGATCGTGGCCTTCGGCTTGAAGAAGTAGCGCATGCCGAGGATCATCCCCGACACGAACTCCTTCAGGAGAAGGCTCTTGGCGACCTGATCGAGCTTCATGCCCGGATCTCCGATGCGAAGGGTAGGCTCAGGCGCCCGGCGCGAGGCCGGTCAGCTTGAGCACGAAGGCGACGACGACGACCGAGACGAGCGAGATCGGCAGGAAGACCTTCCAGCCGAGGCGCATGAGCTGATCGTACCGGTAGCGGGGCACGATGGACTTCACCATCGCGAACAGGAAGAACAGGAAGCTCGCCTTCAGGGTGAACCAGATCACGCCCGGCACCCAGGTGAAGGGTGCGAACGGGATCGGGGACAGCCAGCCGCCCATGAACAGGATGGTCCCGAGAGCGCACATGCTCATGATGGCGACGTACTCGCCGAGCATGAACAGCAGGTACGGGGTTGAGGAATACTCGACCATGTAGCCGGCCACGAGTTCCGACTCTGCCTCCGGCAGGTCGAAGGGCGGGCGGTTTGTCTCGGCCAGCGCCGAGACGAAGAACACCACGAACATCGGGAACAGCCACAGCCAGTACCAGCCGAACAGGCCGAGGCTGGTGTCCTGCGCCATCACGATGCGGGAGAGGTTCAGCGAGCCGGCGCAGAGCAGCACGCAGATGATCACGAAGCCGAGCGACACCTCGTAGGAGATCATCTGCGCCGCCGAGCGCAGCGCGCCGAGGAAGGCGTATTTCGAGTTCGACGCCCAGCCGCCCATGATGACGCCGTACACGCCGAGCGACGAGATCGCGAAGATGTAGGTGATGCCGACGTTGATGTCGGCGATCGCCCAGCCGTCGGCGAGCGGGATCACCGCCCAGCTCGACAGGGCGAGCATCGCGAAGACGAGCGGCGCCAGCAGGTAGATCGCCTTGTTGGCGCCGGCCGGGATCACCGGCTCCTTGATCACGAACTTGATCAGGTCGGCGAAGGACTGGAACAGGCCGAACGGCCCGACCACGTTCGGGCCGCGGCGGAGCTGCACCGCCGCCCAGATCTTCCGATCGGCGAGCAGCGCGTAGGCGATGAACACGAGCAGCGCCGAGAGGAGCACCAAGCTCTTCAGCACGATCAGGAGCACGGTCCCGAGGATTTCGAGCGGCGTCATCGGTCTTCAGCTCCTACTCGGCCGCCGCGAGGGGCCGCGCCTCGGCGGCGCGCTCCCGGGCGAGGCGCGAGCACTCCGCGAGGATGCGCGAGGCGCGGGCGATCGGGTTGGTGAGGTAGAAGTCGGTCACGGGCGACGCGAAGGCCGGCCCGGTCGCGGTGCCGCCGAGACCGGCGAGCCGGTCGACCGCCTCGGTCACGTTGCCGGGCTCGATGGCGCCGATCGCCGCCAGGTGCGGGTGGGCGGCGTAGAGCGCCCGGCGCAGCGCCGTGAGCGAGTCGAACGGCAGGCGCTTGCCCAGCACGTCCGAGAGGGCGCGCAGGATCGCCCAATCCTCGCGGGCGTCGCCCGGCGGGAAGGCGGCGCGGTTGCCCATCTGGACCCGGCCTTCCGTGTTCACCCAGGTCGCCGACTTCTCGCTGTAGGCCGCCCCCGGCAGGATCACGTCGGCGCGGGAGGCCCCGCGGTCGCCGTGGCTGCCCTGGTAGACCACGAAGGCGCCCGGCGCGACGTCGCGCTCGTCGGCGCCGAGGTTGAACAGGACGTCCAGCGCGCCCGGCTCCAGCATCTGCGCGAAGGTCAGGCCGCCCTCCCCCGGCACGAAGCCGAGATCGAGCGCGCCGACGCGGGCGGCGGCCGTGTGCAGCACGCCGAAGCCGTTCCCCTCGGCCGAGACCGCGCCGATCTCCTTCGCGAGGGAGGCGGCGACGGCCAGGATGCCCGGCGCTGCATTGGCGCCGACGATCACGAGCGGGGCCTTCGCCTCCTTGAGGATCTCGAGGAAGCTGTGCTCGCCGCGGGCGAGTGCCGCCAGTGAATCCGGGCCGGCGCCGATGTAGTGGCTCGGATAGGTCAGGTCGACCGGCTCGCCGATCACGCCCACCGCCAGCGGCGCCATGCGCCAGCGCTTGCGGATGCGCACGTTCAGCAGCGAGGCCTCGGTGCGCGGGTTGGCGCCCACGATCAAGATCGCGTCCGCCGCCTCGATGCCGGGAATCGTCGGGTTGAAGATGTACGACGCGCGGCCCAGCGCCGGGTCGAGGCCGGCATCGGTCTGGCGGCAATCGAGGTTCGGCGAGCCGAGGCTCTTGATCAGCTCGCGCAGCGCGAAGATCTCCTCGACGCCCGAGAGGTCGCCGACCACGGCACCGACGCGCTTCGGATCCGCGCCCTTCACCTTGGCGGCGATGGCCTGGAACGCCTCGCCCCAGGAGGCGGGCCGCAGCCGGCCGTTCTCGCGCAGGTACGGCCGGTCGAGGCGCTGCATCCGCAGCCCGTCGATGTGGTAGCGGGTCTTGTCGGAGATCCACTCCTCGTTGATCTCCTCGCTGATCCGCGGCTCGATCTGCATGACCTCGCGGCCGCGTGTGTCGATGCGGATCGAGGAGCCGACCGCGTCCATCACGTCGACCGACTCGGTCTTGTTCAGCTCCCACGGGCGGACGTTGTAGCTCTGCGGCCGGTGCACGAGGGCGCCCACCGGGCAGAGGTCGGCGACGTTGCCCTGGAGCTCCGAGGCCATCGACTGCTCGAGGTAGCTGGTGATCTCCATGTCCTCGCCGCGGCCGATGGCGCCGAGGTCGGGCACGCCCGCCACCTCGGCGAGGAAGCGCACGCAGCGGGTGCAGTGGATGCAGCGGTTCATCGCGGTCCGCACAAGCGGACCGATATGCTTCTCCTCGACTGCGCGCTTGTTCTCCGTGTAGCGGGTCGAATCGACCCCGTAGGCCATGGCCTGGTCCTGCAGGTCGCAGTGGCCGCCCTGGTCGCAGATCGGGCAGTCGAGCGGGTGGTTGATGAGGAGGAACTCCATCACCCCCTCGCGGGCCTTCTTGGTGCCCTGCGAGCGCGTCAGCACCTCAGGCGGCTCGCCGTTCGGGCCGGGGCGGCAATCCTTCACCGCGTAGGCGCAGGAGGCCACCGGCTTCGGCGCGCCCTTCAGCTCGACGAGGCACATGCGGCAATTGCCGGCGATCGACAGGCGCTCGTGGAAGCAGAAGCGCGGGATCTCGGCCCCCGCGGCCTCGCAGGCCTGGAGCAGCGTGTAATCGGCGGGGACGTCGACCTCGGTGCCGTCGACGAGGATTTTTGTCATCGGATCGTCTCGTGAACTGGCCCAAACGCGCGAGGCCGGATCCCACCCACGCCCTCATCCTGAGGTGCGAGGCGCAGCCGAGCCTCGAAGGAGATGTCCAGCCCGCCTCGCGATCTCTGGAGGGCTCCTTCGAGGCCCGCTGACGCAGGCACCTCAGGATGAGGCTGTGGGTTGGACACCGGCATCGTGCTCCTACTCCGCAGCCATCGGCACAGGCTCGCTGTGCGGGTTGGCCGTGTAGCGGTCGATGCGCTTCTCGATCTCGGGGCGGAAGTGCCGGATCAGGCCCTGGATCGGCCAGGCCGCGGCGTCGCCCAGCGCGCAGATCGTGTGACCCTCGATCTGCTTGGTCACCTCGAACAGCATGTCGATCTCGCGCTTCTGCGCGCGGCCCTCGGTCATGCGCTGCATGACGCGCCACATCCAGCCGGTGCCCTCGCGGCAGGGCGTGCACTGGCCGCAGGATTCGTGCTTGTAGAAGTACGAGATCCGGGTGATCGCCGCGACGATGTCGGTGGACTTGTCGAGCACGATCACCGCCGCGGTGCCGAGGCCGGAGCCCAGGTTGCGCAGGGTATCGAAGTCCATCTTGGCGTCGACGATCTGCTCGGCCGGCACCAGCGGCACCGACGAGCCGCCCGGGATCGAGCACAGCAGGTTGTCCCAGCCGCCGCGCATGCCGCCGCAATGGCGGTCGATGAGCTCGCGGAAGGTGATGCCGAGCTCCTCCTCGACGTTGCACGGCTTGTTGACGTGCCCGGAGACGCAGAAGAGCTTGGTGCCGGTGTTGTTCTTGCCGCCGAGGCCGGCGAACCACGCGCCGCCCCGGCGCAGGATCGTGCCGGCGACCGCGATCGACTCGACGTTGTTCACGGTCGTGGGGCAGCCGTAGAGGCCCATATTGGCCGGGAACGGCGGCTTCAGCCGCGGCATGCCCTTCTTGCCCTCGAGGCTCTCGATGAGCGCCGTCTCCTCGCCGCAGATATAGGCGCCGGCGCCGTGGTGGACGTAGATGTCGAACGGGTAGTCGTGGACGTTCGACTGGCCGACGAGGCGGGCCGCGTAGGCCTCGTCCACTGCCTTCTGGAGGGCGTGCTTCTCGGCGACGTACTCGCCGCGGATGTAGACGTAGCAGGCATGCGCGTTCATCGCGAAGCAGGCCAGCATGCAGCCCTCGATCAGGAGATGCGGGTCGTGCCGCATGATCTCCCGGTCCTTGCAGGTGCCCGGCTCCGACTCGTCGGCGTTGACCACGAGGTAGTGCGGGCGCCCGTCGGACTTCTTGGGCATGAACGACCATTTGAGGCCGGTGGGGAAGCCCGCGCCGCCGCGGCCGCGCAGGCCGGAGGCTTTCATCTCCTCGATGATCCAGTCGCGGCCCTGCTCCAGCAGGAACTTGGTGCCGTCCCACGCGCCGCGCTTCTTGGCGGCCTCCAGCCCCGGCGAGTGCAGGCCGTAGAGGTTGGTGAAGATGCGATCCTGATCCGACAGCATGTCAGGTCCTCACTGAGCCGGCGCCGACAGGGCCTTGGCCTGCCCCACCCAGTTCTCCCGGTCGATGCGACCCGGGAACGCGAGGTAGGTGCCGACCCAGGCGATCTCGTCGCGGGACCAGGCGGCGATCTGGTCGAAATGGTAGATGCCGAGCCCGTTCAGGCGCTGGCTGTTGCCCGGGCCGATGCCCTTGATGCGCGTCAGCTCGTCCGGCTTGCCGGCGCGGGCGGCCTCAAGCCCCGGCGGCCGCTTGCCCACGGCGTCGGCCTTCTGCTCGGGGCTCGCATCCTTCGGCAGGGCCGCGAGCGCGCCGGCGATGCGCGCCTCCTCGGTCTCGGCCGCCACCTCGCCCTCGCTGGCGCCGGAGGCCTCCGGCTGCTGCGGGACGGCGTCGCGGTTCGGCACCGCCTGATGGCCCTGCTCGCCGGCGGCGGGCTCGCCCTCGGCGACGCGCTTGGCCGGCGTGTCGAGCACGTCCGCGTCGCCCGGCCGGGCGGCGCCGTGCTTGGCGGTGGAGCGGCCGCGCTCGGCCGCGTCGGCGCGATCCTCGGGCTTCACCGGACTCTCGCCGTTGGCGGCGCGCTGGGCCGGAGCGTCGCTCACGGGACGCTCGACCGGGCGGCCGGCGTCGGGCCGGGCCGGCTTCGGGTTCTCGGCGGCCTGCTGCGTGCTGGACGCGGCTTCACCGGTCTGGGTGGCCGGTTCCTCCGCCTTGCCGGCCTCCTCGAAGCGCTTGCGCCACGCGCCGACCCGCGAGCCGTCGAACAGCGTCGGGTCGGTGAGGGTGTTCACGGCGTCCTGGGGCTCGGACGAGACGCGCCCGGTCTGGGAGCCGACCTTCACGGGCCGGCCGGCGGCGAGGTCGTCCATCAGCTGGCCGAGGGACTCGGGCGTCAGGTCCTCGTAGTAATCCTGGTTGATCTGCACCATCGGCGCGTTGCAGCAGGCGCCGAGGCACTCGACCTCGAGCCACGAGAAATTGCCGTCGGCCGAGACGTGGCCGGCCGGGCCCAGACGGGCCTGGAGCATCTCCTTGAGGCCCCGCGCGCCGCAGGAATCGCACGGGACCGTGCCGCAGACCTGGATCCAGAAGCGGCCCACGGGCTCGAGGGCGAACATCGTGTAGAAGGTCGCGACCTCCAGCACGCGGATGTTCGGCATGCCGAGCTCGGCCGCCACCGCCTCGATGGCCGCCCGCGGCAGCCAGCCGCCGTTCTGCTCCTGCGCCCGCCACAGGAGCGAGATCACCGCCGAGGCCTGGCGGCCTTCCGGGTACTTGGCGATCTGGGTCTTGGCCCACTCGGCATTCTCGGGGGAGAACGCGAAGCTCTCGGGCTGCTCCGAGGCCGGGGCGAGTCTGCGGTTTGCCATCGCTTCTGTCTTACCGATCCACTTCGCCGAACACGATGTCGAGCGTGCCGAGCACGCAGGACACGTCGGCTAAGAGGTGCCCGCGGCACATCCAGTCCATCGCCTGCAGGTGCGCGAAGCCCGGCGCGCGGATCTTGCAGCGATACGGCTTGTTGGTCCCGTCGGACACCAGGTACACGCCGAACTCGCCCTTCGGCGCCTCGACCGCGGCGTAGACCTCGCCCTCGGGCACGTGGAAGCCCTCGGTGTAGAGCTTGAAGTGGTGGATGAGCGCCTCCATCGAGCGCTTCATCTCCCGGCGCGGCGGCGGCGCGAACTTGCCGTCGACGGAGGCGATCGGCCCCTGGCCGGCGGGCTCGCGCAGCTTGGCGACGCACTGCTTCATGATGCGCACGGATTCGCGCATCTCCTCCATGCGGATCACTTGGCGATCGTAGGTGTCGCCGTTCTTCCCGACGGGGATGTCGAACTCCATCTCCTCGTAGCACTCGTAGGGCTGCGCCTTGCGCAGGTCCCACGGGATGCCCGAGCCGCGCACCATCACGCCCGAGAAGCCCCACTCCATCGCCTCGTCGACCGACACGATGCCGATATCGACGTTGCGCTGCTTGAAGATGCGGTTGGCCATGACGAGATCGTCGAGGTCCTGGACGACCTGCAGGAACGGGTCGCAGAACGCGTCGATGTCGTCGATGAGCTTCGGCGGCAGGTCCTGGTGGACGCCGCCGGGCCGGAAATAGTTGGCGTGGAGCCGGGCGCCGGAGGCCCGCTCGTAGAAGATCATCAGCTTCTCGCGCTCCTCGAAGCCCCAGAGCGGGGGCGTGAGGGCGCCGACGTCCATCGCCTGCGTGGTGACGTTGAGCAGGTGCGACAGCAGGCGGCCGATCTCGCAGAACAGCACACGGATCAGCTGCGCGCGGCGCGGTACCTCGATACCGGCGAGCTTCTCGATCGCCAGGCAGAAGGCGTGCTCCTGGTTCATCGGCGACACGTAGTCGAGCCGGTCGAAATAGGGCGTCGCCTGCAGGTAGGTCTTGTACTCGATCAGCTTCTCGGTGCCGCGGTGGAGCAGCCCGATATGCGGGTCGACCCGCTCGACCACCTCGCCGTCGAGTTCCAGCACGAGGCGCAGCACGCCGTGCGCCGCCGGGTGCTGCGGGCCGAAGTTGATCGCGAAGTTGCGGATGTTGTGTTCGGTCACGGACGCTCTCCGCGGCTCAAGCCGACGTCTTCTCGTCGCCGGGGAGCACGTAGTCGGTGCCTTCCCACGGGGACAAGAAGTCGAAGTTCCGGAATTCCTGCGTCAGCTGCACCGGCTCGTAGACGACCCGCGCCTGGTCCTGGTCGTAGCGGACCTCGACGAAGCCGGTGAGCGGGAAGTCCTTGCGCAGGGGGTGCCCCTCGAAGCCGTAATCGGTGAGCAGGCGGCGCAGGTCGGGATGGCCCGAGAACAGGATCCCGTAGAGGTCGTAGGTCTCGCGCTCGTACCAGTTGGCCGCCGGGAAGACCTCGATCACGGAGGGGACCGGCGTCACCTCGTCGGTCTGCACCTTCACCCGGATGCGCAGGTTATGGCGCAGGGAGAGCAGGTGGTAGACCACGTCGAAGCGCTTCTCGCGCTGCGGATAGTCCACGCCGCATATGTCGATGAAGTTGCGGAACGCGCAGGCCGGATCGTCGCGCAGGTAGGTCAGCGCGTAGACGATGTCGGAGGCCTGGACCACCAGCGTCAGCTCGCCGAACGCGACGGTGTGGGACACGACCGCTGGCCCGAGGGCGCCGAGGACGCGCTCGGCCAGGGCCGAGACGGCGTCGTCGCCGTAGGCCGGCTGGGTGTGGGGCAGGATCGAGATGCCGTTCGTCATGGCCGCTCCTCAGCGCTCGATCGTGCCGGTCCGGCGGATCTTCTTCTGCAGCAGCAGCACGCCGTAGAGCAGCGCCTCGGCGGTGGGCGGGCAGCCGGGCACGTAGATGTCCACCGGCACCACCCGGTCGCAGCCGCGCACCACCGAGTAGGAGTAGTGGTAGTAGCCGCCGCCGTTGGCGCAGGAGCCCATGGAGATGACGTAGCGGGGCTCCGGCATCTGGTCGTAGACCTTGCGCAGAGCCGGGGCCATCTTGTTGGTCAGCGTGCCGGCGACGATCATCACGTCGGACTGGCGCGGCGAGCCGCGGGGGGCGAAGCCGAAGCGCTCGCAATCGTAGCGCGGCATCGACATCTGCATCATCTCGACCGCGCAGCAGGCGAGACCGAAGGTCATCCACATCAGCGAGCCCGTGCGGGCCCAGTTGATCAGCTCGTCCGTGGTGGTGAGCAGGAAGCCCCGGTCGGCGAGCTCGTCGCTGATCGACAGGAAGGTCGGGTCGTCCGCGCCGATCGGGCGGCCGGTGTTGGGATCGATGATCCCCTTCGGCTGGGGCGCGATCGCGGGGGCGCGGTTGGTGTCGGTGATCAGGGCCATCGGCGACTCAAGAATTCTGTGCGGGCGGCGAGCGGCGGGAGATCAATCCCATTCGAGGGCGCCCTTGCGCCACTCGTAGACGAAACCGACGGTCAGCACGCCCAGGAAGACGATCATCGACCAGAAGCCGAACCAGCCCAGGTCCCCGAAGGTGATCGCCCAGGGGAAGAGGAACGCGACCTCGAGGTCGAAAATGATGAACAGGATGGCGACGAGGTAGAAGCGCACGTCGAACTTCATGCGGGCGTCGTCGAAGGCGTTGAAGCCGCACTCGTAGGCCGAGAGCTTCTCGGGATCGGGGCTCTTGAAGGCCACCAGGAACGGCACGACCAGGAGCGCCGTGGCGATGAACAGCGCCACGCCGATGAACACGATGAGCGGCAGGTAATCCGCCAACAATCCGGTCATGCCAGGGCCTCGCGAGACGAGTGAAACCGCGGTGCGACGCCGACCCGGATCCGCCCGTGGAATTGTTCTTATGCCAGGATGCGCGCGGCCGGAGGCTTAGTCGAGCCGCCGGCCCGTGACAATGGCTTGTCGCGTCGCACAAAGCGCGCTGTCAGCCATCCTGTCGGTCGTCCTGTCGGTCGTCCTGTCGGTCATGTCCGAGATGGGCTTGCGCGGCGCCGGCGCAACACGACGGAAGCGCGCAGGCCCGAGTCGGGGGGCTGGTATGCCCGCGGCGGCGGTCGCGGATCGTGGCGGATGCGAATCCGTGCGGGACGCGCTTGACAGGGCACCGGGCGCCCCATAAACCCCGCCCCGTCGCCGGGCGAAACGCCCCTTCGAAGCGACCACGCCGTGCGGGCGTAGCTCAGTTGGTTAGAGTGCCGGCCTGTCACGCCGGAGGTCGCGGGTTCGAGCCCCGTCGCCCGCGCCACGTCCCCCCGATATCACCATCAGAATTCGTCTCGCGGTGCACCGTGCCGACGCGCAGTCGCGCCTGCCCGAGCGGGACGGGTGATGGCTCGGCCGTGCGGTCAGGCCACCTTCGACGATTCGGGGGCAGGACTCGGCGGAGCGACCGCGCCCGGCCGCGTCCCGCGCAGGCTGAGGGCGATTCCCGTCAGGATCAGGCCTCCCCCGGCCAGGATGTCGGCGCTCAGCGGTTCGCCCAGGACGAGATGCGTGCTCAGGATGCCGGCCACCGGCACCAGCAGGGCGAAGGGGGTCACGGCAGCCGCCGGGTAGCGGGTCAGGAGCCCGTTCCAGAGGCCGAAGGCGAGGAGCGTCGTCGCGTAGGCCTGGAACGCGACCGATCCGATCGCCCCCCAACTCGGATGCGCCAGCGCCGTGAGCGCCCCGGGCCCCTCGACGATCAGCGACAGGATGAGCAGGGGCGGCGTGGTGGCGAGGCTGCTCCAGACCATCAGCGCCAGGCGGTCGACCCGGCCGATCCGCTTCGCGACGACGTTCGCGCTGGCCCAGGACAGGGCCGCGCCGACGACGAGGATCAGCGGGCCGAGCGGGGCGCCCCCGCCCCGCCCGAGCGCCACCGCGGCGACACCGAGGAGCGCGATGCTGCCGCCCAGGATCTGTCGTCGGCGCGGGCGCTCCCCCTGCAGCGCCCAGGCGAGCGCCACGGTGAACGGGACCTGGACCTGGATCAGGAGCGACGACAGCCCGGCCGGCATGCCGAGGCGGATCGCCGTCATGAGCAGCCCGAACTGGCCGACCCCGAGGGCGAGGCCGAACCCCGCCACCAGGGCGACGGGGGCCCGGGGCGGCCGGATCACCAGCGCCGCCGGCAGCGCCGCGAAGCCGAAGCGCAGGGCGCACAGCATCAGCGGCGGCACCGTCTCCAGGCCGACCTTGATGGCCACGAAGGCCAGCCCGAGGATCGTGACCACCAGGATTGCGGCGAGCCCGTCGCGCAGCGTCATGCGCGCACCCTACGCCGCACGCCGACGCGTCACCACCGCATCACCAAGGCCGCACGGCCGCCCGGGCATGGCGTCGCTCGTCGCGCCGGCCGACCAGCAGGTGGATCGCGTCGCCCGCGCCGGGCACGCAGGCATCGGCCACGTCCTGCCGCGTCAGGCCGATATCCTTCAGTTCCCGGTCCGACAGGGTCGACAGGCGCTGGAGCACGCGACGGTTCATCGCCGCCCGCGACAGGCCCGCGCGCACCTCGGCGGCGACCGTCAGCACGGGCCCGGCCATCCGGGCGAGCCATCCGCCGCGCGATCTGATCCGGGATCCGATCCGGGTTTCCAGGGCGGCGGTCTCTGTCAGGCACTGAGTCATGGATCCCCTCCTCCATCGTTCCGGGGCGTCGCGATCCTGGCGGGCGGGGGCTGGCGGCGACAGGAACACTTCGGTACGGTTCGGAAGAATTGTCCGGACGAATGAGCAGTACGGATGACGGTCGAAGTCAGAAGCCCAGGGACGCGCGTCGAGGCCGTGGTCGGCGAGATCCGCGAGCGGATCGCGGCGCGGCGGCTGGTCCCGGGCGTGCGGATCCCCTCGGTCCGGGCCTTCGCGGAGACGATGGGCGTCTCGAAATCCACCGTCGTGGAGGCCTACGAGCGCCTCGCCGCCGAGGGCGCCGTGGTGCCGCGGCCGGGCTCGGGCTTCTACGTCGCCGGCAAGACCCGGCCGCTCTCGCTCCAGGCGATGGGGCCGCGGCTCGACCGGATCGTCGACCCGCTCTGGATCACCCGTCAGGCGCAGCAGGCCGGCTCCGACCAGCTGAAGCCCGGGGCCGGCTGGCTGCCCGATTCCTGGATGCCCCACGAGGCGATCCGCCGGGGCCTGCGCCGGGTGGCCCGGGCCGACCTCGCCGAGATGACCAACTATGACCGGCCCCTGGGCTACGAGCCCCTGCGCCACCAGATCGCCCGCAAGGTCGGCGAGAAGGGCGTCGGCGCCGAGCCCGACCAGATCGTGCTGGTCGAATCGGCTACGCAGGCGCTGGACCTCGTCTGCCGGTTCCTGCTCCAGCCCGGCGACACCGTGCTGGTCGACGATCCCTGCTACTTCAACTTCCTGGCGCTGCTGCGCGCGCAGCGCGTGGCGGTGGTCGGCGTGCCGATCACGCCGGAGGGGCCGGACCTGCAGGCGCTCGCGACCCTGCTGGAGCAGCACCGGCCGCGCTTCTACCTGACCAACGCCGCCCTCCAGAACCCGACCGGGGCGAGCCTCGCGCCGACCGTTGCGCACCGGCTCCTCAAGCTGTGCGAGGCGCACGACACGCTCATCGTCGAGGACGAGATCTTCGGCGACCTCGAGCCCGAGGCCGCCCCGCGGCTCGCCGGCTTCGACGGACTGGAGCGCGTGATCCAGATCGGCAGCTTCTCCAAGACCCTGTCGGCGGCCGCGCGCTGCGGCTGGATCGCGCTCCGGGCCGACTGGGTCGAGCCGCTGGTCGATCTCAAGCTCGCCCTCAGCCTCGGCAACGGCCACATCACGGCCGCGCTGGTGCACGCGCTGATCACCGAGGGCGCCTACCGGCGGCACCTCGCCGAGACCCGCCGCCGGCTCGCCGGCGCGATGGTGCAGGCCTCCGCGGAGCTGCGCGCCTGCGGCCTCGAGACCTGGGCGCAGCCCCGGGGCGGCTTCTTCCTGTGGATGCGGCTGCCCGACGGGCGCGACGGGGCCGACGTCGCCCGCCGGGCGCTGGCACGCGGCATGGTGCTGGCGCCCGGGACCTCGTTCAGCCTGTCGGATGCGTGGAACGGCTACATGCGCTTCAACGTGGCCCACTGCGCCGATCCGCGGATCCGGCCGATCCTCCGGGAGGCGCTGGGCTGAGGGGCACGGTCAGGCCGGCAGCCGCAGCTCCGCCCGCAGGCCGCCGAAATCCGACCGCCCGAGGCTCAGGCCGCCGCCGTACAGCTCGGCGAGCTCCAGGGTGATCGGCAGCCCGAAGCCGTGGCCCGGCACGCCCTCGTCGAGGCGCCGGCCCCGGGCCATGACGGCGGAGGCCGCCGCCGGGTCGAGGCCGGGTCCGTCATCCTCCACGACTACGGCCACCGCGCCGTCGCGCGCCGCCGCCGAGACCCGCACGCGGCCGAGGCACCAGCGGCAGGCATTGTCCACGAGGTTGCCGAGCATCTCGTCGAGATCCTGGCCCTCGCAGGAGACCGACAGGGTCTCCGGGACGTCGAGGTCGATCGCCGCGCCCTTCTCGGCGTGGATCCGCGTCAGCGCCGCGCGCAGGTCCGACAGCCGGGGCGCCAGGGCCGTGCGGCCCCGGGCCGAGCCCGCCAGGGCCGCGGCCCGGGCGCGCCGGAGGTGATGGCGCACCCGCCGGTCCATGTCGTCCACCTGCCGGCGCAGGGCGCCGTCCGGGTCGCGGGCCGGCTCCGCGAGGGCCATCGACAGGGTGGCGAGCGGCGTCTTGAGGGCGTGGGCGAGGTTGGCGACGTGGCCGCGGGCGCGTTCCAGGTTCTGCGCGTTCTGGTCGAGGAGCGCGTTGAGTTCCGCCACCATCGGCGCGATCTCGGCCGGCTGGTCCGCCGGCACGCGCTCGTGCCGCCCCGCCCGGACCGACGCGAGGTCCGCGCGCAGGCGCGTCAGCGGCGCGAGGCCCAGGCGTACCTGGAAGGCCAGGCCCGCGAGCAGGCACAGGCCGAGGATGCCGAGCGCCAGGGCGAGGCTCGTGAGCGCCTCGCGCAGCGGCCCGCGCAGCTCCCCCTCCGGCGCCGCCACCACGATCGTCGCCGGCTCGGGCCCGGGCACGGCCAGCACGCGGGCGACGAGGGGCTCGCCGCGCGGCCCCGTGCCCGAGGCCGGGTGCGGCCGGCCCGGATCGTCGTCCGGTCCGGGATCGGACAGGCGGATGTCCCCGCCCCGCAGGGAGCCGGATCGGATCGTCTCGGCGCCACGGCGCACCTCCCAGGCCCAGCCGGGGCCGGGCCGGTCGAAGGGCGGCGCGTCGAGCCCCTGCGGGAGGATCCCGGCCTCGAGCCCGGCCCGCAGGGCGACGATCTGCGCGTCGAGCCGGCCGTCGAGCTGCCCGCGCACGAAGCGGTGCAGGATCACCCCGATGGCGAGGCCCGCCACCACCAGGGCCGCCAGCACCAGCACCAGGGCCGACGCGAGCAGCCGTGTGCGGAGCGAGCGGCGCCGCGCCGTCGCCGCCATCAGGCGGGCTCCGCGTGCAGGCGGTAGCCGTGGCCGCGCACGCTCTCGATCCGCGCCGGCGCGATCTTCCGGCGCAGGCGCGTGATGATCACCTCGACGGAATTCGAATCGACGTCGGCGTCGCCCTCGTAGACCCGCTCGATCAGGTGCGGGCGCGGCACCACGGTCTCGCGGTTCAGCATCAGGCAGGACAGGACCCGCCATTCCAGGCCGGTGAGCTTGAGCGGCAGGCCCTCGTGCTCGAAGGCGCCGAGACCCGGATCGAAGCTGAGGGGACCGCAGGTGATCCGGCTCGCGCCCCCGCCCTGGGACCGGCGCACGAGGGCGCGGAGGCGGATCACCAACTCCTCCACGCGCACCGGCTTTACGAGATAATCGTCCGCCCCCGCCTTGAAGGCCGCGACCTTGTCGCTCCAGCCGTCCCGGGCGGTGAGCACCAGCACCGGCAGGGTCCGGCCGGCCCCGCGCCAGGCCCGCAGCACCGAGACGCCGTCGCCCTTCGGCAGGCCGAGATCGAGCACGACGGCGTCGTAGCCCTCGGTCTCGCCGAGATGCTGGGCGTCCTCGCCGGTGGCGGCGTGGTCGAGCACGAAGTTCTCGGCGCGCAGGACCTTGGCGACCTCCGCCGCGAGGGCGGCGTCGTCCTCCACCAGCAGGATCTTCACCGGTCTCACCTCCCCGTCTGGACCGCGGCGGCCGGCCGGTTTCGCCCGCCGCCGCCGGCACTTAGGGCCGTGGTCTCACGTCGGCTCCCGGGACGGCCGCCCGGGCGCCGACCTGTCGGCCCGCATCAACGCCCGCTGCCAAGCCTCTGAACCCGCACGGGTTCCACACGGAGCGCTCTAGGGCGGCGCGTTTAACCGGGCCTGAACCGCGCGGTTCAGACCGGATTGCCGGCGCCTCCCTAGGAAGGGGCATCGGATCGAGCGGATCCGGACCCTCCAGAGGATGAGATCATGAGCGACGACAAGACCATCGACGGGACCGCGCGGGAAGTCCGCGAGACCGAGGCCGCCAAGCCGGCGTCGCGGGCGGTGCCGCGGCGGACCTGGGTGGTGGGCGCGGTGGCGCTGCCGCTGGCCCTGGGCGCCGTCGGCCTGTCCCTGGCGCAGGGAACGCCGTTCCAGCCGACGCCGGTCGCGCCGGTGGCGATCCAGGCCCTGGCCCCCTCCGGCGCGACCGCCATCAAGGGTGAGGTCGCGGAGATCTTCGGCAACAAGTTCGTGGTGCAGGACGGGACCGGGCGGGCCCTCGTGGAGACGGGCCGCGAGGGCGAGGGCGGCGGCCTCGTCGCCAAGGGCGAGACCGTGACGGTGCAGGGTCGCTTCGAGACCGGCTTCCTGCGCGCCCGGGTCCTGACCCACGGGGACGGGCGCACGCTGCTGCTCGGGCCGGCCGGCGGCCCTCCGACCGGCAGCCTGGACTGGGCCAAGGACCGGCTCGGTCTCGGGCCGAAGCCCGACATGGCCGCCCTGACCGCCTCGGTCCAGGCGGCGGGCTACGGCGACGTGCGGGTCACGGGTCGCGGGCCGCGCCACGTCGAGGTGGCCGCGAAGGACCGGGACGGCCGCGAGCACCAGCTCCATGTCGGCTTCGACGGCCAGGTGCGGGAGCGCCCCGCGCCGGGGTTGCCGCCGCTCTGAGCCGGGCCCGGGCGGGCGGGTCCGCGTGCAACCCTTCCGCGCCTGCCGCGTCCTCCTGTCTCTCGCCGGACAGGAGGTGCGCGCCGTGGAGCCGATGAAGCCGATGGAACCCATGAAGCCCATGGAGCCCATGGAGCCCATGAAACCGATGAAGGGCGCGGAGCCCTGGTGGCCGAAGGATCTCGGCGAGCCCGCGACCAGCGGCGCGCAGAACGGGATGAGGTACGCGTTCTTCCCGGACAAGCGCCGCCTCCTCGTCGACCGCGACGGGCAGGTCTCGACCTACGACAGCGGCGACCACCGGATCGGCGGTGTCGCGCAGGCGGACGGGGCGGCCAAGACCCTGACCTTCACCGGCCAGGACGGCGAGGTCGACCTGGGCTCCCTGAAGAAGCTCGACTGAGCCCGGCGTGGACAGGCCGGGACGGCGCGCTTAAGCCCGGCCCGACCATGCGAGCCGTCCCGCCAGACCCCGCGATGCCATGCGCGCGCTGATCGACCTCGTCCGCGCCATGCGGTCGGCCGACCGGCGCCGGCTCGCCCTGATCGCCCTCGGCCTCGCGGCGGCGGCGCTGCTCGAGGTGGTGGGCGTCGCCTCGGTGATCCCGTTCCTGACGCTGGTCGGGGACCCGTCGGCGGCGACCCGGATCCCCTACCTGGCCCAGGCCCGGAGCGCCCTCGGACTGACCGACGAGCGCGGCTTCCTGCTGGTGACCGGCGGGGCCGCGCTCGCGGCGATCCTCGTCACCGCGCTGGTGAATGCCGGGCTGACCTACGCGCAGCTCCGGTTCACGCACCTGGCCGGCTACAGCCTCAGCCGGCGGCTGCTGTTCCGCTACCTCGACCGGGAGCGGCTGTTCTTCGCGAAGGCCAACAGCGCCGAGCTCGCCAAGAACGTGCTGTCCGAGACCGACCGGCTGGTGATCGGCGCGCTGACCCCCGCCACGGTGCTCGCCTCGCGGGCGAGCTCGGCGCTCGCGGTGATCGTCTTCCTGCTGGCCTACGCGCCACAGCTCGCGCTGATCCTGGGGGGCGGCTTCGGCGGCCTCTATGTCGGGATCTACCTCGTGATGCGCGCCCGGCTGGCGCGGCTGGGCGGCCGCACCGTCGCCGACAACGAGGCCCGCTTCCGGATCGTGCAGGAGACCTTCGGGGCGCTCACCGAGCTGAAGCTCTACGGGCGCGCGGAGGCGTTCGCGTCGCGGTTCGACGCCCCGGCCCGGGCCTACGCCCTCGCCACCGCGGCGAGCCAGCTCACCGGCCAGATGCCGCGCTTCGTCATCGAGGCCCTGGCCTTCGGCGGGGTGATCGTGGTGGTGCTGTTCGCGCTCGCCCAGGGGCTCGACGTCGCCGGCATCCTGCCGCTGCTCGGCCTGTTCGCCTTCGCGGGCTACCGCATGCTGCCGGCCTTCCAGAACATCTTCACCTCGGTGGCGCTGATGCGCTTCACCCTGCCGGCGGTGCGGGTGATCGTCGACGAGCTCGCCGACGAGCGCGAGCCCCGGCCCCGCACCGCGGAGCGGCTGCCCTTCGCGCGGGCGATCCGGCTCGAGAGCCTCGGCTTCGACTACGGCACCGGCCGTCCGGCCCTCGCGGGGATCGACTTGACGATCCCGGTCAACGCCACGGTCGGCCTCGCCGGGCGCACCGGCTCGGGCAAGTCGACGCTCGCGGGCCTGATCCTCGGCGTCCTGGGCCCGACCGCCGGGCGGATCACCGTGGACGGCCGGGCCCTCGATGCCGAGATCCTGCCCGCCTGGCAGAACCGGATCGGCTACGTCCCGCAGGAGGTGTTCCTGGTGGACGGGACCGTGGCGGAGAACATCGCGCTCGGCCTCGACGCGCCGGACCTCGCCGCCGTCGAGCGGGCGGCGCGGCTCGCCGGCGCCCACGACTTCGTCGCCGCCCTGCCGCACGGCTACGCCGAGCGGGTCGGCGAGCGCGGGGCGCGGCTGTCCGGCGGCCAGCGCCAGCGCGTCGGCATCGCCCGGGCACTCTACCACGACCCGGACGTCATCGTCTTCGACGAAGCGACCTCGGCCCTCGACGACGAGACGCAGGCGGCCGTGATGCGGGCGCTGCGCGCCCTCTCGGGCCGGCGGACGCTGATCCTGATCGCCCACCGCCTCTCGACCCTGGAGGGCGCCGACGCGGTCCACGTCCTGGAGGCCGGCCGGATCGTCGCTTCCGGGCCGCCCGAGGCGGTCCTGCCGGGGCTCGGAACGGCGGCCTGAGCAACCGCGCGCCGGGGCCTTGCGTCCGGCCCCGCCTCCGTTACCTCGGCTCACCGAGGCAGACCGGGAGAGCACCGTGACCACGCGCATCGAGCTGACCGCACCGGACGGCACCACCGCGACGCTCGCGACCGACGGGGCCGAGCCGGTCTCGTGGCGGGTCGGCGGGACCGAGTATCTCTGGAGCGGCGATCCCGAGCACTGGAACCGCCACGCACCCTGGCTCTTCCCGGTGGTCGGCGCCTCGGCGGGCGGGCACGTGACGGTCGGGTCCGAGCGCTACCCGATGGCCCAGCACGGCTTCGCCCGGGACCTGCCCTTCGCGGTGGTCGATCGCAGCGCCGACGCGGTCACCCTGCGCCTGACCGACGGGCCCGAGACGCGGGCGCACTACCCGTTCGCGTTCCGGCTCGACATCGCCGCGCGGGTCCGCCCCGCGGGGCTCGACCTCGACGTGACCGTCGCCAATCCCGGCGCCGTCCCCCTGCCCTACGCCCTCGGCTTCCACCCGGCCTTCCCATGGCCCTTCGCGGGCGGCACCCGCGCCCGCGACGGCGGCTACGCGGTCGCCTTCGAGGAGGCGGAGCGGCCCTTCGCCCCCCAGGTCGGCCCGGGCGGCCTGCTGCTGCGCGACGAGCAGCCGATCCCCCTCGCCGGGGACACGCTGCCCCTCGATCCGGCGCTCTTCACCGAGGCCTTCGTGTTCCGGAACGCCCGCAGCCGCTGGATGCGCTTCACCGGCCCCGGACGATCGATCCGCATGGAGATGGCGGATTTCCCCCACCTGGCGGTCTGGACCAAGCCGACCGCACCCTTCCTGTCGCTGGAGTGCTGGACCGGCTACGCCGACTGGTCGGACTTCGCGGGCGACCTCGCCGCGCGCGATTCGCAGCGCCTGCTCGCCCCGGGCGACGCAGCGCGCCACGGCGTCCGCCTGATGCTGGAGACCTAGCCCTTGCGGATCTGGGTGGCGCGGCCCGAGCCGGGAGCGACGCGGACCGGGGCGGCCCTTGCCGAACTCGGCCATGCGCCGCTTGTGGCGCCCGTCCTGGCCGTGCGGCCGACCGCGGCGGCCCCGCCCATGGGACCCTTCGCCGCGCTGCTGCTGACCAGCGCCAACGCGGTTCCGGCGATCCGCGACGCCCCGGCCCTGCGCGGACTCCCGGTCTTTGCCGTCGGCGCTCGGACGGCCGCCCTGGCCCGCGCGGCCGGTCTCGGCCCCGTCCGGGAGGGGCCCGGCGACGCCGCGGGCCTCGCCGGCCTGGTGGCGGCGACGCTGCCGCCCGGCCAGCCGCTCCTCCACGCGACGGGAGCCGAGCGCAAGCCGGAACCGGCGGCGACGCTCACGGCCGCCGGATTCCGGGTCACGGCCTTCGTGGCGTACCGGGCCGAACCGCTGGACCGCCTGCCGCCGGCGGTCGGCCGCGAACTCGCCGGGAACCGCCTCGAGGCGGCCCTTCACTATTCCCGGCGCAGCGCCGCCGTCGCCCTTGCCCTCGCGGATGGATCGGAGCACGGCGGAGCTTTCCGCCGGCTGAGGCATTACTGCCTATCGCCGGATGTTGCGGCACCCCTGGAAGCGGCCGGTGTTCCGGTCCATTTCGTCGCGGCACGCCCGCGCGAAGCGGACCTGCTCGACGCCCTGGCAGGGCGACCGGGCTAACCGCGCGGTGACAGGGAGGCCGGGCCGCCGTATCTCGCCCTCGCGCCCGGCGCCGCCGCGGTGCTAGGGGGGCGCGGCGACGCCGAAGAGTTGGAGGACTTGCCCGTGACGCCACCACCCAGCGACGCCGACAAGCCCGGCCCCGGCGGCCGGAAGCCGGACGCCGCGCCCGGCAAGCCCGGGCAGTCCAGCCCGCCCGGCGGCGCGTCCCGACCGGCCGCGACGTCGGCGTCCACGGCCTCCACGTCGGCCTCGATGTCGGCCTCCACCTCTTCCACCGCCGCCGGCGGCGTGCGGGGGCCGCAGGGATCCGCGTCGGGAACGCCGCCCAGGCCGGCGACCGACCCGGTCGTGACCGCCAAGCCCGGCACGACCGATCCGAAGGCCGACGCCGGCAAGCCGGTCTCCGGGGCCGACAGCCTGAAGCCGTCGACCGGCCCGGCCGCCCAGTCGGCCGGTGCGAAGCCCGATCCCGTGACGGCGGGCGCCGCGTCGTCGGCCTCCGACGGCAGGACCGGAGCGTCCCCCTCGTCGTCGTCGACGGCCTCCACCGCCGCGTCCGGGACGTCCGGCGCGAAGATCGATCCGAAGGCCGCGCAGCCCGGAACCGGCCCGCAGGGCGGTCCCCGTCCGGGGGGAGGCGCACCCGGCGCCGCGGGCCCGGCAGCGGCCAGCGCGGTGACGGCCGGCCCGATCATCGACCTGAAGGCCAAGCGCATCCCGGATCCGCCGGCCGCCGGCAAGGAGCCGGGCAAGGACGCTTCCAAGGACGCCTCCAGGGACGGCAAGGAGCCGCCGAAAGGCCCGATCCCCGCGGTGGCCGCCGTCGATCCCAGCAGGAGCGCCGCCGCGCCCGCCGGTCGGGCCCGGGCCGGGTTCGGCTCGCTCGCGGCCGCGGGGCTGCTCGGCGGCGTGATCGGCGCCGGCCTGCTGTTCGGCGCCGAGAAGGCCGGGATCGGACCCGACCCGCGCCTGAGCGCCCTGGACCAGAGGCTCTCCAGCCAGCTCGCGTCCCTCGACAAGCGTCTCGACGGGCTGGCCCCGCGCGACGCCGTGACGGCGCTCGACAAGCGCGTCGCCGCCGCCGAGGCGAGCGCCAAGCAGGCCCTGGACAAGTCCGGTGCGGCGCCCGCGTCCACCGCCAACGGGCAAGCGGCCGGTCAGGCCTCCGGTCAGGCCCCCGCGGTGCCGCCGGATCTCGTCGCCCGCCTCGACAGCCTCGACCAGCGCGTCGCGGCCCTGCAGGAGGAGCCGGGTCAGGAGCCCGGTCGCGACCAGCCGGCCGATTCGAAGCTCGGCGTGGTCCAGGACAATGCGAAGCAGATCGCCGACCTCGAGACCCGCCTGAAGGCGGTGGAGGATGGCGGCGCCAACAAGGGCGCGGCCGAGGAGGCCGCTCGCAAGGTCGCGGCGCTGCAGAGCGAGGTGGAGCAGAAGACCAAGGCGAACGCCGAGGCCGACGCGGCCCTGGGGCAGCGCCTCGATGCGCTGCAGCAGGCCGTCGATGCGCGGGTGAAGGCCGCGACCGAGGCGGTCCAGGCGGCGACCCAGGCGAGCCGCACCGCCGCCGAGGCCGGACAGGCCCAGGCCGCGGAGGCCGCGAAGGCGGTCGACCGGCGGCTGCAGGAGCAGGCCGACCAGATCGCCGCCCTGGACAAGAGCGTCGCGCAGCGCGCCGAGGCCAGCACCGTTCAGGCAGCGCTCCGGGTCGTCGTCGCCGACCGCGTGGCGGCCGCCCTGGAATCCGGGACGAGCTACGCCGAGCCGCTCGCGACCCTGCGCAAGCTCGATCCGGGGACCGACGCGCAGGCCAAGGCCCTGGCGCCCTTCGCCGACGGCGGTGCTCCCTCGGCTGGGGATCTTGCCGACACGTTCCGGCCGATCGCCGAGCGGATCGCGGCCAAGCGGCAGGCGCAGCGGGCCAAGAGCGCGGCCGAGACCGGCGATTTCCGCACCAAGCTCCTCAGCATGGCCGACGGTCTCGTGCAGATCCGCAAGGCGGACGCACCCGCTCCCGAGGCCGCGGACGATCCGGAGAGCAAGGTCCAGGCGGCCCTCGACCGCGGCGACCTGCCGGCGGCCTCGGCGGCCTTCGCGGCGCTCCCGGCCGAGGCCCGGGAGCAGGCCGGGGATTTCGGCGCCAAGCTCAAGGCCCGGGCCGAGGCCGAGCAGGCCGTGCGCGCGCTGCTCGACGGCGCCTTCAAGGCCCTGCCGGTCGGCGCCGCCCAGCCGGCCCAGGCCGCCCCCGGGCGCTAGGCCGGTGAGGGCCCCGATCCGCGCGCTGCGCGGCCGCACCATCTCCGAGCGGGCGCGCAGGCGCCCCGCTCCTCCCGCACCCCGCGACGGCCGCCAGCCGGCCGCCGACAGGAGATACTGACCCCATGTGGCGCGCCCTCGCCTTCCTGGCCCTGCTCGCACTCGCCGCCTTCGGGGCGGTCTGGATCGCCGACAGGCCCGGCACCGTCACCGTCGTCTGGAACGGCTACCAGATCGGCACCAGCCTCGCGGTCGCCCTCGTCGGCGTGATCGCGGCGGCGATCGTCCTGGGCGTCCTCTGGGCGATCGTGCGCGGTGTCATCGGCCTGCCCGAGGCCCTGGTCCGCGGCTCGGCCGAGCGGCGCCGGGCCAAGGGCCTCTCGGCCCTCTCCCGCGGCATGGTGGCGGTGGGCTCGGGCGATCCCCTGGCGGCCCGCCGCTTCGCGGGCGACGCCGAGCGGCTCCTCGGCACCGAGCCGCTGACCCTGCTGCTGAAGGCGCAGGCGGCGCAGATCTCCGGCGACCGGGACGCGGCCGAGAGCGCCTTCCAGCGCATGGTCGACGATCCCGAGACCCGGGTCCTGGGCCTGCGCGGCCTGTTCGTCGAGGCCCGGCGCCGCGAGGACGAGACGGCCGCCCGCGCCTACGCCACCGAGGCCGCCCGCCTCGCCCCGAGCGTGACCTGGGCCAACGAGGCCCTTCTGGAGGCGCAGAGCGCCGACGGCGACTGGGCGGCCGCCCTGGAGACGATCGAGCGCCGCTCGTCCCTCGGACTGATCGACAAGGCCGCGGCCCGACGCCAGCGGGCGGTGCTCCTCACCGCCATCGCTGGCGAGCGCGAGGCCGGCGAGCCGGAGATCGCCACGGAGCGGGCCCTGCAGGCGGTCAAGCTCGCCCCCGACCTCGTGCCGGCGGCCTGCATCGCCGGCCGCCTCCTCGCCCGTCGCGGCGACGTCAAGAAGGCCGCCCGGATCGTCGAGGCGGCCTGGAAGGCCAATCCCCATCCCGACCTCGCGAAGGTCTATCTGGGCCTGCGTCCCGGCGATTCGGTCCGCGACCGCCTCGCCCGCGCCGAAGTCCTGGCGAAGCTGTCGGTCTGGGACCCCGAATCCCGCCTCGCCCTGGGCCAGGCCGCCCTCGACGCGCGGGACTACAAGCGGGCCCGCGAGGCCGTGAAGCCCCTGCTCTCCGACCGTCCGACCGCCCGGGCCTGCCTGATGATGGCGGCCATCGAGGAGGCCGAGCACGGGGCCGCTTCCGGTCAGGCCCGCGAGTGGCTGGCCCGGGCCGCCCGCGCCCCGCGCGACCGCGTGTGGATCGCCGACGGCATCGCCACCGATACCTGGGCGCCGGTCTCGCCGGTGACCGGGCGCCTCGACGCCTTCGCGTGGCGCGAGCCCCCGAACACGCTCGGTGCCGCGCCCGCGGTGGAGCCGGAGGCGGACGCCGCCGGCCCGGCCCTCGTGCCGGCGGCCCCGAACGCCGCGGCGCCGGGCGCCAGACCGCTCGCCTCATCGGTCCCCGTGTCGCCTTCGACCGTGTCCCCCGCCGCCGCGACTGCTCCGGTCCCGTCGCCGACACCCGCGTCGACCTCCGCGTCGGCCAAGGCCGCGTCCTCGGCCTCGGTCGCGTCCGCGGCGTCGACCTCCACCGGGCCGATCCCGACCGTCCTTCCGGCGAAGGCGAGCGCCTCGAAGGCGGCCGGTGCCGACCCGGTCTCGGCCGGGATGGCGTCTGCGGCGTTGCCGCCTTCCGGCTCGGGTGAGCGGCCGGTTCGTCGGATCGGGTGACCGGTTTCACGGCGCGCCGGCCGTCCGAGCGCGAGATGACAGGAGCGCCGCGGGGTCACGGACACGCCGGGGCGTTCGACTATTGCAAGTTGAATGAGCCGGCGCGCCGTGTAGCTTGTCGTGAGCTGCCGACCGAGGATCCGATCATCCCCCAGCCCGCTCACAGCCCGCGCGCGCCGTCGATCCGGTCGGATCGGAGGGGCGTCCCGCGTCGCCGGGTGCGCCCGTGACCGTCCTCGAGGAGGACGGCGAGCCGCGCCGGCAGGTCGGGGCCCTGCCGTTCCGGCACGGGCGGGACGGCAAGACCAAGATCCTGCTGGTGACCTCCCGGGAGAGCCGCCGCTGGGTCATCCCCAAGGGATGGCCGATGAAGGGTCGCAAGCCGTTCGAGGCGGCCGCGCGGGAGGCCTACGAGGAGGCCGGCCTGCGCGGTGCGGTCGGCAAGCGGCCGATCGGGCTGTACCTCTACCGGAAGCGTCTGAGGAACCTCGACACCGTCCTGTGCCAGGTGAAGGTGTTTCCGCTGGAGGTGCGCAAGCAGCTCAAGCATTTCCCGGAGGCGCGCCAGCGGGAACTCCGATGGTTCACCCCGTCGGACGCCGCCGAGGCCGTGTCCGAGCCCGGGCTCGCCGCCCTGATCCGGGCCGCATCGCGCACCTAAAACGGCGCGGAAGCGCAACACGGCGTTGCCAACCCGGCGGCGATCCGTTATGGCCCCACTCGGCCGGACGGAGACGCCCTCGCGGGAGCGCCCCGGTCACCTGCTGCGGTAGCTCAGTGGTAGAGCACTTCATTGGTAATGAAGAGGTCGAGAGTTCAATCCTCTCTCGCAGCACCAGAAACCTTCCCGATCTCGCAAACAGTCCGGACGATGCTAACGGTTCCCTAGCGGAACCCGTCGCAGACTGAGGATCGCGTCGGCTGCCCGGCCGACACCATCCGCTGAAGGGGACGCGCGGACGTGAACTCGACAGCCCTGTTCACCATGCTGGGCCTCGTCATCGGATGGGCGGTCCTGGCCGGCGCGGCCCTGATCACCGGGCGGGTCGCCACCTTCGCGTTCCTGATCCTGACGCTGATCGCCCTCTACCTCTACGTGCCGTGGGTGCGGCTGCGGGCGAGCGGGATCGACGGGTCCAGCCGGCCGGTCCGGTTCTGGACCAACGTCGCCATGCTGGCCGTCAGCCTCGCCGCCTGCCTCGCCTTCGGGATCATGCTCGCCCGGCGCACCGGGCTCCTGTAGGCGCTCGTAGAGCGGCGCGTTCCGCGGCCGCGCCGCGCGCGCCCGGCGATCCCGAGAGAACTGTCCCCTGTCCGACCACCGAGCGCGCTCACGCGGCGCATCGCGGGCAGAGAAAGGGGCCGCTGATCCGGTCATTCGCGGCGCCCCCTTAACATGGGTGAAGCGCCCTTAACTTACATTGTGTAATTCTGGCCGGTTAGGCGCGGCCCTGATCGTGGATTTTCACGACAATACCCTGGCGCGGCGCGGGAAAATGCGTTCGGTCAAATATTGATCGTTATAAAATTCGCGAAAGATCGAACCGTGGTCCCGAGGCGGGGTTGGACAGAGTGCGAGGCGCGATGCTCCCACGGAGTACCGGGCCGACGGCCGATCGTGCGGTGGGCTTGAGCACGCCGTGCCTCTCGCGAGGGACAGACATCATGTACTATCACGACAAGCGGCTTCAGTACCCGGTCAAGGTCGACAGCCCCGACCCGATCTACGCCCGCATGCTCCAGCAGGCGATTGGCGGCATCGAGGGCGAGATCCGGGTCGCCTTCCAGTACTTCTTCCAGGCCTGGGGGAACCGCGCCCCGACGACCAAGTACCGCGACATGCTGCTCAATACGGCCACCGAGGAGATCGGCCATATCGAGATGCTCGCGACTGCGGTGGCGCTGAACCTCGAGAATGCCCCTACCAAGGTCCAGGAGGCCGGGGCGGCCGACGCGATCGTCGGTGCCGTGATGGGCGGCGAGAACCCGCGCCACATCGCCGAGGGCATGCTGCACAAGACGCTGCTGTCGACCGGCATGGCCGCCTTCCCGGGTAATTCCGACGGCCAGTCCTTCGACATGAGCCACATCTACGCCAGCGGCAACATCGCGGCCGACATGTACTGCAACGTCGCCGCCGAGAGCACCGGGCGCGTCCTGGCGGTGCGGCTCTACAACGCCACCAATGATGCGGGCATGCGCGACATGTGGAGCTTCCTCATCGCCCGGGACACGATGCACCAGCAGCAATGGCTGGCGGTGATCGAGGAACTCGGCGGCCACGCCGGAACGCTGCCGATCCCGAACTCCTTCCCGCAGGAGAAGGAGAACCAGAAGTTCAACTACAACTTCTTCTCGACGTCGGCGGACGGTTCGCCGCCGCCGGCCGGGCGCTGGACCCAGGGCCCGTCGCTCGACGGCAAGGGCGAGTTCAGCGTCGTCCAGAACCAGCCGATGGGCGAGGAGCCGGTGCTCGGCCCGGCCCGGCCCGACAGCGGTGCCGAGAGCCAGCAGATCGGCTGATCCGCCGGCCGGGACGGCTCACCCGAGGTCGCGGCGCTCCGGTGCGCCGCGACCCGCGCGCGGACGGGAACAGGTGGCTCGCAGGACGGTGACACGCGGCACGCTCGTCGACGGTCGTGTCTGCCTCGCCCGGACCGACGCGGAGCGCGCCCCGCTGGTCCGGCGACTGGCGCGGATCGAGGGTCAGGTTCGAGGATTGCGGGCGATGGTCGAGGCCGACAGGCACTGCCTCGACGAGATCCAGCAGATCCGGGCCGCCACCGCGGCATTGCGCGAGGTCGGCCTCCTGATCATCGACCAGCACGTCGCCGCGGGGCTCCGCCTCGCGGCGCGCGATCCGGACCGGGAGGCGGTGATGGCGGACCTCCTTCGGGTTCTGCGGGCGGCCATGGCGGAGGCCGGATAGGCGCGGGCGGCCGGCCCGCACCCCCCGGCGCCCACGCTCAGTGCTTGGTCAGCGTCTCGACGACGGTGCCTGGCCCGATGCGCGCCGAGAAACGGGCCAGCCGGCTGCGGCTGGGCTCCTCGAGACCGCCGGCATGCGCGAAGGTCGTCAGGGCGATGCCGACGAGGAACCGGGCCTCCTCGACGGTCACGGCCCGGCCGCTCAGGGTGCTGGCCGCGCCCCGAACGGCGAGGACGGCCTCCTGGAAGGCGGGATCGTCCTCGAGATCCGAGAGCCGGGTCATGGGCGCGATCCCGCGGTCGAGAGCGTCCTGCGGCCGCCCCGCTCGGGGCGGGCATTCGCAGCAGCGAGATCTTCGCGTGCGCTGCCGCAGATACGGCCGTGCGGCGAACAGTTTTCCGGTGCGTATGACCTCATCGAACTCCCTCTTTCCGTCGACATATCTGTCGCGATTGTCGCGGATGCCAGCATATATTGATCCGAAGATGTGCCCATCCGCTGATCTATGTTGCGGCGGATGCGGCGGATGCGGCGTATTCAGCGATTAATGGCGCCACGCGATTTTTCGTACCCTTCAGGTGATCGGCTATCATGCTCGAACTCTCGCTCGACGCTGATACAATCGACGCGCAGGGCCCCCGGCTCCCCGACAGCGTGCAGTATCACCTCGGCCATCTGCTCGCGGCGACCTACGCGCAGGACAACGTCGAGCCGACCATCGCGGATCGCTTCGCCGAACTGCTGAGGCTGCTCGACGGCGCCTTCGGCCGGGCGCAGGACGGACGCGAGAAGGCGTTCCAGGCCTCGCTCCTCGCCCTGGTGCCGAACCTGCAGCGCTTCGCCCGCTCGCTCCTGCGCAGCCATGTCGGTGCCGACGACCTCCTGCAGAACACGCTCCTCCGGGCCTGGCGCTCGCGCGCGAGCTTCGCGCCGGGCACGAACCTGGAAGCGTGGCTGTTCACCATCATGCGCAACCAGTTCTACAACGAGCACCGCAAGCGTGGGCGCGAGGTGCAGGACGAGGATGGCGCGCAGGCGGAGCGGATGGTCTCGCTGCCAGAGCAGGGTGGCCATCTCGACCTGAGCGACGTCCAGGCCGCCCTCGACCGCCTGGCGCCGCCGATGCGGCAGGCGCTGGTGCTCGTGGCGATCGAGAACCTCACTTACGAGGAGACCGCCGCCGTCATGCAGTGCCGCATCGGCACGGTGAAGAGCCGGGTCTGGCGGGCCCGGACGCAGCTCGCCGAGATGCTGGGCTACACCGGCCTCGAGGTCGGCAGCGACGACATCATGCTGGCCGCCGCGGGACCGAAGGGCTGGAAATCCACCGCTGTCTCGTGACGGCGACCGGCGGACGGGGTCGCTAGGGACCCGCCTCTGCGCGTAGGGTCGATCCCCGATCCCGGGCTCGAGGAGCCGCTGTTCCCCATGTCGCCGCTCCCCATGCTGCCGCGCGCCGTGATCGCCGCTGCCGTCGTGTTCGGCCTCGCCCTTTCGTCGGCGGCGGTGGCGGCGCGGACCGCAACGGGACCCGCAGCGCGGGCCTGGCTCTCCGACCTCGTCACGCGGATCGATGCCGCGGACCGCGCCGGGACGCGGCCGGGACCGAGCCGTGGCCGCGGAACCGTGGTCGTCCACGTGCAGATCGCCGCGGACGGTGCGGTTCAGGGCGCGGAGATCGAGGAGAGCTCGGGCTCGGCGAAGCTCGATCAACGGGCGCTCCGCGCCGTGCAGGGGATCAGTCCGGCGCCCGCGCCGCCCGCCGCACTCCTGGGTGTGGACGGGATCGTCGATCTCAGCATCCCGGTCGCGCTCGGCCACTGAGCCCGCGCCGAGTATGCGTCTGCCGGCCGGACCTCAATCCCGGCGGCGTCGCCGGACCGGTCAGCGGCTCGGGCCGGTATCGGCGCTGATATAGGCCCCGACGAGATAGCCGGCCTGGAGAGCGGTGAGGTAGGCGAAGAGCAGCAGCACCTTCTCGGCGTCGAACTGGGCCCAGACGAAGATCGAGAGGGCCAGCCACCCGAGGGTGACCAGCATCGAGCTGGCCATCAGAACCGATGCCCGATACCGCCAGCCCTCCCATATGCCCACCGCGAAAAGCAGGGCCGCAACCAGCAACGGGCCGTCTCCTTCCGCGCGAACAGATAAAATTTTACGCGCTAAACCTCTGGTATTTCGAAGATTTTCGACCGCGCGCCCGACATTCGGGGGGGAGTTTTAATTTTGCATTAACTCGGTCCGTCCGCTGGGGCCGTCCGTCATAGGACGACCCGGTCACGGTCCGAGTCCAGCAACGCCTCCACTCCGCGCCGGCCGCTCGGCGGGCCGGGGATGCAGAATGCGAGCCAGGCAGACGGCGGCGCCGACCGGCAGTTTCACCGGCGATCCATCATTGACAAGATCGATAATAGAAATCGATTGCATCTGTTTGGATCATGTTGCTCTGCAGCGTAGATATCCCCTCGAAGCCGGGCACGCCCCGGACAACGAGAGGACTTCAGATCATGACCGTTCGCACCATCGTTCTCGCCGCCCTCGCTGCCGTTCCGATGATCGGGGCCGCTCGCGCCGACGAGAGCATCGCGCTGACCCCGCCGCTCTATCGCGAGCAGGCCCGTCCCACGGCCGCCGTGCGGCCGGCCTCCGAGCTGGCCACGACGCCGCGTCTCGTCCCGGCGAGCCCGGCCTCGCGCCGGGTCGTCGCCACCGCGGTCCCGGCCCGCTGAGGCGGGGCGTGTCCGCGATCCGGCGTCACCGGGTCATCCGGTGGCGCCGGCCGCAAAGCCGGGCCGGTACGAAGCGTCAGCCTAGCCGTCAGGCCGGGCAGGGTTTTCCCCCCGGCAGAACCACCTCGCTCTGCCCGTTGTAGATCTCGCCGCCGCGCACCGGCCAGATCTTCTTGTACCGGAAGGTCCACCGCGTCAGGTTCGAGAGGACCGGGAAGATCGGGTGGTAGGTCATCGTGACTTCTGACACGACGAAGCGGTCGCCGTTCCGGGTCATCCCGGCGGGCGGTGCGCCGAGCGAGGAGCCCGCCGTGCGGGCCTGTCCGTTGGACTCGGCGCTCGAGCAGACCTTGGTCGCCGCCGAGCTGCCGTCGCTGTAGGTGCCCGCCGCCGTGAGCACGATGCTCGCCCGGCTCACGTCGTAGGGGTTGGAGATCGCGCTCGTCGCGGCGAAGACCGGCTTGAGGTCGGCGTAGCTGCCGCGTGAGATCAGGTCCGCCATCGTGGCCGCCGCGTTGTCGAGCCGCTTCCCGATCATGTAGGCGCGGGGCAGCTCGATCGACCCCATCAGGATCAGCAGCAGGATCGGGGCGATCACGCTGAACTCGATCGCGCTCACGCCCTCCCGGTCGCCGATCAGGCGGATCAGGCGGGCGCGCAGGCGACCGCTCAGCACGGCTTGGGCTCGTAATCCTCGGCCCGGAAGATCTCGGTCGTGACCAGCAGCTGAGTCTTGTCGGCCATGATCCGGCCGGTGAAATCCAGCATCTGGAACAGCCGCATCACCGGCACGGCGACCCGGACCGTGACGGTGTCGCCGCCCTGCGGGCACTCGAAGCGCTGGCCGAAGCCCGGCGTCCAGGTCTTCGTGGTCTTGTCGAACGGCTCCGCCGGCTGCGAGGTCGAGAACGAGGGCGTCCGGGAGACGTCGAGGCGCAGGTCGGCGCAGGGGAACAGCGCCGAGGGGCCGGTGCAGACGATCCTGCGGAGGCGCTCGCTCGGATCGCCGCCGTCGGAGCCGTCCTGGAAGGTGCCGGTTCGCAGCTGCCGGACACTCCGGTCGACCGCGATGTCCAGCGTCTGCTGCTCGATCGCGATGACGCCGGATTCCGCCACGACGCCCAGGAGGGCCAGGAACGGCGCGGCCAGGAGCGCGAACTCCACCGCGGAGGCGCCGGTCCGGTGGCCGGCGAACCGTCGGACGCGTCCGGCCGTGCCGGCGCGGCCCTCGGTCCCGCCCGGACGGCGGACGGTCGCGACGCGCCGAAAGATGCCCATCATGCCAAACGAACTCTGCAGGTCCGTGCCTGCCGCCGTCCGGCCGTAGAGGCGCGGACAGAAATAACCCTATGATGAGGCCGTTTAAAAACGGTTCAAATCTGGGTAGAAATTGCGGGTTCAGCAAGATTTTGCGGCCGCGATCTGTGATGAGGACGCAATTTCACCCTGAGGTTGTGTGCCGTTGTGTTCATCCGGCGGCAGGCCGGTGAGGCGATCAGTCGTCGAGACCGTGCCGGGCATTGTGCGGCCGCATATAGAAGTTGTTCACAGCTAAAGGCGGCTCTATCGCGTGGCGATAGCTTCGCGGTGCTCGGACGCCACGGATTTTTAGGAGCTGTGCCTTAGGCCAACGGTTCGGTGGCCGGTGCCGCCGCAGCCGCCGATCCGGTCCCGCCCTGGGAGACGCGTCCATTTCCCTGTTCTGGAGAGTGCTCCGCGCCGGCCCGCGGGCCCTGACGGACCGGTCGGGCTCGGTCGCCCTGACCTTCGGCCTGAGCGCCGTGGTGCTGCTCGGCCTGACCGGGGGCGGCATCGATTACGCCCGCCTCGCCTCGCGGCGCAGCCAGCTCCAGAACGCGGCCGATGCCGGAGTCCTCGCGGCCGGCAACTACCTCAAGCTCGCCGTCTCGACCTCGGCGGCGGCCAAGAGCATCGTGGTCGACACAGTCCACGCCCAGGCGGCGCCGCGGCCCGAGAGTCCCTACGCCCTCCGGGTCGACGTGGCGGACGACAAGACCAGCGTCGCCACGACGGTCGACGAGACCGTCAAGCTCGCTTTCGGCGGCTTCGTCGGGGTGCCCACCGTCAAGGTCTCGGTCCGCTCGACGGTCCGCGTCGTCGGCAAGATGCGCCTGTGTCTCCTGACGCTGGACCCGCTCGCCGCCGGCGCGTTCGAGCTGGAGAAGAGCGCCGAGGTGACCGCCCAGGATTGCTCGCTCTACAGCAACTCGCAGAGCCCGCGCGGCATGGTCGGCAAGGACAGCGCCTATGCCCGGGCGCAGACGATCTGCACGGCGGGCGGCTTCGACGGCGCCCGCGCGAATTTCGCGCCGCCGCCGCAGACGGGTTGCCCGCCGATCCAGGACCCCCTGAAGGACCGAGCAGCGCCGCCGGTCGGCGCGTGCACGGCGATCCCGTCCTCGGCGAACAGCAAGCGCGACACCTCCGGCAACATCGTCGACCAGAGCGTCACCCTCGATCCGGGCACCTATTGCGGCGGCCTGTACATCACCAAGAACGCCTCCGTGACGCTGCGCGCCGGCATCTACGTGATGAAGGACGGCCCGCTCATCGTCGACAAGAATGCCGCCATGACGGGGACCGACGTCGCCTTCTACTTCACCGGCAACAAGGGCGGTCTGCTCTTCGACAAGAAGACCACGGTCAGCCTGTCGGCGCCGACCACCGGCCCCATGGCCGGCCTGCTGATGATGGAAGAGCGCTCGGTCAGCGATCCCGTCGACCCCGCGGCGATCCTCGCCGGCCTGGTGGACCAGATCGCCACGCCGCTGCTGCCCGGGCCGCCGCCACCGCCGCCGACCCCGCCGCCGCTGGCCGCGACCAAGCCCATGCGGACCTACCGCATCATCAGCGACAACGCGCGGACCATGCTGGGGACGCTCTACCTGCCGGCCGGCCGCGTGGTGATCGACGCCGACAAGCCCGTCGCCGACCAGTCGGCCTACACGGTGATCGTGGCCCAGCAGGTCAACCTGTACCAGGGCCCGAACCTCTATCTGAACGCGAATTACGACGGGACCAGCGTGCCGGTGCCGAAGGGGGTCGGACCCCTCTCGGGCAAGCTGCTGCTGTCCCAGTAGGGAGGACGCGATGCGGATCCTGCGTCGACTACTCGTCGCCTGGGAGTGACACGGTGCTCGCGCTGATCCTGGACGATTCCGAGATGAACAACCTGCTGATCATGCAGGCGCTCAAGCCCGTGGCCGACTGCGAGCCGGTCGCCTTCACGTGTCCCGTGACGGCGCTCGACTTCCTGCGGGCGCATGTCGACCGGATCGGGGTCGTCGTCACCGACTACGACATGCCCGGCCTGACGGGCCTCGAGGTGATCGCGGCGGCGCGGGCGGTCCCGGGCTTCGCGCACGTGCCGATCGTGATGGTGACGAGCCTCGACCAGCGCAGCCTGCGCCACGAGGCCCTGCGCGCGGGCGCGACCGACTTCCTCGGCAAGCCCTGCGATCCCGTGGAGATCCAGGCCCGCATCACCAACCTGATGAAGATCAGCGCGGCCCACCGGCAGGAGCAGGACCGGGCCGCGTGGCTCGCCCGCGAGGTCGCGGCGGCGGTCGCCGTCATCGAGGCGCGGGAGCGCGAGATCATCGCCCTGCTGATGCGGGCCGCCGAGCACCGCGACACCGATACCGGCGACCACATCGCCCGGGTGGCCGGCTACGTGGGCGTCATCGCCCGGAACCTCGGCTTCGGCCCGGAGGAGATCCGGATCCTGAAGCTCGCCTCCACGATGCACGACGTCGGCAAGATCGGCGTGCCCGACGCGATCCTGCTCAAGCCCGGACCGCTCTCCGCCGAGGAGCGCGCCGAGATGGAGAAGCACGCCGAGCGCGGCCGGCGGATCCTGGAGGGCAGCACCTCCGACGTCGTGCGGCTCGCCGCCGAGATCGCCGAGAGCCACCACGAGCGCTGGGACGGAACCGGCTACCCGAAGGGCCTGCGCGGCGAGGGGATCCCGCTCTCGGGCCGCATCGTGGCGGTGGCGGACGTGTTCGACGCCCTGGTGACCGAGCGGCCCTACAAGGCAGCCTGGCCGCTCGAGCGGGCGCGGGCCTTCGTGGCGGACCAAGCCGGCCGCCACTTCGACCCGCGCTGCGTCGAGGCGTTCCTCGCGGGCTGGGACGCGGTGGCGCGGACCTGCCTGCGCGCCGCCGCCTGATCCGCTCCCCGGTACCGTCGCCCTACCGCCCCTCCCCGTCCCCCCCCCGCGATCGGGCCCGACCGGGCCACCTGAAGGAGCCGAGCGTGCATCTCGCGTGGCTGAGGCCGAGGCGCTCCCTGGCGGGCCGGCTGGCTCTGGCGGTGACCGGCGCCGTCACGGCGGCGCTCGTCCTGGCGGCGGCCCTGTCGGTCTGGCGCGAGGTCGCCCGCTACGCCGCCGACAAGCAGGCGGCGCTGGAGGCCGTCGCGCAGGTCTTCGCGCATGGCGGCGCCCGGGCCACCGCGGCGGGCGACGCCGACGGGGCGGACGCGTCGCTGCGGGCGATCGGCAAAGTGCCGTCCATCGTCTACGGGGCGATCGAGCGTCCGGACGGGTCCGTGCTCGCCGAGCAGGGGATCGGCCTGCGCCTGACCCGGGACGCCGCCCAGGACGGCGCGGACCTGTCGCTCCTGCACCTGCTCGCCACCCGCAGCCTCCAGGCGACCGCGCCGATCGTGGAGAACGGGGTCCCGGTCGGCCGGGTCGTGCTGATCGGCGAGACCGACGACATCCTCGGCCATCTCTGGGCCGCTGCGCAGAACGCCGCGCTGGCGGCGCTGCTCGCCGTCGCGATCGGCGTCGGCGTGTCGCTCTACCTGCAGCGCAGCGTCACGCGCCCGCTCGCCGCCCTCGCCCGCACCATGGAGGCGGTCCGCCTGCGCCACGACTACGCGCAGCGCGCGCCCGTGGGCGGCGACGACGAGGTCGGCGCGCTGGCGCGGACCTTCAACGACCTGCTCTCCGCGGTGAACGAGCGCGATCACCGCCTCGCCGCCCACAGCGCCCACCTCGAGGCGGAGGTCAGCGCCCGGACGGCCGACCTGAGCGAGGCCAAGCAGGCCGCCGACGCCGCCAACGCCGCCAAGTCGGCCTTCCTGGCCACGATGAGCCACGAGATCCGGACCCCGATGAACGGCGTCCTGGTCATGGCCGAGCTGCTGGCGGGGTCCGACCTGCCGGCGCGCCAGCGCCGCTACGCCGAGGTCATCGCCCGGTCCGGCCGGTCGCTCCTGGCGATCATCAACGACATCCTCGACTTCGCGAAGGTCGAGGCGGGCAAGCTCGAGCTCGAGCGCGTGCCCGTGAGCCCCGCCGAACTCGCCGACACCGCGGTGACGCTCTTCGCCGAGCGGGCCCGGACGGCCGGGCTCGACCTCGCGGCCGAGGTCGGGCCGGAGGTACCGCGGGCGATCCTCGGCGACCCGGTCCGCCTCGGGCAGGTGCTGAGCAACTTCGTGTCGAACGCGCTGAAGTTCACCCAGGCTGGCCACGTCGCCGTCCGGATGACGGTCGATGCCGCCGACGGGTGCCTCGTGATCGCCGTCTCCGACACCGGGATCGGCATCCCGCAGGACAAGCTGGCGACGATCTTCTCGGCCTTCTCGCAGGCCGACCAGTCGACGACCCGCCGGTTCGGCGGCACCGGCCTCGGGCTCTCGATCGCCCATCAGATCGTCGCCGCGATGGGCGGCACCGTGGCGGTGACGAGCCGCGTCGGCGCCGGCTCAACCTTCTCGGCGCGCATCCCCGTCACGGTCGCCGAGCCGGCCCGCCCGGTCCGGCGCCGCGACGCGGTGCCGGCCGCGATCGCGCTCGACACGGCCGGTCCCGCCACCCGCGCCGCCCTCGCGGCCGGCCTGCGCGCGGCCGGCTTCGCGCCGGTCGCGCCGGGGAGCGCCGCCGACCACTGGATCGGCGACGCGGCCGCCCTCGTGGCGGCGGGCCGCCGGCCGGACCGGGCCGTGCGGGTGCTCGCGGTCGCGGGACCGGGCGACGGCGCGGCCGACGCGGCGCTCCGCGCCGGTCTCGCCGACGCGGTGCTGCGCTGGCCGGTGACCCAGGCGGAGTGGCAGCCCGTCCTGGCAGCGCTGGCCGCGGGTGACGCCCTCGCCGCGGCCGCCTCCCCGGCCTCGCCCGCCGTCACGGACGAGGCGCTCCCGCGCTTCCCGGCCGCGCGAGTGCTCGTCGCCGATGACAGCGCGGTCAACCGCGAGGTGGCCCTCGAGGCGCTGGCCCGCTGCGGCGTGACCGATGTCGTGACCGTCGAGGACGGGGCCGCGGCGGTGGCGGCCGCCGAGACGCAACGCTTCGACCTGATCCTGATGGACGGCAGCATGCCGGTCCTGGACGGCTTCGCGGCCGCGCGGCGGATCCGGCAGCGCGAGGCGGCCACCGGCGGGCGCGTCCCGATCGTCGCCCTCACGGCGCACGTCCTCGGCGAGGCCGCCGACGCCGCGGCGGCGGCCGGCATGGACGGGACGCTCCTGAAGCCCTTCACGCTGCGGCAACTCGCCGACCTGCTGCAGGCGCAGGTCCCGGCGCTCCGCGTCGCGCCGGCTGCCGCCGCGGCGCATACCGTGACGCCGGCCCCGGTCGCTCCGCTCGCCGCGCCGGCCGTCGCGAACGCCGCCGACGACCTCATCGACGCCGAGGTGATCGACCGGCTGCTCGGCCTCGGGGACGGCGCCTTCCTCGAACGCGTCCTCGACCTGTATCGGTCGCAGGGTCCGGTGGCGCTCGCCGGTCTGAGAGCCGCCCTCGCCGCCTCCGACCAGCCGGCGATCGCCCGGGCCGCGCACAGCCTCAAGTCGATGAGCGCGAATGTCGGCGCGCGCGTCCTCGTGGCGCGGCTGCGCGTCATCGAGGAGGACGCGCGGAACGCGGCCTGCGTCGAGCGGGCGGACGCGTGCGACGCCCTGGACAGCCTGCTCGCCGCGACGATCCGCGGCCTCGAGGAGCGGACGCGGTCCCGGGCGGCGGCCGCCTAGGATCGTCGCGGGCGGCCCCGGAGTCCGTCGGCCCGGCCTATTGAGGCGTTCAGGAAAAGTATTCCATCGGGAGACCGCCCGATTTCGCAGACCTGCCCTGCGATTCGGCATCTGGCATGCCAGCAGGGCCCGCCGTACGGTTGCGCTTCCTCCCAAGCACTCCCTCAGCCCGCCCGGTTCGCCGCGGCGGGCTTTTTCGTCGGCGCTGCCGGCGGGCCGCGGACCGTCCCGACCGCGTCCGCGCGCCGACCCGGCTCGGGATCAGGTGATGAGCATGCGGCGGGTGAACATCGCGGCCGCGAACAGCACGGCGGCGCCGGCGGTGATGATGCTCGTCATCAGGATGCGGCGCGGCTCGGTCGAGGATCCGGCCTTGATGGGCTCGACGATCGGCACCAGGGCCACGACCTGCTGCTGGGCCACGATGCGGGCCCGGTCATAGGCCAGCTGCACGTCGCGGTGATACTTCTCGGCATTCTCGCGCTCGTGCTCGAGATCCTCGAACCGCGTGAGCGCGTCCGAGAGGCGCCGCTTCTCGGTCGGCGCGGTGCCGGCCAGCTGCTGCTGGACCCGCGCGATGTTCGCGTCGAGATCGCCGATCTGCTGCTTCAGGTCGACGATGCTGCGGGATTGCGGGCCGAGGTCCCGCTGGAGCACCGCCAGCTGGACGGCGAGCTTGGTGCGCGTCTCCCGCAGTTCCGAGACCGACTTGATGGTGGCGGTGTTCGACTTGATGACGTCGAGCACGCCCTCGCGGTTGCGCAGCTCGTTCAGGGCGGCGTTGGCCTTGGCCTCGCGCTCCTCCGCGAGCTTCAGGACGCGCGTGCTCACGTCGAGGGCGTCCTTCCGGGATGGCAGGCTGAGGTCGTTCAGCATCCGCTCCGTATCCGTCATGACCGCCTTGGTGATGGCGAGCGACTCGTCGGGATCGAAGGCCTCGACGGTCAGCGACATGATGCCGGACGCCGATTCGACGTCGACGTCGACCCGGCGGCGCCAGTACCGCAGAAACTTCTCGACCGGCTTCTCCGGGTTGAAGCGGGAGAACATGTCGATGTCGTCCCGACCGAACCACGCGCGGATCGGGAGTTCCGCCGCGACCGCTTCGACCATGGGCCGGCTGTGGATGTATTCCTGCGCGATGAGCGTTTCCTGGGCGACGGTCGCCTTGATCACACCGGCATTCGTGCCGACCGTGTCGGGCGTCGCCTTGTCGGCTGTGCCGATGGTCGGCCGGATCGCGAACCGCGCCTCGGTGACGTAGCGGTCGGAGGCGATCAGCCCGTAGTAGATCCCGGCGGCCAGGGTCGGCAGGACGAAGCAGACGACGAACAGGAGCGGCAGCCAGGGGTCGCTTTTGACGTGGCTCTGGTACGAGCGCACGCCCTTCTTGGTGTCGGGCAGGCCCGGGAGGCGCGCGAACTGCCGCAGCGACTGCGCGATCACCTTGTTCCGGTCGATGCCTTTCAGAGGCCGGCCCTGGGCTTTCTCGACCTGCATGTCCATCGTTGCTTCTCGAAGCTCGGGCTTGCGCGGGCGTCGTCGACCCGCGCGGCTTTCACGCCGCTCGCGCAGCCCATCACACGGACAGGCGGCGAAAGCATGTCAGCCGCGCCGTGCCCCCTCCCCCGTGCGGGAGGGCGTTGGGGAGCGGCAGGACGCTTCGAGGTGGAGCGCGCCGTAGAGCCGCTGGGTCCGGATGTGCCTCGTCCGGACGGATCTGATCCCCGACCGGGCGCTTCGCGAGAGCAGACCTCTCCCGACGGATCTCGGGCCTGACCGAGATCCGCGCCGGACCGGTCGGGACCGGCGCTAAGGACTGTCCGCGATCGTGACCTGATCGGCGACACCGTCGGTCTTGCCGCTGAGGCCTGGCACCTCGTCGAGCTGCCGCAGGCTGGTGAACCGGCCGCGCTCCTCCCGGTAGCGCACGATCTCGAAGCCGTGGCCCTTGAGTGCCGGAACGCTGTCCAGTTCCTCGGCCGTCGCCGTGTTGAGATCGATCACGGTGGTGCCCTTCCGCGCCGGTCGGCGCCGTACTCGGTCGCTCCGGTCCCGCGCCGGCCCGGGCGCCTCAGCGGATCGGATCGGCGCGGAACTGCCCGTGGGCGGGCTCGGACGCCCGACAGCGGCAGGCGGGTGGCAGGCCGGTCGGGCCCGTGCGGTTCTGCCCCTCACGGCTCAACAGGCGCAGCAGAAGATGCTCGAGCGGCGCCGCCTGGTAGGGCTTCTGGAGCACCGGAACCGCCTGATAGGCGGCGTCCAGGCCGTGCTGCCCGTACCCGGTGGCGAACAGGAACGGCGTATCGCGCGCCAGCAGCAGGTCGGCGACCGGGTAGCTGCGCGCCTCGCCGAGATTCACGTCGAGCACCGCCAAATCGAACGCCTCGGTCCGGGCATGGGCCAGGGCCTGCTCGAGGCGCATCGCCACCACGACCTCGCAGCCCAGGTCGAGCAGCATGTCCTCGGCGAGCATGGCGACGAGGCTCTCGTCCTCGACCAGCAGGACCCGGCGTCCGGCGAGCGGCGTCATGGCGCGCGCGGCCCTTCGACCGCCTCCTGGCCGATCCAGCCGAGCCGGGTCAGCGGGATCCGCATCTGGCAGGTCGCGCCCGCCGGCGCGAAGGTGATCGCCGCGCTGCCGTCGAACTCCAGCGGCAATTGCCGCTCGATGAGCCGTGAGCCGAACCCCTTCCGGGTCGGGGGCGTGACTGGCGGGCCACCCCGCTCCTCCCAGAGCAGGTCGAGCTGCTGACGGCCGTCATCGCGATCGTGAAGGGACCAGGTCACCGCGACCCCGCCCTCGGGCGTCGACAGGGCGCCGTACTTCGCCGCGTTGGTCATCAACTCGTGGAGGGCCATTGCCAGCGTCACTGCCACCTTAGGGTGCAGTCGCGCGTCCGGCCCTTGTAACCGGAAGCGGCCGGCATCGACCTCTGCCAAAAGGTGGGGGGCGAGCGCCCGCTCGACCACGCCGCGCAGGCTGGCGCTCTCCCAATTGTCCTCGACCAGCACGTTGTGGGCGTTGGACAGGGCCGCCATCCGGGCGTCGAAGACGGCGCGCGTCGTCTGGTCCGTCTGCCCGCGGAAGGTCTGCGCGGCGATCGACTGCACCGTGGCGAGAGTGTTCTTCACCCGGTGATTGAGCTCGTTGATCAGCAGGCGTTGGCGCTCGGCGGCCGCCTTCTCCTCGCTGATGTCGCGGACCTCGATGATCGTCCCGATGATGTTGGTCGCGTCGTCGCGGATCGGGCTGGCAGTGAACGCCACGGGGAAGAAGTGCCCGTCCCTGTGCACGAACACCTCCTCGCCGCGCTCCTGATTGTTCTCCGGGAAGGCGCGGTCGATCGCGCACTCCTCCAGCGGGAAGGGCCTTCCGTCCGGGTAGGTGTGGTGGACGATGTCGTGCAGCGGGCAATCGCGGGCGAGGACTTCCCGCAGCGTCCAGCCGGTCAACTGCTCGGCGGCGCGGTTCATGTAGATGCAGTGCTGGCGGTCATCCATCAGGAAGATGGACACCGAGGCGTTGTCGAGGACCGCGTTGAGGCGACGCTCGCTCTCGAAGAGCTGGCCCGACCCACGCCGCAGGCTCGCCAGCGGCGCGCTAGCGGCGGACGAGGATTGAAACGGCTGCCGCGAGTTCGGCACGGTCACGACCCTTCACGCGGGTTGATCTGAGATACCCTGCGCGCGATCCTGGTGGACCTTCGGGACTGGGCACGGTGGGTGGCTGGCCGCGCCGGACGGCCTAGAGGTGGGAGCGTGCAACGCACCATGCGGAGCCGTTGTTCCCCCGCGCGGACGGTCCGGCCGCGCCGTTCCGCCCGGGTCCATATCACGCGGGTCCGGATCACGCGGGTCCGGGCTCCGGGCGGCGCGCGAACAGGGCGGCCCAGTCGGCTCGACGCTCCTGCGGGACGAGGAAGAAATCCCACGTCACGTAGTCGCTGACCGCGAGCCACGTGCTCGCATCGTCGATCAGGTTTCCGGTGATGTCCGCGCAGATGTAGCCGTGGCTCTCGGCGAACCGGTAGAGGGAATCCTGCGCGTGCCCGTAGGCGGAGTAGCCGGCCCAGCCGTACTCCACGCTGACGATCGGGCGGCATCGCCGGAGGAGCTGGGCCGCGCCGCTCAGAGCGTTCAACTCCCCGCCCTCGATGTCCATCTTGATGTAGGCCACCGCGGGGACGTGACTGAGGGCGGTATCGAGCCTCTCCGTCCTGACCTTGATGGTCTTGGACGTGATGGCGGGACTGCTGAAGTAGCGGGCGAGGAGCCCGCTCTCGCCGGGCACGCTCGCGACCGTGAAATCGGTGCGCCCCGCCGCGTCGGAGAGGGCGACGTCGTGCAGCTCGACTTCGGATCGTCGGCCGAAACGCCCCACCAGATCCTTCATCAGGACCGGGATCGGCTCGAAGGCGTGGACCTTGCCGGTCGGGCCGACGATGTCGACGAACGCGACGAGGTGGAGCCCGGTATGGGCGCCGACGTCGACGACGACATCCCCCGGAGCGAGGAAGCGGCTGTAGCCCTGCCGCAGGATGCGCTCGTAGTCCGGGACCTGACCGGCGTCATGAACCGCCCTGAACGCGTTGGCGGCGGCGACGGCAGGATGCATGCGCAGGGTCCGTTCAGAGGAGGCGAGCCCGGAGGGTCGGCGAGGTCGCGCCCATGGTAGCCCGCCCCGTGCCGGCTCTGCCAGCGCGCCGCGGCGGGGTGCCGACGCCCACCGCGAGCCCCGACCGGATCAGGCGGGCCGGCCCTTCCCGAACCGCTTCAGCAATCGCTCGCGCTTCAGGCGCGACAGGCGGGCGATCCAGAACACGCCGTCGAGCTGGTCGATCTCGTGCTGGAGGACCGCGGCCGGGAAGCCCTCGGTCTCCTCCTCGTGGGCGGACCCGTCGAGGTCGCGGTAGCTCAGGCGGATGCGGGCGGCCCGGGTGATCCGCTCGCGCACCCCCGGCATGCTGACGCTGCCCTCGTCGTGGACCTCCGTGTCGGGGGACGCCCAGGACACGACGGGGTTCACGTAGACGCGGGCGCTCTCGTCCGGCGACATCCGCACCACCACGAGGCGCGCGGGGACGCCGATATGCGGGGCGGTCAGGCCGATGGCGCTCTCGGCCATGAGCGTGTCCCGGACGTCGTCGGCGAGGGCCCGCAGGGCCGCGTCGAACGCGTCGACCGGTTCGGCCGGGCGCGTCAGGCGGGGATCGGGAAACAGGACGAGCGGGCGCGCCGGCATGGTTGATCAGTCCGCGTGGGTCGTTTCACCAGCGGCGCCGCGAGGGCCAGCCGCGCGCCATGCAAGCCGCGCTGCGGGGCGGATCGTCAAGACCGGCGCGCCGCAGGCCCGGCCGCGTCGCCGGGTCCCGGGCCGGCCGCGACGGCGCGCGCGACGTGGTGGAGCTTGTCGGGATTGCGCGTGATGTAGATGGCGTCGATCCGGCCGTTCTCGATCGCGAGGGCCGTCGTCTGCAGGAGGCCGCCGCGCTCGCGGGTGACATAGCCCGGAAGCCCGTCGATCCACACGAACCCGATCAGCGCCGCCCGGCCGTCGCCCCACTTGCGCCGCGCGCCCGCGTAGAGCCGGAGCAGGCGCTCGAGCCCCCGGATCGGGTTGACGAAGGCGAGCACCCTGCCGCCCCCGTCCGAGGAGAGCGTCACGCGGTCGGCGAGCAGCGTCCGCAGCCCCGCGACATCGCCGCTCGCGGAGGCCTCGAAGAACGCCCGGGCGACGCGCTCGCCCTCGTCGCGGGTCACGGGAAAGCGCGGGCGCGCGGCCCGGACGTTCCGGCGCGCGCGCCGCGAGCTGGCGCACGGCCGGCGCCGCCCGCCCGAGCGTCTCCGCGACGTCGCCGAGCGGCAGACCGAACACGTCGTGGAGCAGGAAGGCCGCGCGTTCCAAGGGAGACAGCCGCTCGAGCGCGAGCATCAGCGTCAGCGTGAGGTCGTCCTCGTCCACGCCGTCCACGCCGTCCGCCCCCGGCTCGACCAGCGGCTCGATCAGCGGTTCCGGCAGCCAGGGGCCGACATAGCTCTCCCGGCGCGCGCGCGCCGACTTGATCTGGTCGAGGCAGAGGTGCGTCACGACGCGCGCGAGGAACCGGTCGGGCGCCGCGACCCCGCTCCGGTCCGCCGCGACCCAGCGCAGCCACGCGTCCTGCACGACGTCCTCGGCCTCGCTGCGCGAGCCGAGCATGCGGTAGGCGATGCGCAGGAGCCGGGGACGGTGGGCCTCGAAGGCGGCGGTCCCGTCCCCGCGCCCCGGCGGCATGACCGGACCGGAGGCCTGATCGCGTCGGGGCGGAGCCCGCCCGCGGGGAAGGTCGGGTCCCGTCATGCCGTCGCGAGCCAGGTCTCGAAGCGCGTATCCCCGAGGCGGGCCGCGGCCGCGTCGTCGGGGACCAGGGAGCCTCGCGCCAGCGCGGCACCGAAGTAGCGGGCCGCGGCGTCGACCGTCACCGCGCGGCCGTCGCCGGCGGCCGCCACGCGCCGGGCGACGAACGCCCGGAACGGCAGCCGCTCCGGCCCCGCGACGTCGATCGTCCCGTCGGCGGGCGCGCCGACGGCCACCGCGGCGAGCGCCGCGGCCACGTCCGCCGCCGCGATGGGCTGGAAATCCGCGTCCGGCACGAGGATCCGCTCCCCGACCGCGAAGGCTTCGGCGATCGTCGCGACGAACTCGAAGAACTGGGTGGCGCGGACGATGGTGTAGGGAAGGCCCGACGCCGCGATCAGCCGCTCCTGCGCGACCTTCGCCCGGAAGTAGCCGTTGCCGTCCGCGCGGTCCGCGCCGACGATCGAGAGGGCGACATGGTGCTTGACGCCCGCTTGCCGGCCGGCGGCGAGGAGGTTGCGGCTCGAGCGCTCGAAGAAGTCGCGCACCGCCGCCGCCTCGAAGGAGGGCGCGTTCGCCACATCGACCACGGTGTCGGCGCCGACGAGAACCTGGGCCAAGCCGGCGCCGGTCACGGCGTCGACGCCCGTGCTCGGGGAGGCGGGGACGGCCTCATGGCCCGCGCGCTCCAGCTCGGCCGTCAGATGCCGGCCGATCAACCCGCTGCCGCCGATCACCACGATCTTCATGACGTCTGTCTCCCGCGCGGACCGGGCCGAGGGGCACCCTGCCGCTCCGGCGTCCCGGTCGGTGACAGGACGATGCAGCATCCCGGTTTGTGACATCCCGCCGCAAAAAGCGACGGCCGCGGCGTTGCGAGAGGCCGCGACCGGCGCTACGGAGGCCCCCCGCCGGAGCCGAGACGCCGATGAGACTGACCCTGACTGCAACGCCGCCACGCCTTGCCGCCAGGACCGTCTCTCCGCATGCCAGCACAGCTCTCCCTCCTGAACCTCGCGTGGACCGCGCCTGACGGGCGCGCCGTCCTCTCCGGCATCACCGCCAGCTTCGGGCAGGAGCGGACCGGCATCGTCGGCCGCAACGGCGCCGGCAAGAGCACGCTCCTGAACCTCCTGGCCGGCCGCCTCGCGCCGACGGGCGGCAGCATCCACCGCGACGGCACGGTCGCCCTGCTGCGCCAGTTCGCGGGCCCGACCGCCGACGAGACCATCGCCGAACTGTTCGGCGCGACGGCGGGCTTGGCGCTGCTCCGCCGCGCGGAGGCCGGTGCGGCGGAGGCCGACGAGCTCGCCGTCGCCGACTGGACGCTCGCGGAGCGCCTGACGGGAGCGTTGGCGCGGATGGGCGTGGCGGTGGACCCCGACACGCCGCTCCGGCGCCTCTCCGGCGGGCAGCGCGCCCGCGCGGCGCTGGCGGCGGCGATCTTCGCCGCGCCGGATTTCCTGCTCCTCGACGAGCCGACCAACGATCTCGACCGCGACGGGCGGCGGGCGGTCCAGGAACTTCTGCAGGCGTGGCGCGCCGGCGCGATCGTGGTCAGCCACGACCGGGCCCTGCTCGACGCGATGGACGCGATCGTGGACCTCGCGCCGGCGGAGGCGACCCGCTACCGGGGCAATTTCGACGCCTTCCGGCAGGCCAAGGCGGCGCGTCTCGCCGCGGCCGAGCACGACCTCGCGGTCGCCGAGAAGCGGGCGACGGACCTCGCCCGCCGGGCGCAGGAGCGCGTCGAGCGCCAGCAGCGCCGCGACGCGGCCGGGCACCGCCGCTCCGCGAAGGGCGACCTGCCCCGGATCCTGGCCGGGGCTCGCCGGGACAACGCGGAGCGGACGGCGGGCGGGAGCGCGCGCCTCACCGAGCGCCAGCGCGCCGGCGCCGAGGCCGATCTGGCGGAGGCCCGGGACCGGATCGCGGCGGTGAAGCCGGCCGCGATCGCGCTCCCGCCGAGCGGGCTCCACGCCGACCGGCGCGTCCTCGCGCTCACCGACGTGACGGTCGGCTACCGGCCGGGTCAGCCGGTCCTGCGGGACGTGTCGCTCGCGGTCACGGGTCCGGAGCGCGTCGCCCTCCGCGGGCGGAACGGCTCGGGCAAGTCGACCCTGCTCGCGCTGGTCGCCGGCCGCCTCAGCCCGTGGTCGGGCCGCGTCTCGGTCGGGGTGCGCGCCGCGCTGCTCGACCAGCGCCTCGACCTCCTCGACCGCGACCGGACCGTGGCGGAGAACTTCGCGCGTCTCAACCCGGAGGAGGACGCGAACGGCTGCCGGGCGGCGCTGGCGCGGTTCCAGTTCCGGGCGGCGGCCGCGGACCGCCCCGTCGCGGCGCTGAGCGGCGGCGAGCGGGTCCGGACCGCCCTCGCCTGCGTGCTCGGCAACCGCGCGCCCCCGCCCCTCCTGATCCTCGACGAGCCGACCAACCACCTCGACCTGGACGCGGTCGAGGCCCTCGAGGCCGGGTTGGCGGCCTATGACGGCGCGCTCCTCGTCGTCAGCCACGACGCGGCCTTCCTGGACGCGTTGGGGATCACCCGGCGCGTCGACCTCGACGACCTCGCCGACCGGCCCCGCGCCTGAGGGCGGCATCCGGAACGGCGGCGGGACGGGACGCTGTCGCCGCCCCCTGCCCCGCCGGGTCTTCAGGAGGCGTCGGTTCGGTCCGCACGCGTCCCGGCCGGATCGAGCCGGAGGGTGAACAGGCGCAGGACGGTGCGGCCGCCGCGCACGGGCCCGACGGCGACGATCCGCGCCCCGCCGGACGGCGCCGCCCGGACGACCGCCTCGGAGGCGAGGCAGTCGCAGGGCAGCGCGCGGGTCATCTGTTCCAGCCGACGGGCCACGTTGACGGTATCGCCGACTGCCGTGAACTCGACCCGCTCCGCCCCGATGACGCCGATGAAGACCGGGCCGCGATGCAGCCCGATGCCGACCCGCACCGGTGGCAGGCCGGCCTGTCCGCGCTCCCGGCTCCAGGTCGCCATCGCGGCCGCGAGCGCGCGGGCCGCCGCGACGGCGCGACCGGCATCCCCGGACGCCGCGTCCGGCACGCCGAACACCGCCATCACCTCGTCGCCGACGAACTTGTCGACGAAGCCGCCCGCCGCCTCGATCGCCCGCGCGGCACGGGACCGGAACGCGGCGAGGAACGCCGCGACCTCGCCGGGCGCCATGCCCTCGCAGAGGCGGGTGAAGCCGCGGATGTCGGCGAAGAGCACCGTCGCCTCCTGCTCCCAGCCGGGGCGCCGGGCGGCGCGATCCGTCTCGGCGACCCATCGGGCGACCGTCGGCGCGGTCAGGCGCGCGAGGTTGTTCCGCTGCCGCGTCGCGGCGCACGCGGCCCCGCGCAGGCGCTGCACCCGCAGCGAGAGCCATGCCAGGGCGAGCCCGCCGAGCCCGACCGTGACGGGCTCGGGCGTCGTCGTGGCCGCGAGCGCCAGGAGCAGCGGCAGCGGCGCCGCGGCGAGGAGCCGGCCGCGCCCCGCCGCCGCGACGGCGAGGTGTCGGCGGAGGGGAACGGCCCGCGCCCGTCGCCCGACACCGCCAGCGAGCCCGGAACAGGCGTCCGCCGTGTCCGCGCGGGGCTCCCGCAGCGCCATCGCGGGCATCAGCAGCGTGAGCAGACGCGGGCGATGATGCGCTGCGCCCGGGAATGCTCCCGCTCCACGGCGGGGGAGCGGAGGTCTAGATCCGTCCGGAACGGGCGTGCCCGGGCGATCGCCGCGACGCTCGGGACGTCGGGCTGCGCGAAGCGCGGGACCGGCTGCGCCGGCGCGGCGGTTGGGGCCGCCAGGACTGTCAGCATCGTCCCGAGCGCGGTGGCTGCGGCGGCCCGTGTGCAGTGTGAGATCATGATCTCGTACTCCTCGTGGTGGAGCGTCCGAAGTAAAAATCCGATCTTTCACCGCGATTTCGGCGGATCGGAAAACAATGACAGCAGACATGCGGCGCGAACGACGGACGGGCGCGGGATCGTTGCCGGGACGGTCGTGACCCGGGTCCGGGCTCGTCGCCCCGACAGTCGCCCCAATGGTCGCCCCGACACGCGAACGGCACCCGGTCCGCCGGACCGGGTGCCGTGATGGGCGCGGATGCGGGGGCCGTCCCCGCCGGGACGGTCCCGGGACGGTCCCACGCCGGGTGCGGCGGACGCTCAGGCGGCGCTGCGCGCGCGGCCGCCGTGGCTGGACAGGAGCCGCAGGATCTCGGCCTTCGCGTCGTAGGCGGCGAACTCGGCGGCGAGGCGTCGCGCCTCCCGGCGATGGCCGGGCGCGTCGAGCACGGTCCGCACCGCCTTCCGGATCGCCTCCGGCGTCGGGTCATTCGCGGCGAGGTCGATCCCGGCCCCCGACCACGCGATGCGGGCGTTCACGTCGGCCTTGTCCTCGGTAAGGCCGGCGGCGACGAGGGGGATCCCGTGGCTCAGGGCCTGGTTCACGCTCCCGTACCCGCCGTTGGTCACCATGGCGTCGACCCGGGGCAGCAGCCACTCGAAGGGCAGGTAGGGCGAGAGCCGCGCGTTGGCCGGGATCGGGCCGGGGATCGCGTCGAGCCCCCGGCCGCCGCCCGTCACCACGGTCAGGATGTCGGGCTCATCGGCGAGGGCCCGGAGGGCGGGGCCGACGAGCAGGCCGAAATCGTGGTTCGCGACCGTGCCCTGCGTGACCAGCACGACCTTGCGCGCGCCGTCGAGGTCGCCCGCCCAGGGCGGGAGCGCCGCCTGCCCCGGGACGATCGGCAGCGCCCCGATGAAGCGCACAGTCGGCGGCAGCGGGAACGGGTACTCGAAACTGGGGACGGTGAGCTGCAGGTAGGTGTCGGCGAGCCGGACCACCGCGTCGAACAGCGGCCAGGGCGGGGCGGCCCGGCCGAGTTCCGCCAGCTTGGCGGCGAGGCTCAGCCCGACCGGCCGGTCGACCGCCGCCTCGTAGGCCTCTGCGATGCGGCCGTAGGCGGCCTCCTGCTCGGGCGTCTCGGCCGGCGGGAGGCCCAGGAAGGCCGGAGCCCGGTCGGGCCGCGCGCAGTGCAGGATCGACGTGCCGCACAGGACGATGGCGGGGCGCTCCGCGCGCGGCCCCAGCAGCAGCGGCAGGGCGCCGAAGAACATGTCGTCGCCGATCACCAGCGAGGCCGGGAAGGCCCGGAGCGCCGCGCGCAGGCCGCGCGCCTGGTCGGGGATGCGGTCGACGAACACGCGCTCCATGGCGACGCGCAGCCAGTCCGGTCCCGGCGCGATCTCGGCCAGTTCGGGCACGACCGCGCGGAGGTCGCGGCCGTCGAAATCCGCCGCGCCCGGCAGCGCCATGAAGCGGGCGCCGGCCGCCACGATGCGGTCGCGGAAGGCCGAGCCCGAGAGGACCATGACCTCGTGGCCGTCCGCGATCAGCATGTGGGCGATGGCGAGGAGGGGATTGAGATGGCCCGTGGCGGGCGTCGAGCAGAGGAGGACCTTCATCGCTTGTCCTTTCCGTGGGGGGCGTGAGGGCGCCGCGATCGCGGCGCGATCGCCGGGGCGTCCGGGAGCGAGGCTGGGGGCGGTCCGTTACGGCGTCGCTGCGGCGCGGGGCCGAAGCGGCTACGGCTGCAACGGGCGCGCGTCGGACGCGCGGGAGACGGCGCGACAGGGTCGCAGCGGTCCGGAGGGGCGGCGATCCTGTCGAGGCAGCCGCGCCCTGGTCCCCCTCCCGTGCGGGAGAGGGACCTCGCTACGCGCGGCGAAGGGCTCGGCGAGCGCCGCCGTCCCTATCCGGTCGGGAACGGCGCTAGGCGGCGACCCGCAGCGCGTCGATGCGGCGGATGCCGCTGTGGCCGCGGAGGACCGGCATCGCGCCGGTCAGGCGCAGGCGCGGGGCGAGGCGCAGCACGGCGCCCAGTCCCTCCTCCAGCTCGACCCGCGCCAGGGCCTCGCCGATGCACCGGTGCGCGCCGCCGCCGAAGACCGGGTGGAGGCGCGGGAGGTCGGTGCGCCGGATGTCGAACGTGTCGGGACGCTCGTAGACCGTCTCGTCCCGCATCGCCGACAGCGTCGAGAGCAGCATCAGGCTTCCGGCCGGCACGACGTGCCCGTCGAGGGGAATGTCCTCCCGGGCGACCCGGCCGGCGGAGCCGCCGCTCGGCTCGTAGCGGAGCGACTCCGCCACCGCGGCCGGGATCAGGTCGGGATCGCGGCTGACCGCCGCCCACTGCTCGGGATGCTGCAGCAGCAGCGCCACCTGCATGGCGCCGGCGACCCGGGTCGTGTCGGTGCCGCCGATGATCATCTGCACGAGCTGAATCAGCACCTCCTGCGGCGTGAGTTCGCCGGCCGCCTCGGTCTCCGCGAGGAAGCGCGACAGGAAATCGGCGCGGGGCGCCAACCGGCGCGCGGCGAGGATCCCGGCCACGTAGTCCTGCAGCGCGACCGCCGCCGCCTCCAGATCGGGGATGTCCTCCGGTCCGAAGGTGAAGCTCAGCACCCGGGAGACCTCGTAGGCGAGGTGCGTGAACCGCGGGATGTCGTCGCGCGGCAGGCCGAGGATGTCGGCGATGACCTGGGCCGGGATCTGCGCGGTGTAGCGCGCGACGAGGTCGACCTCCCCCTCCCCCAGCCAGTCGCGGACGAGGCGCTCCGCGGCGACGCGAATTTGGGGCCGCAGCCCCTCGATCAGGCGCGCCGCGAATGTGCGGGTGAAGGGCGAGCGGCGCCGGCGGTGGACCGCGCCGTTGGCGGTGAGCATGCCGTGCGCGAAGATGTCGAACAGCGCGCCCTCGGGGATCGCGCGCGATTCCGGATAGAGCGTCTCCGTGGCTTGGGCGCGGGGGTCGCGCATCAGCAGATCGACGTCGCGGGCGCGGAGGACGAGGACGCCCGCGACCTCGTGACCGACGAAGGGCAGCCGCGGCCGCCAGGCGCGGTAGACGCCGTGCGGGTCGGCCTCCAGCTCCGCCACCGTGAGCGTCGGGACGCCGGTCGGGACGCGGGTCGGGGTGCCGGTCGGGGCTTCGGGCGGGCAGGCCTGTCGCGTCAGATCTTCGGTCGCATTCATCTGTGCGTTCTCGCTGCTGTGTTGCGCGAGAACTCTCGGAAGCCCGGACTACAGGATGATTGCGGGAGCTGGGTCGAACATTACAGCCATAACATGCGGCGCGCCGGCGGCCCGGTCGCCGCCGCGGCCGCCTTGTGCGGAAGAGCACGCCGGTCGCCGCGCGGATGGTGTGTGAGATGTTCCGAAATCATGCCGTAACTTGACCCTTCGAAAAAGGCGCCGCTTCGCAGAAGGAGAAGTCCTCATGATTGCAGGGCTGGCGAATACGGACGACGTCTTCGAGACGCTGCTCCGACGGACGATCACGGACTTCGTGATCGGCGGTATGGACCACGGGATCCCGGACGAGGACGGCCTGATCGTCCGCCTGAGACAGTACGAGCAGCGGGCGCGCCAGGAGCAGCTGAGCTCCCAGACGCTCCAGGTCATCTCGTCGGCGCGGCGCCTCCTGGGCGACCGGACGGAGGCCGGCCCGGCGTCCTGACGCGCCCCGCGCGACGGGTCGCGGGACGGCCTCCGCGGAGGGTCCCGGCCCGCCTGACGGGCGTTGGTCCCGCGGCGTCCCGCTACCGCGCGCGCGGCCGCAGGCCGACCGCCAGGAAGCGCTCGATCATCGCGTTGACCTGCTCGGCCACTTCGATCGTGTTGAAGTGGCCCGCCAGCAGCGTCTGGGCGGTGACGAGCTGCGGGCAGAGCTCCCGCAGCCGGTCGAGGTCGCGGGCCGCCGCCACGAGCGGCACGTCCGCCGAGATGTAGGCCATCGGGACCCGGCAGGCGCGCGCGGCCGGGACGGGATCGTGGGCCAGCACCATGTCGCGCAGCGCCGCGTGGGCCACGTGCTGCGGTGTCCGCTGGCAGGGGCCGAGGATGAAGGTCTCGAAGATCGCCTTCCGCCGGGCCGGGTGGTCGTAGGCGCCGCCGATCGCCCAGGCCATCTCCCGCACGACGGACCGGTAATCCGGGCCGCCGACGCCCGCCAGCAGCCCCTCGATCGCGGCGCCGCCCGCCGCGTCCGCAGACGGCAGGACGATCGAGTCGATCATGACGAGGCCGGCGGCGAGGTCGGGATGGCGGCCGCACAGCTCCAGCGCCACCGCGCCGCCGAAGCTGTGGCCGATCACGATCGGCTTCACGAGGCCCAGCGTCCGGCTCTGCCACGCGACGTCCTCGGCGAAGCCCGCGACCGTGTAGTCGCGCTCCGGCGCGTCGCTGGCGCCGTGACCGCGCAGGTCGACCGCCACGACGCGGCGCGTCCTCGCGAAGTGCCGGATCTGCGGCGTGAAGATGCCGTGGTCGCCGGTCCAGCCGTTGATCAGCAGCAGCGGCTGCCCCTCGGGGGTGAGCGGCCCGGCCTCGATATGGGCGAGCCGGCCGCCGTCTCGCTCCAGGTGGAGGGGCGGCCAGGGGGGCGGGTCGAAGATCATGCGGGTTCTCCGTGGGGCTGGGACGGGGCGCGAGTCGCCGGTCGGGCGAGACCCGCGTGGGCGGCGGCGGCCGCGAGGCAGCAGCCGAGCATCACGGCGGCCATCGACAGGGCGGACCGGCCGTCGAAGAACCGGGCGACGAGGTCGCTGGCGACGGCCGCCCCGAGCATCTGCAGGAAGACCGCGACGGCGCTGGCCGCGCCCGCCGCCTCCGGGTTGCGCTCCGTCGCGCCGTGCACGGCGTTGGGCGACACGAGGCCGAAGGCCAGGGCCACGCCGACCATCGCGGCGACCACCAGCGCGGCCGCGGGCGGTCGGGCGAGCGCCGCGACGAGGAGCAGGGCCGACGCGCCGGTCGCGAGGGCGAGGCCGGCGGCGATCACCCGCGGCGGGGGGACGCCCCGGGCCGCGAGCCGCCCGTTCAGGAAGGCGCCGACCATCACCGACAGGGAGCTCGCCCCGAAGACCAGCCCGTAGGCCAGCGGACTGAGCCCGAGGGCGTCGATGAAGACCAGCGCCGAGCCGGTGATGTAGGCGAAGACCGCCCCCGCGGCCGCGGCGTTGCACAGGGCGTGGCCGAGGAAGACCCGGCTCGCCAGGATCCGCCCGTAGCCGCGCAGGATCCCCGAGGCCGGCCCGGGGCCCGCGGCCCGCTGCAGGGGCTCGTCGATGTGCCGGATCGCCACCAGGGCCGCCAGGGCGGCGGCGACCGGCGCGGCGTGGATCAGGCGCCAGCCGCCGAGATCCATCAGCCCGGCACCGATGGTCGGGGCCATCATCGGCACCACGTTGATGGTGAGGACGACGAAGGACATCCGGGCGCGCGCGGCCTCGCCCTCGAACAGGTCGCGCACCATCGCGAGGACCGCCATGCCGGGGCCCGCCGCGCCGATCCCCTGGAGGATCCGGAACAGCAGGAAGTCCGGCAGCGTCCGCGCCGCGCCGCAGCCGAGGCTGCCCACGACGAGGAGGAGGCAGCCGCAGACGATGGCCGGCTTGCGGCCCAGCCGGTCCGAGACCGGGCCGTAGACCAGCAGCGCGCCGCCGAAACCGAGCAGGTAGATGCCCATGGCCGCGCCCATCGCGGTGGCCGGGACGTGCAGCGCGGTCGCCGTGTCCGACAGGCTCGGCAGGATCATGTCGATCCCGAAGGTCGGGAGCGCCGCCAGCAGCCCGAGGAGCGCCGAGAAGGCGGCCGAGCCGGGGCGGATGCGGGGCCGCGCCAGCGCGGGCGCGCGGATCAGGCCCAAAGCCGGTCTCCGCCCCGGGCGCCGCCCCGGTCCGCGGAGGCCCGGCGCGCCGCCACCATCGCGTCGATCTCGCGGACGAGGCCGCCCGCGTCGAGATCCGCCCGCACGGCCGCCCCGAGAACTGCGGCGGCCCTACGGAAGCCCGGCTCCGCCAGGAGCCGGCGCGCTGCCGCGGCGATCTCGGCCTCGCCCGCGTCGGCGGGCAGGCGCAGGCCGGCGCCGCGCAGGGCGACGCGGGCGGCGTTGTCGGCCTGGTCGCGGGCCAGGGGGATCACCAGCAGCGGCACGCCGTGCAGCAGGGCGCGGCTGACCGTGCCGTGACCGCCCTGGCACACCACCAGGTCGGCCTGCGCCATGAGGGCGTCGTGGGAGGCGGCCGCCACGACCCGGACGGCGGCGGGGGCGGCCAGGTCCGCGGGCCCGACATTCGGGCCGGTCGTCACGATGGTCTCGGCCTCGACCGCGCCGACGGCGCGCGCGACGCGCCGCAGCAGGTCGGTCTGGTTCTGGGCGCCGGTGCTGCCGGCGACGAGGATCCGCCGCCGTCCCGTACCGGACCACGCGTGCCCCGTCCCGCGGGACCAGCTCGGCTCGTCGAGCAGCGGGCCGATGTAGCGGTAATTGGCGGGCAGCGCCTGCGTGTCGAAGTCGAAGGCCCGGCTAACGGCCAGCAGGACGCGGTCGGCTTGATCGAAATGGGCGAAGGCGCTGGCGACCGGCGGCAGCCCGAAGGCGCGCCGCGCGGCGTTGAGCGCCGGCCGGCCCCGCTCCATCGCCGACACGATGGCGGCCGTCGCCGCGTCCACCGCGTCCCGCTCCGCCTCGGTCCGCGGCGGCGTCAGGCCGCTCGCGGCGGGCGGAATGCCGGGGAGCGGGCGGATGCTGATATGCGGCGACAGGACCGCGTGCGGCAGGTCGGCCGCCTCGGCCGCCAGGGCGCAGCCGGGCAGGAGGTCGAGACTCAGGACGGCATCGGTCGGGAGGCGGCGGATCTCGTCGAGCGTGTCGGCCGCGTAGGCGCCGGCCGGGGAGAACATCGTCTGCCGCAGCCAATCCGCGAGATCCGAGAAATCGGCCGGGTCGGCGTCGAGGCCGGTCGGGGCGCGGCGCCAGCCGACGAACGGGAAGCCCGCCGCCTCGACCTCCCCGCACATCGCCGGGTCGGCCATGACGCGCGGGCGGTGCCCCGCCCGGCGCAGCTGCCGGGCCGCCGTGAGCACGGGGCTGAGATTGCCGGTGGTGCCCCACGAGATGCAGAGGACGTTGAGCGACATGATCTGAATGTCCCGAGATGATCGCGCGCGGAGGCGCGCGGAGGCCGCGAATCGGCTGACCTCCCTGGAGCGATCTGAAAGACGACGTGGAGCTCTCGACGGCAGGAGCGTCAGGTTCGGTGCCGATTTCTGCTGCTGATATCGCGCAGGAAATCGACGTAGTCCGGGTGGATACTGTGAATGCACCCGCCGAATGCGAAGCTGACCACCAGCGCGTCGAGCAGCCATCGTCCGTGGCGGGCGAGCGCCGGTCGCGGCGCGGCGATCGGGGACGAAGCCGGGCCGCCGCGCTCCCGCGCCGGGCGTCCCGACGGCCCGGGAAGACCAGCAGCGGGCTTCCGACAGTCGGGCTCGGACTTGCAGAGATTTCGGTGAAGGTGCGGACCGATCTCCGGGATCGCGGCGTCAGTCATGATCACCTCTCTATTTCGAGAGCATGATCCTGATTTCCGCGGGTTACATCCCGGTGTCTCAACAAGATGATCTCGGTTACAGCCGTAACGGTGGCGATATCGTTTGTTCGATACGGTACGTGCTGGGACGAATGCTCGCGCTGTGCTGTCACGCACAATATGGAGCGCGCAATCTTTTAGGGGGCGTGGTATCAGCTCAGCCGTGTAAGGCCCGATGACCGGACGCGCCCAGATTGGCCGCCGGGGCGGGCCGGCGACGGACGCGAAGAGCATCCGGGTGGCGCTATCAGCCCGACCGGACGCTCCTCCCGCTCCCCGAACCGGCGCGTCGAGATCGTGCCGTCGCGGCGGGCCGCCGCGAACCGGAGGTGGCCATGATCGAATCCAGTCTGGACCGGAGTCAGGGTCGGAGCGCGCGCGCCGGCACGACCCGCATCCTCCTCGTCGAGGATGACGCGGGCATGCAGCGCATCGTCTCGGACCACTTCGCCGACCACGACGTCGCCGTGACGGCGGCGACCGACCGGGCGGAGGCGGAGAAGCGGCTCGCGGAGGCCGAATTCGACCTCGTCGTGCTGGACCTGCGGCTGGGCTCGGAGAACGGGCTCGACCTGCTGCGCGATCTGCGGGCCCGGAGCGACCTGCCGGTGATCATCACCACCGGCCATCGCCGGGACGAGATCGACCGGGTGATCGGCCTCGAGCTCGGCGCCGACGATTACCTCGTGAAGCCCTACGGCCTGCGCGAGCTGCTCGCGCGGGTCAGGGTCATCCTGCGCCGGGCCGAGGTGGCGCCCGCCCCGGCGCGGGTCCAGGAATCCCACCGCAGCCGCTTCGAAGGCTGGGTGCTCGATCGGCGTCGCCGGCGCCTCACCAATCCCGAAGGCGCGGATGTCGCGCTCAGCAAGGGCGAGTACGCCCTGCTGGTAGCCTTCCTCGACGCGCCCCAGCGCCCGCTCAGCCGCGAGCAGCTCCTGCAGGCCACGCGCGTCCACGAGGACGTGTTCGATCGCAGCATCGACGTCCAGATCCTGCGGCTGCGCCGCAAGCTGGAGGTGGATCCGAGCGCGCCGCGCCTGATCGTCACCGAGCGCGGCGTCGGCTACGTCCTCGCCGCGACCGTCGAGAAGCTGTAGCCGTGACCCGGTTCCGGGCCGGCCGATGGCGCGTCGCGGTCGCGGCGCTCCTCGGCAGCGCCGCGGCGCTCCTCGCCGCGGCCGCCCACGAGAGGCCAGCCGGCCACGACAGGCCGGTCGACACCGCGCTCTCCGCCGAGGCGGCGGACGCGCTGGGGGTGATCACCCCGGTGCCGGACACCCTGGAGGCGGACCCGGCCCGGGCCGCGATCGGCCGCCTGCTCTTCACCGACACGCGGCTGTCGCGCGGGGGCGACTGGGCCTGCATCACCTGCCACGACATCCGCACCAGCGGCGCGAGCGCGGTGCCCCGGAACCTGACCGCCGACGGCACGCCGGTTCCGCGCAACACGCCGACGGCCTTCAACGCGGCGCTCAGCTTCCGGCTGGGCTGGGCCGGCGACATCCCGAGCCTGCGCGAGCAGGCCGAGCTCGCCCTGACGCGGCCCGAGTTCCTGGGCGGTTCCTGGCCCCGGATCCTCGACACGGTGCGGGGCGACCCGGTGCTCGCCCCGATGTTCCAGGCCGCCTACGGGCGCGCGGCCGACCGCGAGATGGTGATCGACGCGATCAACAGCTTCGAGCGCACGCTCCTCACACCGGACAGCCGCTTCGACCGCTGGCTGCGCGGCGACGCCCACGCCATCACCGACGCGGAGCAGGCGGGCTACGACCTGTTCCGCCGGATCGGCTGCGCGTCCTGCCACCAGGGCGTCAATGTCGGCGGCAACCTGTTCGAGAAGGTCGGCATCTTCGTCACGATCCCCAACAAGGTGGCCGAGGTGCTGCGGGTGCCCAGCCTGCGCAACGTCGCCGTCACGGCGCCCTACTTCGACGACGGCGGGATCGCCACGCTCCCCGAGGCGGTGCGGCTCATGGCGCGGGCGCAGCTCGGCCGGGAACTCACCCCCGCGCAGATCGACGGGATCGTCGCCTTCCTCGGGACCCTGACCGGCACCTACGAGGGCCGGCCCCTGACCGCGCCGCCAGCGCCCGGCGCGGCCTCTCAGGACGGCAAGCCGCAGCTATGAGACTGACCCTGCAGGCCGTCACGCTCGGCGCGCTGCTCGCGGCGCTGCTGACGTGGCTGCTGATCAACGGCAACGGCGGGATGGAGGCCGCCTACCTGGCGACCCAGCGGACCGTCGACGCCCTGGCTCTGGCCGAGTCGCGCATGCAGCACGACGTGCTGCGGGCCCGGACCGGCCTGCTGCGCAACTACGACCCGATCGTCGCGCACCTGCGCGAGATGCAGAAGGCCGGGGCCGACCTGCAGGCGAGCAATGCCGGGGATCCCGACGTCCAGGCGCTGGCCGAAGCGGTGGATCGGGAGGCCGCGATGGTCGAACGGTTCAAGACCGGCAACGCCCTGGTGCAGAACTCGATCGCCTATTTCGACTCGCTCAGCGACCGGCTGTCCGAGTCCGACATCGCTCCCGGCCTCGCGCGCGCGGTGGCCGCGCTCCAGATCCGCATCTCGGAGCTCGTGCGCGACTCGACGCCCGCGCGCCTCGCCGACATCCGCACCCGTCTCGAGACGTTGCACGAAGCCGACGGGGCGGCCGCCCGGGCCGGCGACGTCGACGCCATCGTCCTGCACGGGCGCCAGCTCCTGGAACTGCTGCCGCACGTCGACGCGGTCACGCGCTCGCTGCCGGCCTCGTCGAGCGAGGCGGCCCGCGAGGCGCTCCTGGAATCCCGGCGAAGCCTCCGCGACCGGCGCCAGGCCCGGGCGGACGGATTCCGCCTCGCGCTCTACGCCGTCGCCCTCGCGCTGCTCGCCCTCGTGGTCCGCGTGGGGGTGCTGATGCGTGCCGGGACCCGGATCCTGCGCCGGACCGTGGATTTCCAGACCGTCGTGGCGCAGGCGGCCAACCGCTTCCTGGCGATCCAGCCCGACGAGACCGACACGCGCATCGTGGACGTCCTCGCCATGGTGGGCGAAGGGCTCGACACGGATCACGGCTACGTTCTCATGCTCGACGGCACCGGCGCGGTGCATCTCTGGAACCGGCCCGGCCTCGCGCCGCCGAGCGGCTGGCCGGCGGCGCAGCAGGCCCTCGTTCACGACGTCGCGGCCGCCGCCAGCGACCTCATCTTCGTCGAGGTGGCGGACGAGACCGGGCCGCCGGCCCTGCGCCGCTCCCTGGCCGAGCGCGGCGTCGTCTCGTGGGCCTGCGCGCGGCTGCGCCGGGGCGATCGGATCGTCGGCCTGCTCTGCTTCGAGCGCACCACCTCCGGCCTGCCGCCCTGGCTGCGGCACTCGCGCGGCCTGCTGCAGGTTGTCGCCGACAGCTTCGCGGCCGCCCTGGAGCGACAGCACGTCTGGGCCGAGCGCCGGGAGATCGAGGCGGCGCTGCGCCGCGCCCAGCGGCTCGAGGCCATCGGGACCTTCGCCAGCGGGGTCGCCCACAACATCAACAACGTCCTCAACGTCATGCTGGGCCACGCCGAGATCGCCGGGGACGCCCTGCCGGCTCATCCGGGGCGGGCGGCCGAGCATATCGGGCTGCTGGTCCAGGCCGGCGGCCGCGCGCGCGAGATCGCCGGCCAGATCCTCGATTTCGGCCGCCCCGCGCGCTCCGCGCAGTGCACCAGCGCGGCGGACGCGGTGGTCCACGAGACCGTGGCGCAGATCCGGGCCTCCACGGCCGGACCGGCCACGATCGCGCTCTCGGGCACCGCGGAGGGCGCCCGCGTCGGCGGCGAGCCGGCACAGCTGCAGCAGGTCGTCCACAACCTGATCCGCAACGCCGTCCAGGCTTCCGCGCCGGGCGCGGCCGTCGACGTGCGGCTCGACCACGTCGCCCTGCCGCGGTCGAGCGCCCTGACCCACGGCACCCTGCGGCCCGGCGCCTACGTCCGGATCCGCGTGTCCGACACCGGCCGCGGCATGGACGAGGCCACGCTCGCGCGGATCTTCGAGCCGTTCTTCACCACCCGCCCGGCCGGGACCGGCCTCGGGCTCGCCACCGCCTTCGAGTTCGTTCAGGAGCACGACGGCGCCTTCGACGTGCGCAGCGCGCCGGGCAGCGGCAGCACCTTCGCGGTGTGGCTGCCCGTGATCCCGCAGGCCGCGGACGGCGCGGCGGCCGGCGGGACCGTGATGCTGGTCGGGCGCACGCGCCGGTCGGTCCAGGACGACGAGGAGACGCTGGCGGCGCTCGGCTACGAGCCGGTCGGCTACGCGGACCCCGAGGCGGCCCTGGCCGTCCTGCGGCGGGAGCCGGGGCGGTTCGATCTGCTGATCGTCGACAACCGTCTCGCCGATCTCTCGGGCCTCGCCTTCGCGCACCGCGCCGCGCGGATCTCCGGGCGGCCGATCGTGCTCTCGCTGTCGTCGACCGACGCGGTGCAGCCGGAACTCCTCGCGGCGGTTCCCGTCGCCGACATCGTCCGGCGGCCGTGGCGCTCGAACGCCCTGGCGCTGACGCTGCGGCGCCATCTCGCCTCCGTCGACCCGGCGCGTCGCCCGGCCGCCGTCTCCTGAGGGCACCGGCGGCATCAGGATCCTGCGATCCGGCCACGCGGGCGCTATCCCGGCTTTGACAAGCTCGGCGTCACGTGGGACCGGTCTGGCATGCCGGGCGGCCAGATGCGCGATGCCGCCTCGACGATCGAACGGGCCGGGTCGAGTCTCGCCGAGACCCCGTCGCGCGAGGAACCCCCGATGCCCGTCGAAGCCGCGTCAGGACGCCATGCACGGGAGATCTGACGCCCCGATCTGCGACCCGGCCTTCCTCGCCGACGGCGGCGCGATGGCCGTGCTCCTGCGCGCGCACGACTGGGACAGCACGCCCCTCGGCGCGCTGTTCGCTTGGCCCGAATCGCTGACGACCCTCATCGGGGTCATGTTCGGCGCGAACCGGCCGACGTTCATCCTCTGGGGCCCCGAGCGGCGGCTCCTGTACAACGATCTCTACGCGGAGATCCTCGGCGACCGGCATCCCGCGGCCCTCGGCCGGGACTGTCTCGCGGTCTGGGGCGGGGTCGGTGCCGGTCTCGCGTCCCTCGTGGACAGGGCCTATGCCGGCCGGCCGGTCCACACGGCGGAGGGTGAGCCCCTCCTCCACGGCGACGGCGGTGCCGACGCGGCGCGCTTCGCGCTCTCCCTGGTGCCCGTCCGGGACACGGCGGGGCAGGTCACCGGCCTCGTCGGGACCTGCACGGCGATCGCCGGCCAAGCGGGCGCCGCCCGCCGTCCGCGCGAGACGGAGGCGTCGCGGCGGGACAACGAGGAGCGGCAATCCTTCCTGCTCGATCTCAGCGACACGCTCCGCCCGCTGACCGCGTCGGCGGAGATCGTCGCGGTGGCCTCGCGGCGCCTCGGCGAGCGCGTCGGCGCGAGCCGCGTCTTCTACGCCGAGATCGCCGGCAGCCTGATGAAGGTCGAGCGGGAATACGTCCGGGGCGTCGGCTCGATCGTCGGGGAGCATTCCCTGGCGGCGTTCGGCCCCGACCTCCTGGCCGCCTACCGCGACGGGACGGTGGTCGCGGTCGAGGACGTGGCGGCCGATCCCCGCTTCAGCGAGGCGGCGCGCGCCGGCCTCGGATCCCGCGAGGTCGCGGCCTTCGTCGACGTCGTGCTGTTCCGCGGCGCGGAGTGGGTGAGCCTGCTCGCGGTGCAGAGCGCGGTGCCGCGCGCTTGGACCACCGCCGAGGGGAACCTGATCCGCGACGTCGGCGAGCGCGTGAAGGCGGCGATCGAGCGCGCCCGCGCGGAGGCGGCCCTGCGCAAGAGCGAGGAGCACCTGGCGGCGATCTTCGCCGGCGCCTCGGTCGGCCTGTCCGAGGTGGATGCCGCGGGGTGCTTCCTGCGGGTCAACACCGAGCTGTGCCGGATCCTCGGGCGCCCGGCCGAGGCGCTGCTGCGGCTCGGCGTCGCCGACGTGACCGATCCCGCGGACCGGGCGCCGAGCGCGGCCGCGCTGGCGCGGTCCCTCGAGACGGACCGCGATGTCACCCTCGACAAGCGCTATCTCCGCCCGGACGGCAGCGCGATCTGGGCTAGCAGCAGCATCCGGCGCCTCGACGACGCGGACGGCAGGCTCAAGAGCCTCCTGATCGTCACGGCCGATCTCAGCCGGCGCAAGGAGGCCGAGACGCGGCTCGCCGAGAGCGAGCGCCGCCTCCAGGACCTGAACGAGACCCTGGAGCTGCAGGTCTCCGAGCGCACCGCGGAGCGCAATCTCTTCGCCACGATCGTCGAGAGAACCGACATCATGGTGATGGCGGCCGATCTCGACTACAACATCCTGGCGATCAACAAGGCGAATGCGGACGAGTTCGCGCGCATCTACGGCGTGAGGCCGAAGGTGGGCGACAACATGCTCGACCTGCTGGCCGACCAGCCCGAGCATCAGGCGCAGGTGCGGGCGGGGTGGGGGCGCGGGCTCGCCGGCGAGGAGATCACCCTGGTCGAGGCGTTCGGCGACGCGGAGCGGGCGCGCCCCTCCTACGAGATCAGCTTCCGCACCCTGCGCGACGCGCGGGGCGAGCGCACGGGCTGCTACCAGTTCGTCATGGACGTCACCGAGCGGCTGCGCGGCCAGGCCGAGCTGGCCCAGGCGCAGGAGGCGCTGCGCCAGTCGCAGAAGCTGGAGGCGGTGGGCCAGCTCACCGGCGGCGTCGCCCACGACTTCAACAACCTCCTGACGATCATCCGCTCGTCGGTCGACTTCCTGCGCCGGCCCGATTTGCCGGAGGTCCGCAAGCGCCGCTACCTCGACGCGGTCTCAGAGACCGTGGAGCGGGCCGCGAAGCTCACCGGCCAGCTGCTGGCCTTCGCCCGCCGGCAGGCCCTCAAGCCCGAGGTGTTCGAGGTCGGCCAGAGGGTGCGGGCGATCGCCGACATGCTCGACACCCTGACAGGCGCGCGGGTGCACGTCGTGACCGAGGTGCCGGAGGCGACCTGTCTGATCCGGGCGGATGTGAGCCAGTTCGAGACCGCGCTCGTCAACATGGCGGTCAACGCCCGCGACGCCATGGATGGGGAAGGCACGCTGACCCTGCGCGTGACCTGCGGCGCGGCCCTGCCGGCCATCCGCGGCCATGCCGGGTCCCGGAAGCCCTTCGCGGCCGTGTCGCTGATCGACACCGGCACCGGCATCCCGCCCGAGCGGATCGGGCGGATCTTCGAGCCGTTCTTCACCACCAAGGAGGTGGGCAAGGGGACCGGCCTCGGCCTGTCCCAGGTCTTCGGCTTCGCTAAGCAGTCGGGCGGCGACGTCGACGTGCGCAGCACTCTCGGTGCGGGCACCGCGTTCACCCTCTACTTGCCGCAGGTGGCGTCCGAGGAGCGGCCGGCCGGTGACCGGCTGCAAGATGCCGACCTCGCGCCGCTCGGGAGCGGGCAGCGCGTCCTGGTCGTGGAGGACAATGTCGGCGTCGGGCAGTTCGCGACGCAGATCCTGGAGGATCTGGGCTACCGGCCGACCTGGGCGGCCAACGCCGAGGAGGCGCTGGAGGAGCTCGGGCGGGCGGCGCACAGATACGACCTGGTCTTCTCGGACGTGGTGATGCCCGGCATGGGCGGCGTCGCGCTCGCGCAGGAGCTTCGGCGGCGCGCGCCGCAGGTGCCCGTGGTGCTGACATCGGGTTACAGCCACGTTCTCGCGCAGTCGGACGCCCACGACTTCACGCTGCTCCACAAGCCGTACTCGGCCGAGCAGCTCGGCCGCATCCTGCATCGGGCCCTGGATCCGCGCCGGAAGGCCGGCGCGCTCGCGGATCCGTCCTGAGCCCGGGCTCCCGCGTCGGGATCCCGGACCTCCGGGCCGGGGCCTGCGCGGTTCGCCGCCGCCCTCAGCCAGCTCTCAGCTCGCCCTCAGCCCGCCCTCAGCTCGCTTTGGCCCACGCCACCGCGTCGGCGCCGGCCGGCAGACGCATGGGGCACGACGGGTCCGTCACCGCGCGCCACACCGCCTCCGCCACGTCCGAGGACCGGGTCAGGTCCCCGTCCGCCTGCTGGATGCCGGCGAAGACCTTCGCGGCCACCGCCGCGTAGGCTTCGGGGATGTCCATGCCCATGCGGGCGCGCGCGTTGGCGCCGAACGCGGTCTCCGGGGCCCGTCCGGGAATGACCAGCCGGGCGCGGATTCCGAACGGTTCGAGCTCTAGCGCCAGGGACTCGGTGAAGGCGTTCACCGCCGCCTTGCTCGCCGTGTAGACGGACAGCAGGTGCAGCGGGCGCTGCGTCACGCTCGACGTCACGTTGACGACGACGCCCGCGCGGCGCGCCCGGAACTGCGGCAGCACCGCTCGGGTCATCGCGATGGTGCCGAGGGTGTTGGTCTCGAACACCTCCCGCGCGGCGTCCATCGAGACGCCCTCCAGCGCGTTCAGTAGCCCGACGCCGGCGTTGTTGACCAGCGCGTCGACCGGTCCGGCCGCCGCGACCGCGCGGTCGATGCTGTCGTGGTCGGTCACGTCGAGCGGCAGGATGCTCAGACGATCGGAGGGCGCCAGCAGGTCGCTCCGCGGCCCGCGCATCGCGGCGACCACGCGCCAGCCCCGTTCGAGGAAGGTGCGGGCCGTCTCCAGGCCGAAGCCGGACGAGCAGCCGGTGATCAGGATCGTGTTCATGGGAACTCCCGTGCAGAAGCGGCAACGGGGTGATAGAGAGCGCGGGCCGGACCTGATACGTGCGTAAGTCCGTTTCGCATTGGCGAGCGTCCGAGAATGCCCGATCCGCTCACCCAGGTGGTCGGCCTCCTCCGGCCGAGCGCCCCGCTGTCCAAGCTCGTCACCGGCTCCGGTCACTGGGCGGTGCGGCGCACGGATTCCGGGCTTCCGTTCTACGCCGCCGTGCTCGAGGGCGGGTGCCGCCTCGCGATCGACGGCGAGGCCGGGATCGTGCTCGGAGAGGGCGACTTCGTCCTCATCCCCGCGGCCCACGCGTTCACCACCACCAGCCTCGAGCCGCCGCCCCCGCGGCGCGCAGCGCAGCGTCCCGTCGCTGTGAGCCCCGGCGTGTTCCGGCTCGGCGACGCCGAGAGGCCGCCGAATGTCCGGATGCTCGTGGGCCACTGCGTCTTCGCGTCGAGCGACGCGGATCTGCTCGTCTCGCTGCTGCCCCGGTATGTCCATGTGCGCGGCGCCGCCCGGCTGACCACTCTGCTCGGCCTCGTGAACGAGGAGACCCGCGCCGACCGGCCGGGCCGCGACGTGGTCCTGGCGCGCCTGCTGGAGGTCGTGCTGATCGAGGCGCTGCGCGCCACCGCCGGGCCGGCGGCGCCCTCGGGACTGCTGCGCGGGCTCGCCGACGACCGGCTCGCCGCCGCCCTGCGGCGGATGCACGACCGGCCGACGGCGAGCTGGACGGTGGCCGCGCTCGCGCGCGAGGCGGGCCTCTCCCGGTCCACGTTCTTCGAGCGGTTCCGCCGCGCGGTCGGGGTCGCCCCGATGGAGTACCTGCTGGCGTGGCGGATGGCGCTGGCGAAGGATCTGCTGCGCCGCGAGGCGGTCGGGATGGCCGAGGTAGCCGCGCGGGTGGGCTACAGCTCGGCGAGCACCTTCAGCGTCGCCTTCGCCCGGCACGTCGGCCGGCCGCCGATCCGGTACGCCCGCGAGCGGCCGGTGCCGTGATCCGGGCCGGCTGGCCGTGCCCCGGACGAGCCCCGGGCCAAGCCCGGGCCAGGCCCGGACACGGTGAGGCGGCCCGGATCACGGCACCGGCATCGACGGTGCCAGCCGGCCCTTCGCCCCGAAGCAGAGTTCGGCTACCAGACGGAAGCGCGCTCGACCCCGTCACCCGCCGCGGCGCGACCGACGCGCCACGGCCCCTCGCGCAGGAGAACGTCCTGATCACCGATCCGCAGGCCCTCCGCGCGCAGGCCGGTGCCCGTGCGAGCCGCCGCCAGGACCGCGCCGCTCGATGGTCGCCGGCATTCCGCGCGATCGCCGGCGGTGTCCGAGCCGACATCGGCGCTCCCCCGCGGGGCACCCTCGGCACGGTGGCGCGCTCCTGATGGTCGCATCGTCCTGGGCGCCCGCCGCCGCGCCCCGGCGGTCCGGCGGCATCGCGGCGCGTCGGCTCCATCGACGCCCTGCGCGGGCTGGTGATGCTGCTGATGCTCGTCGACCACGTGCGGGAGTTCTTCTACCTTCACGCGCAGGTCCGCGACCCGATGGACCTCGCCGAGACGCCGCCCGACCTAGTCCTGACACGGGCTGCCTCGCACCTCTGCGCGCCGGTCTTCGTCCTGCTCACCGGCCTCTCGGCGTTCCTCTACGGGCAGAGGCACGGCGCGCGGGCGACCGCCGCCTTCCTGCTCAAGCGCGGTCTGCTCCTGATCCTGCTGGAAGTGACGCTCGTCAACTTCGCCTGGGCCGGCAGCGTCCGGCCGCCGATCCTGTACCTGCAGGTGATCTGGGTGATCGGTCTCTGCATGGTGGCGCTGGCCGGCCTGCTCTGGCTGCCGCGGGCCGCCCTCGTGGCCGGGGCCCTGGCGCTCATGCTCGGCCACAACCTGCTGGACGGGGTCGCGATCCGGGCGGACGAGCCCGGCTACGTGCTCTGGTCGATCCTGCACCAGCGCGGGATGATCGCGCTGCCCTGGGGCGGGCTGGCGCGGACCTCGTACCCGCTCCTGCCCTGGATCGGCGTGATCGCGGCCGGCTACGCCCTGGGGCCGCTCTTCGCCGGCGGTGTCGACGCCGCGCGCCGACGCGCGGGGCTCCTCGGGCTGGGGGCGGCCGCCTTGGTCGGCTTCCTCTTCCTGCGCGGGCTCAACGGCTACGGCGAGCCGGTGCCGTGGCAGGCGGGGGCCACGCCGCTCGCCACGGTGCTGTCCTTCGTCAACCTGACCAAATACCCGCCCGCGGCCGACTTCCTGTTGCTGACCCTCGGCCTCGGTCTCGGCCTGCTGGCGCTGTTCGAGGTGATGCCGCAGCGGCTCCTCGGCGGCCTGCGCGTCTTCGGCGGCGCGCCGCTGTTCTTCTACCTGCTCCACCTCGCGCTGCTGCGCGTCCTCTACGACGGCGCGGTGGCGCTGGGCCTCGCCGGGGCGTCGGGACGGGTGGAGGCCGGCTCGCCCCTCGCGCTCTGGCTCGTCGCGGTCGCCGTGAGCGTTCCCCTCTGGCTGGCGTGCCGCGTCATGGTGCGCCTGAAGCGGGCCTCGACATCGCCGGTCCTGAGCTACCTCTGACGGCGGCCCCTCGGCCGCCGACATCCGCCGCGGCCCCGTGTGGGAGCGGCCACGACCGGGCCGCCCCCGCGGTTCCTCGTCAGGACAGGTCCGCCCCGTCGCGGTCGTGCTGATGGCGCAGCTCGGGGGTCCCCTTCACCTGCCCGACGGTGACCTCCGCGTCGCTCCGGCTCTCCGCGCGCGCCGTGTCGATGAAGACGCGGGCCTCGCCTTCGCGCACGCCGAGACTGCGCAGCGCGTAGAAGGACATGCCGAGGGCCAGCTCCCGCTCGCCCATCAGCACGAGGCCGACGCCGTCCTCCTCGAGATGCCGACGTTCCGCCTCGCTGTGCGTGCGGACCACGGTGTCGATCCCCGGGTTGGCGGCGCGCGCGGCCTCGACGAGGCGACGGGCCTGATGCGCGTCGGGCGTGGCGACGACGAGCAGGCGCGCGGTGCCGATGCCGGCCGCCTCGAGGATGCCGGGCGCGGTCGCGTCGCCGAACACGGCCTGCGTGCCGGCCGCGCGCAGGGCCAGCACGCGGCGCCGGTCGCGCTCCACCACCACGTAGGGCAGGTCCCAGGTCTCCAGCGTCGCGCCGATGCTGCTGCCGACGCGCCCGAAGCCGATGATCACGACGTGGTCCCGTCGCGGCGGCTCCCCGCCCGAGATGGCGACGTCGGCCGCGCCTTTGCGCGCGAAGCGGGCGGCAAGGTCCGGCCGGTCGGCGAAGACCTGCTCGATCCGCGCTGCCAGGGCGAAGAAGAGCGGGTTCAGCGTGATCGACAGCAGGGCTCCGCCCAGGATCAGGTTGCGGCCTTCCTCGGGCAGCAGCTTCAGCGACAGGCCGAGCGATACCAGGATGAAGGAGAACTCGCCGATCTGGGCGAGGCTCGCGGCGATCGTCAGGGCCGTGCCGAGCGGGTGCCGGAAGGCCAGCACGATGGCGACGGCCGCGAGGGACTTGCCGACCATGATGACGCCGAGCACCGCCAGGACCGAGAGCGGCGCGCGCAGGAGGATCCCCGGATCGAACAGCATCCCGACCGACACGAAGAACAGGACCGCGAAGGCGTCCTGCAGCGGCAGCGAATCGGCGGCCGCCTGATGGCTGAGATCGGACTCGGCGAGCACCATCCCGGCGAAGAAGGCCCCGAGGGCGAAGGAGACCCCGAACAGCTCCGCCGAGCCGAAGGCGATGCCCAAGGCCAGGGCCAGGACCGCGAGGGTGAACAGCTCCCGCGAGCCGGTGCGCGCCGCCTGGTCGAGCAGCCAGGGCACGAAGCGGCGTCCGCCCACCAGCATCAGCCCCGCGAAGACCGCGACCTTGGCGAGCGTCAGAACGACGGTGAGCGCGAGGCTCTGCGCGTACTCCGGTCCGACGAGCTGGGCGACGAGGTCCGTGAGGGCGTGGGCCGTGCCGTGCCCGAGGCCCCGGGCCTCGCCCCCGAGCGAGGGCGCGAGGGCGGGCAGGACCACGAGGGTCAGCACCATCGCCAGATCCTCGACGATGAGCCAGCCCACCGCGATGCGGCCGTTGTCCGTGTCGAGGAGGCCGCGCTCCTCCAGCGCGCGGAGCAGGACCACCGTGCTCGCGACGGAGAGGGCGAGGCCGAAGACCAGGCCCTGCCCGAGGGTCCAGCCCCAGGCGAAGGCGAGGCCGATCCCCATGGCGGTCGCCGCCGCGATCTGCACCACCGCTCCGGGCAGGGCGATGGCGCGCACGGCCATCAGGTCCTTGAACGAGAAGTGCAGCCCGACCCCGAACATCAGCAGGATGACGCCGATCTCGGCGAGCTGGCCCGTGAGGTTGCTGTCGCCCACGAAGCCCGGCGTGTAGGGGCCGACGAGGACGCCCGCGACCAGGTACCCGACCAGCGGCGGCAGCCTGAGGCGCTGCGCGACCATCCCGCAGATGAAGGCGAGGGTCAGCCCGAGGGCGATGATGGCGATCAGTTCGGTCGCGTGCGGCACAGGGTCTTCACCTCCGGGGGGCGATGCGGATCGGGCGGAGCGAGCCTTTCCGAATGGCGGCCGCGATTCAACGCTCTTCCGACCGAACGCCTGTGCGAACCGCCGTCGGCGATCGCCGCGTGCCCCTCGGGCGCCGCGAAACCGCCTCCCGCCGAGCCGCGATGGTCTTCCGGAGTGCTGTCCCGCGCCAGGGCAGCGGGCGCCGCCCGCGTCCGCGCGTCCCGATCGCCCATCGTGCAGGAATCCGGCGCGCGGTCGAGGGCCGAGGCGGGTCGGGGCGGGACGAACGGCCGGGACCTGGAACCCGCGGCCTCGCCGCTGCCGGGAACGGGCGCCTCGCCGGAGCCCGCGCCGGGGGAGCGGTGCCGCCCGCGCGAGGTGCGGCAGCCTGACCGGGATGCGCGACTCCGTCACGCGGCCCGGAAGCGGGCGCGCGTCCGGCCGCAACAGGGTCGGGTATTGCTCTAGCTGTCCGTGAGGATCGACGTGAGATCCGTAAATCCCTGGGCCTCGCTCGTGAGCAGGGCCACGAGCAGCAAGCACAGGCCGCCCAGGAGTGCGACCCCGGCCGTGGCTCCCACCAGATCCGACGTCCGAATGGTCGGCTCAGCTTGACGGCTGAACAGCAAAGCTCGCCCTCTGCGAGTGTTCGGATACGTGCGGCTCACGCGATGCCCCCAGAGATCGAGGCCCCTTGTATTAACGTTCACATGATCGGCTCTTCATCCGCGCGCGAACCGCGAGCATTGTAAATCGCGTGCGCTGGCGCACGTCCAAGATCTGGGAAGAGGATGATTTGACCTTCCCTCGATTGTCCGGGCCTTGGTCGCGGGCGGCCGCTGCTCTTCGGGGACAGCTTCGGCCACCGGGCGCCGTTCATGCTGACGATCCTGTTCGCCGAGACATTCCGGGAGGTGCACGTCGTCTAGTCGACCTCGTCTGGCCGACCTCGATCGATGACGGGCTGGTCGATCGCGTGAAGCCCGACATCGTCCTTACCGAGCTGGCCGAGCGGTTGCTCCATCAGGCCGTCGACGGCGGCTTCGCTGTCGCGGCGCGGGTCGCCGCGCATGCCGCGGCCGTGACAGCGGGACGGTGCCGGTCGCGCGAAGCTTCGCCGCATGGGCAAGGCGCTGGGCTAACGCGGCCCGCTGCCTTCGACCGTCGTCGGTGAACCGAGCCAGCCCTTCGCCGCCGCCGCCGCGCGCAGGATTGCCTTGGCCGGCTCGTACTTGAGATGAAGCCGCTCGCGGGTCTCCGCGGGCAGGAGCGCCAGACGCCCGGGATCCGAATTGTCCTCGAGGTCGGCGAGCTTGACGAGGGTCGCCCGGAGGGTGCCCACTTTCGCGATGTTGTTGATCCAGGCCGCGTAGGTGACGCGACCTCCGGGCTTCGTCAGCATGGCGACCGAGGTCAGCACGTTGTCGCTGAATCCCTCCTTGGCCAAGTCGCCGAACCCGTAGCGGGTGTCCTCGACCACATCGTGCAGCCACGCGGCCTGCAGCGCCTCGTCCCGCTCCAGGTCGGACCAGAACGGGCACCCTTCCGACAGCCTGAGCACGCCGGCAGCCACGCGCGCAAGATGCTCGATATACGGCCTGCCGCCCTTGTCGACCTGGCCGTCGTGGGCGACGGTGGCCACCGTCCGCGCGTCGGCCGCCGTCCGGCGGAGGGGAGGCAGGATCACGCGGTCATCCCTTCACCGGATACGCCAGCAGGGTCGCTGTCCCGGCCATGTACCGCTCTCAGCCCGACACGAACAGCATCATCATCCGCGCCGCCGCCGCGATCTGCTCGACGGTGGCCTCCGGCATGTCGGCGACCGCCTTCTCGACGATGCTCCGGGCGATGCCGTCGTACAGGCCGATGCCCAACGCGAACGTGCTGAGACGAACCAGCACGCTGTCGGCGATCGTCTTCCGCTTCGGATCGGGCACGTCGCTCATGTCGTCCTCGGGAAACTCATGTTGATCGCGCTCTCGGCCACGTGCGGCGCAGCGCCGGCGCGGAGGCTCGTCGCCTGAGAGCGCATTTCGATGGCCTCGGCCACGTCGACGTGGTGGCCTGTCGGGAACGTGATGGGCTCAGCCGTCGCGGTCTCGCTCTCCACAGCGGTCGTCTCGGCCTCACGGTGCGGAGCGCCGGCGCCGGACGGCCCGCGGGCCGTTCGGGACCGTGCGGATTCTCGTGCCGCGGGGCGACACCGCGCGTTCCGGCGGGCCCGCTCAGTCCCGGCGCCGAAGGTCCTGTTTTCCTTGGGAAATTTGGCTGGGGCGCCAGGATTCGAACCTGGGAATGGCGGTACCAAAAGCCAATATCCCCAAGTGCTAACGTCTTGCACGCCTTCGCTTTTCCAAATCAGTCCGCTGCCCCTGTGCCGGTTTTTGTGCAACGATCGGCAGGCCGGTCGCGGCGTCGATCTCCTGTGGGAATGACCCGCCCTCCCCTGTGCCGGGATTTGTGCCGACTCCATGCGCCGCTGCGCGCCGCGCCTCAACCTCCAAAAATGCATAGGCCCGCTCGGTCTGGACGACGCTGCGGTGGCCGAGCTGATCGCGCACCATCTCCATCGTCCACTTCTCTTCTTGGAGGAGCCGGCAGCCGTGGGTCCGGCGCAGGTCGTGCCAGCGCAGGTCCTTCACCTTCGCCCGGTCGGCCGCGTTCCGGAGCCCGCGGTCAAGGTGATTGAACCGCTCACCGTCGTTGCGCTCCGGTCGCGCTACCGCCGCCGCTCGAGCCGCGCCGCGCTTCGTCGTCGCCGCGCCGTGATGGAAGACGTAGGGGCTGGTCAGATGCCGCGGCATCCGGGCGAGCACCTTGAGCGCCGGCTTCAGCAGGATCACCGTGCGCTCGCGCTTGCCCTTGGCGGTCTCGGCCGAGACGGTGAGCTGCTTCCGGGCGAGGTCGATCTGTGGCCAAGTGAGCGAAAACTGCTCCTCCTGGCGCAGGCCGGTGTAGATCGCGAACAGAATTGCGTCACGGACGTAGGGCACCGCCGACTCCAGCAGCCGCCCCTCCTCCGCCCGGTTGAGGTACCGGGTCCGCGGCGGCGCCTCCCGCAGCCCGCGCTTCGCCCGCTGCTTGAGGAACGGGATCACCGGGTTGAGGTCGGCCCACTCGTTCTCGATCGCGAAGCCGAAGATCGTCGACAGGCAGGCGAGGTCGCGCCGGACCGTCGGAGCCGAGGCGCCGGCTGTGCGCCGTGCGGTCTCGAACTCCTTCAGATCCTTGGCCCGCAGTTCGAGGAGCAGGCTGCCCTTGAAGTGCTCGTTCAGCCAGTTGATCGACACCCCGTAGCGACGGAGCGTGCTCGGGCGCAGCGACGGGCCGTGGTCGGTGATGAAGGACGCGATGACGGCGTTCAGCGTCAGCCGCGGCTTCCCGCCCCACGCTTGGGCTTCGAGGTCGGAGAGCCAGACCGCAAGACGTTGGCGAGCAACGCTTTCAGATCGTGTTCCGAGGGATTCGCGGATGTCCTGGCCGTTCTTCTGGACCCGGCCCCACCACGTCTTACCGCGGAGGTAGATGTCGGCCATTCTGGCACCGTCCTCGTCGAAGCATCCCACCACTGACGCACGGCACGCAGGTCGAATACCCACGATGACCGCGGACCGAACGGCTGTCGAGCACCGGGGATTCGCCCGGCCGCAGCCTGACGGATCCAGTGCCGTTCGGTGAAGCCGAATTCGCGCACCAGGTCGGCGGCGCTGGCCAACTGCTCACGCGGCATCGCCCCCTCCCCGCTGCTGTTCTGCGCTCACGCTGCCCTCCCGCTCGTGTCCTCGGTCGGCCGCTCTCCGCGCTCTGCCAGCGCCTCGAGGTCCGGGATCATCTCGGCGCGGATCTCGCGCTGGGTGTAGCTCCAGCCAGGCAGCAGGGCGTGGATGTAGCGGCCGCGCTTCCCGTTGATCCGGTGGAAGCCGGGCAGGTTGGCCCAGCTCTCCCACCATTCGCCGCGGCGCGGGCGCACCAAGTCGACGTGCGCGGTGCTCTTCGTGCCCATGGTCGACGGGTCGGCGATAGCCGCGCGCAGGGCCTGGGCAGCTTCGCCCGCGCGGCGGCGCTCGTCGTCTGTCGGCGGTGGTAGAGGCTTCGGGGCGCGCTTCGTCATGCGGCCCCCGCGATGTCGAGCGCGTCGGCCGGCGCGAGCGGCTGCCAGCCAATCAGGGGGCTGCGGAAGGCGCGAGCGGGGGAGACGTCAACTCGCTTCGTTTCGATAAGGCCCCGAAGGCTCCGGATTCTCTTAGGGTCAAAGTCGGCGGATCTAAAATATATTTTGCCGATTGCGGCTCGTTCTGTGTCGATGACCCGTTGTCTATGAAACAGGTATTTCTGGGGGGCTGAATAAAACCGCTGAGGCGTGCCATGATGATCGTTGGTTACCCGGGATGGCCCCCGGTTATTGATGCGAACACGCGAGAGCATGTTCGTTTCGCGATGTCGGACGGGCGCAGGCTTCTCCCTTGCAGAATTCCGATCACAACACTGCGAGACTGCTTCGGCGACGAGGACTCCGAGCCAATCGATCTTTTTGAAAGCTGCCAAGGCGAAATCGAAGACGCTGCTGGTAGAAGGTACGCGCGCGACGGCATTGCTAATGGAGTAATCGATCTTGATGATCGAGACTTCGATTGATTTGCAAGAGCGGCGCTGGTGTTCATTGCGGAGAAATTTAAAATGTACTCCCTTTACAAACTTTCTGCTGTAGTCGCTCTGGTAATCAGCATCCCTGCAGTCGCACAAACTGTTGCCGATCCTCCTATCGGTACTCAGGACGGCTGGTCGAATATGCCCAAAACGACTGCTACGATCCCCGACCGGGTTCGAACGCCGGACGACGGCTCTCCAGAAGGCCTTCGCGTGCGCAGTGACCTGGCAGATCAGCCAGAGCCGCCCCCCACTGTCCCTGTACCGAAGGAGCCTTTCTAGGAGCGTCAGGATGCACCATGGCGCTCGGATTCCTTCGCGATCGTCACCGTTGAGCTGGATCAGTGCGAGACGGGAGCGCAAGTTTACCCGACGGCATACCAGTCCATGCAGATCTTCGACTCGCCTATAGTTCTGACAGCTGTATTTCTGGCGGGTTGTTTTGTTCTGTTTGCGGCGCGCAGGCACCAGCGCGCAATTACTGCGGTGCTGGGCATCATTGTTATAGTCTTGTGCATCGTAGTAGTCGGCGCCGTTATGGGCGGGACGGACGGTAATCAAACAAAACCAGATCGGTGAACGCGTGACGACGGCAGTGTCGATTTGTGATGGTTCAATCATGGCGCGCCTCCATCATCGCGCCTAACAGATCCTTTGTCGCGCCCTCGGCATCGGCAGCCTCTGTCGACCCGCCGAAGCCGGAACGCATGAAGCCGCTGATTACTTTATTCTGTATGGAGCGGACGGCTAACCTGCTGTCCACGGACGGCATCTGACCACGCCGTGGCTGCAGCTGTCCGACGCCTCCATGCGGGCGAGGGAGAGCGCGATGACCGAGGGCAAAAACGACCGCGTTTCTCCGTCCCTGAAAGACGTTGCTGCAGGTGAGAAGGCTAGTAGGGACAAGTTCATCGAGGGCGGCGGCCCGCTGCGGCAGCCTCCGGACGGCCACCTCTCGGGCGGCGATCGTCCGACTGGCATCGTATCCGAGGTCGAAGGACCCGGGCTCAACGATCCGCTCAAGGGCAAGTAGCATCTCAGCCACGGGCGCCTCCCTTGGCGGGGGCGGCGATGCCTAAGCCGTATGGGTGCACTTCCGCAGTCAATCGACTTTGAAGTATTAAAATCAAGCCTTTCGCTCGGTCGATATGCTCCAGAATGGAGTCTGACATGCGGCGCATTGATAATGCCGATTGGCTATTAGCTGTCCTATCAGCCCTTTCATTTTTGATCGGCGCAATCGAAAAGACGTATAATCTTTCGCCACCAGGTGATGGGCGCGGTGGGTTCATTAATGTATGGGCTTTCTCGGCGGCCCTGTTCTTTGCGTTTTGCATGAGCGTCGCGCGGCATCGGTAGCGATCTACCCATATTGCGACGGGCATCACTTTGGCGGCCACGCCACCCTCTCGCGTGATGGTGCGGGACTCGGCCATGCTCCTACTCCGAGATCAGAGTGATGAGGACCGAAAAACTGTTCTTCAGCTGCGCTTTCACGGATCTGAAAAATTGACCGGATCTACGAAACTGATCGCTCAATGCTCTCGTGCTCAGATCCTGCTTGAGGAGGTCCGAGCCATGACGATCACCACCTCGATCAACGCCGTCGGGCCGGTGAGGGCGACGGAGATGATCCAATCGGCCCGAGCTGAAGCCGCGCTCGAACACAGGGCGGGACTGCATACCGTCACGGCGGCGGTGCAAGGGCCCGACGAGGAGAGCATTCAGGAGAGGAAGGGCGGTCTGAACCTTCCCCCGTCGCAGAAGCGTGTGGTCGACATCACTGTCTGAGACCAATTCGGCCATAGGGCTGCTCCGCGGCTTTGGTAACTTGACGTGCGCGATGTCCGCCTCGAATTCGGCGGCCTGCGCGTCCCAGGACTCAGCGACCCGGCGGTGATGAGCGGCCTGACGGCGCGCCTGTTCGGCTTGCGTCCGCCTGGCGCGCAGCCAGTCGTCGGAGCCGCGTGTCGTGACCGCGTTCATGCAGCCCTCCCGATGAGATCAGGCTGCCGCGCGGCTAGGTCGAGCGCCGGCAAAGTCGTCGCGAAGCGAGACGCGCTCGTGCCGTCGATGCTGTGCGCCATCGCGGCGTGAGCCATGCGAATGCGGCGGATAGTGTTCACCCGGGCCACGTGGAAGTGGCAGCCGTGCTCACGGCAGAACGCGCCCCAGTCCGCCATGCGGGCGAGCTTCCACTCGGTTGAGCCGCCCAGGAAGATGCCGACGTTCGGGCCCACCAGCTGCGCGAGGTCGGCGTGCTCAATGCCGTCCTGCACGGCGATTAGCACCATCGGCACGACCGATAGGCAGCGGTTGAGGTAGCGGACGGAGAGGTCGAGCGAGCGCAGGCCGCCGGCGACAATGTCCGGCAGCACCAGCCACTCCGCGGGCTGGTCAAGACTCGACAGCCAGTCGAGAAACCGCTCGAACTCCTCCTCGTCGAACTCGCGTCCGGTCTGGAAATCGCTCCATGCGCCGTTGTCGGCGACGATGCGGAAGCGGATCCGCTCGCCCGTTTCTGGGCATGCCCACTCCTCCACGCGCCAGACGCCCGCGCGCGAGATGAGCAGGCCCCAGCCATGCCGGCCGAGAGCATCGAGGTTCCGGCGCGTGCCGGTGCGCGAAGCCCAGCACATCATGCCGCCGCTCCCCCGCCACTCGTCAGAATGGGCGCGGCCAGGGGCCGCTGAAGCTGATCCGCGCCCGGATCGTTGATGTCGCGATGTTCGATCCGCTGATCCCACTGATCACGGCCGCCGCATTCGTCGGCGTGGGATGGGTGATCCTCCACGCCGGACGGCAGTACGACGACGCGATCCAGCACACGCTGACCGTCTTCGCTCTGGTGATCGGGCTTCTGGTGCTGATCGGCGTGACCGCGAAGCTGCGATCCATGATGGGCGTCGGTCGCATGTCGCACCGGATTGAGGCCCGGTCGCAGAACGATCCCGCAAGTCCGGTCCGCGCGGTGCGAAAGCTCGATGCTGGGCTGAACCCATAGAGCGATCTGGCTCCGCCCGAGACGAAGAACGCGCGGACGCGGACGCTCAGACATCGAACATCTCCACGATATCGCGATCGACGGGCAGGCCAATGGCCCGGTTGAGCGAGGCCTCGACGACGAGGTCGGCCATGTTGGGTTCGGGGTCGCGACCCTTGCGCCGCGCGCGGCGCTCGGCCTGCCGGACGAACACCGGATGCTCCGGCACGCAGACGCGGGCGGCCTTGAGCCCGTGCTTCGCCTTCACGTGCGAGAACAGCGCCTCGGTGCTGGCGAGCGTGCGGGTGCAATGGGGGCAGCGGAGAGCGGCTATCAGCGGTCGCCCTCCCCGCGATCGGACGCGGCGCGCGCGGCGTCCTCGGCCCTGAGGGCGCGGTGCGAGGACACGAGCGACCAGACGGCGCCGGCCAGGGCGAGACCGATGGCGATCCCGATGAAGAGGCTGGGCCAGGACATCAGGCCGCCTCGTCCGAACCGCTGATCGGCCGGACCTGGAAGCACGTCGCCGTGCTCGCCTCGGCCTCGGAGATCAGGGAGCCGTAGCCGAGGAGCGTCTCGACCTTCTCGCCGCGGCGGACCGGGCGGACGGACAGCTCCAGCATGGTGCCATCCGTGAACCGGACGGCGAACAGGCGGCCGCGGCCCTCGTACCGGGCGCGGCGGCGTTCGTTGATCGTCTCGCGGTGGACGACGCGGCGCTGGGACGACGAGTAGCCGGACCATTCGCCTTCGAGGACGTAGCGGGCCATCTTAGGCGGCCTCTGCTGTTCCGATGGCCAACAGGGTCGCGACGCGGGCCTCGACCTCGCCGAGGAAGGCGCGCACGGCCACCTCGTCCTTCGCGATCTGCTCGTCGTCGCGGTGGAGGCGCTTCACCCACAGGCGGAGGGCCGGCGGCACGCTCGGGTGCCACGAGGCGAAATCGCACCACTTCCGGCCCGTGCAGGCCATCTGCCAGCGCATCTGCGGCAGGTACTGCTCGGGGATCGCGCCCGAGAGCAGCGTGTCGAGGTGGGTGCGCAGGGTCGGGCACTTGATCTCGACGAGGCCGAGATCGCCCACCAGCCGGTCCGGGCTGGCGCCGGCCATGGCGATGCTGGGGTGCTCGACGAAGCCGATCTGGTCGACGTCGACACCGTGCAGGAAGGCGTAGGCGTCAGCCGCCTGCGGCTCGCGCTCGGAGCCCTCCAGCATCGGGCCGGTGAGGTAGTGCTGGGTCGTGAGCCCGGTGAGCCGCTCGCCGACGAGCTCCATCAGGTAGCGCTCGCGCTCGGCGGTCGGCTTGCCGTCCTTCTTTACGGCGAGGATGTCGGCGATGCGGGAGGCGGTCGCCTTGCCGCAGCGCGCGTCGAGCCACTCCGGGCTCCCCTGGACCATGTCGGCCATGTCAGCGACCCTCCTGCTGACGGGCGCGGTTGGCCACGGTGGTCTTGATGGAGGCCAGGACCTCGTCGAACCGGTTGGCTGGCAGGTCCGGCACGCTCTCGACGCCGAAAAAGCGCAGCAGCCGGTCCGGCGGGATCTTGTGCTCGGTGAGCTGCTTGCGGATCTGCTCCGCCTGCTCGTCGCTGATGACGTCGTCGTTGCCGCCGGCCGGCGCCCCGTCCGTGTCGTGCGGGTCGTTCGTCAGCGCGATGTTGAACACCTGCAGGACGAGGTAGCGCCGGGCATAGGTGATCGTGGAGCCGATCCCCTGGATGGGCGTCTTGTTGGCCTTGCCCTGGGCGCCGGCGGTGTCGGGCGGGAGGTCGAGGTGATAGGCGCGCTCGTGCCCGGCCTCGTGCGCACAGGTGCAGGTGACCCGGAGGTTGCCCTGGATCGGCGACGGCTCGGTGTCGAATGACAGCGAGAAGCCGTGCCGGGCGATGATCGGCGCCGTTGCCTTGGCGATGCTCTCCAGGCGGGCGTAGGAGGCCCCGGAATGCGAGTTGCGGGCGTCGCGCAGGACGCGCGGCAACTCGGCCTGACAGGCGGACATCGCGGCGCTGAAGGTGATGCGCGCGCGCTCGGCCCGGTCCTCGCGCGCCATGACGAGGAACCGCTCGACGCGGTCCGGGTCGATGTTCGGGTCCCGGGCCATCCGCTCGATGATGGACAGGACGGCGGCGCCCTCGGCCGGCTGAGCGGCCGGCACCTGCGCGGTGTCGGCGACGGCGATCTCTTGGCGTGCTGCTGACATGGTGCTCACTCTGCGGAGACGGTGGCGGGCAGGCCGGCGACGCCGAGCCCGGCGTTGATGGCGGCGGCGAGCATCTCAGCCCGCTCGCGGTCGAGGCTCGCGGAGCCGGCCGGGATGAGCAGCGCGAACACCTTCCCGTCGGCGTCGGCGAGGCCACGCAGGGTGCTCTCGCAGGCTCGGACCGGCGCCCGGATGCCGAGGAAGGTCGCGCGCTGGGCGGGCGTGACGGCGCGGGGCTCGCGCATCTCGAAGGGGAGCACGGAGCGGGTCATCACGGCCTCGGTGGGGGTGAAGGGCGGAAGGGTCACAGGCGCCTCCCGGCGGCCCGGAGCCGGGTGCGCGCGTCGGCGAGCACGGTGACGTCGTCGCGCCCGTCGAGGTCGACGCGGGTCTCGGCGGTGAAGAGCGCGATGTTCCCGGCCATGGTGCCGGCGGTGGCGCGCTCCAGCGCCTCCTCGAGCACAGCGGTCCAGCGTCTCGCGCGGCTGGTCCAAGCCGGTGTTCAGGAGCAGGACCTGCGCTGCCGCGGCGTGCTCGGTGGTGGTGCGCAGGGCGGCGTAGAGCTCGGCGGCGCGCTGGTCCTGCGCGTGGATGGCGCGGACCAGTTCGCTGTAGCTCGGGACGCCGAACCCGGCGGCGTGGCGATCGACCAGGGCGATGAACGCCTGGTGGTTCGGGGCGGAGCGGACGGCGCAGCTCATCGCGCACCCGCCAGCTTGTCGGAGACGCGGGCGCGGGCGGCCTCGGCGCGGCGCGCCGCGGCGGCGAGCTTCGCGGAGACGTCCTCCAGGCGGCCCATGTCGGCGCGCTGTCCGGCGCCGGCGATGGTGGCCCGCTCCAGGTGATGGACCGCCGCGAGCGTGGACTCGCTGATTGCGTCGAGGATCGCGAGGGAGGATTCCAGCCGCCCGAGAGCCTCGGACGCGCTGGGCAGCGGCTCGGCGGCCTCAGCCAGCGCGCCGAACTGGGCGCGGAAAGGATGCTGCGCGTTCATGCGGCCTCCAGGAGCTGCTGGGCCTCGAAGTCCGCGATGGCGGCCAGCTCGTCGGCGGCCTCCAGCGCGAGGGAATCGGCGTGGTCCTGGGCGGCGAAACAGGCCTCGGCCCAGCAGTCGAAGTCGCCGCCGAGGGGCCCGTAGGGGCCGTGCAGGGCGTAGCCGGCGGAGGAGCCGGTGATCCGGTAGCCGGCGGGGAGGTCGAGGTGCGCCATGGTCAGGCGGCCTCGGGGACGAGGGCGAGCGTGCGCGAGCCGGCAACGTCACCGGCCACCAAGCGCGCCTCGGCGTAGAGATCGGCCGCCTGCAGAAGGTGCTCGCGAGCGCGGTCGACGGTCTGCGGGACCGCGAGCGGCGTGGGCGTCTCGGGCGCGTCGAAGAAGGACGCGATGGGCGCGCCGGTGAGCCGGGCAATGATGCTCAGAGCGACGCCGCTGATGCGGTTCACGCCCTTCTCGTACTTCTGGAGTTGCGCAGCCGAGACGCCGATCGCGGCGGCCACGGTGCGCTGTGTGAGGTGAGCCCGGATCCGGGCGGCGCTGATGCGCTCGCCGATGCGGACGTCGACGTCGGTGGCGGGTTGGCCGGCCATCAGCGGGCGCCCCGAACGGCGGCCACGTGCTGGGCGATGAACGCCGGTACGAACGGGGCGAGGCCGATGGTGAGCGAGCCGAGCAGGCAGTGCGCGACTACGACCGTGGCCGACGCGTGCTGGAGATTGTCGAGGTAGGCGGTGAGCATCTGGGGCTCCATCGGCTCGGTGAGCGGCGATGGGCATAGGTAAGCAGATCTTTCCTGGACCCGCAAGTGAGAAAGGTAAGTTGGGCTTTCCTGCGCTTATCCACATTTGTCCACAGATGCCGCGAGAACCGCCTCGACTCTCGACGCGTTCTGGTTGCAGCATGAGAACACAGCAGGAACAAGCAAGAGGCCCGGATGGGAGCCCTGCCGCGCGACTTCCCGTCCGAGTTAGCGGACGTGGTCGGGATCTACATCCATTGTGAGGAATGCGGCCGGAAGAGTTATTGGCCGGGGTTCAAAATAAGAGACGCAGAGCGCCGTGGCTTTCGGACAGTTCAGGCTTTAGGGAGCCGGTTCCGCTGCCAATCTTGCGTGGAGCGAGGCGGCAGCGGCCGCAATGTGACGCTGCGTTTAACATTGAAAGGCGAGCTTTGATCTAACCTAAGGAGGGGCCTCGATGTCGCTTCAGCCAATCGTCGCTCACAGTGTACAATTGTTTGTTCTGGCGAATGGCGAGCTCGCCGCGGGTAGTCTCTCGGGCTGCCGGAGCGCCGCGGAGGCCTGTCGTGTTGCTGAGGAGAAAGTCCGCAACGGCCGGGCGGTCGGTGCTGCCGCCTTCACGCGCACGGTCGTAGATCAGGACTACGGCGACGGCTCGGAGCCGGTGACGCTGGCGATCTTCGGCAAGGTGCCGTCGGGGTTGGCGGATCAGCTGCCGTTCTAAATATCTCACAGACTAGCCCGCAGGTGGATGTCCTCGAAAAAATTTCAAGCAAATTGCAGACGACGTCGGGCGCTGCTTCAATCAAGAGGGCTGGGCATTCCGCCATACATTGGCGTTAGTTCAAATTCGAAAGCAGAAATTGGGCAATCTTTTAGCCGTATAGGCTGCATGCGCCGCGTTAATTGAAACATAAATTGTGTGATATGTCGCTTTTCCGGATCGGCAGGAAAGCTGTATGATACACACCCTCCTACAAAGAGTGGAAGAATAGGGTTTCCTTCGTTGTCGTGAGCAGTATTGCCTGCGGCTTTGATGCTTTCGGCGTCTAAACCGATTACATAATTAGCTGGACCGTACCCAGTCGCGCCCTCGTAAACGTCTCCAGGGAATACTGTATGGCCAGCCCATGTCGCCTGCGAACGCGCTTCCTCGCACTTCTCTGCCTGTATGCGGTATGGGTTGTGCTCAAAGTCGGTTCGCCAAATCAGCATCCAGATGTGGGATTGAACGTTGATGGCAGGCTCTTTTCCAACATTGATTGCGCGCACCGAGAAAGCAAAAGTAACAGCGCCGTCATTTTCCATGAGCGGCTGATCGCCCAGGCCAACTTCCACTTTGAGCCAAGCGCGATTACTGGCAATGAGCGTCTTTTCAGCGATCCTGGCCGATCGAGTGGCGGCATCCGCACTCGTGCGTGCGATTTCGATGGCCTCAAGCGTGTCGTCGCGTTGTCTCACGGCCGCGAAAACGAGGCCCGCCGTAGCGACGAACGAGAGAATGGTAGAGATCGTCAAGACAAGAGTGTAGAGCGCCACCGGATCTTCGAAGGTAAGAGTAAGGAGGTCCTTACACTCCTTGGTTGTCTTTCCGCCGTTAGCCTGCTTGGCGGCTGCGCATTCTTGTTCATATTGATACGCTTCGCTCATACCAGGGGCCGGATGGTACATCGTGCGAGAATAGATTACAGCGGCGAAAGCTAGAGCAAATATGCTAAGTATTGTAGCCGAGATGCGCTTGTCCAGTTTCGAGATCTTCACTACGCCAAGCCTCCCTTCACTGCCTGCGCCCTCTGGAATGCCTTTGTGATAACGCCCTGAAGGTGCTCCAGCGCATTCACTCCGATCGGCACACCTACGCGCTGTCCTTCCACGGTGGTCACCACCAGGACGGCGAGGGCGTCCCCAACCTGAAGCTCGGGATCCGGTAGGCAGATCGGCAGGATGAAGTCAGTGTGGAGCTCGCCGAACTGGACGTGGGCGGCCTTGTCGTGGCGGAAGGGCTTGGGGTCGGTCATGATTGACGGCCACCCGATTGCGCAGGCACAGGGTTCACAACCCAAGCGAGAGCTGCCGTGCCCGACCTGTCAGACCGTGAGCGCTCAAAGTCGCCCCCAGGGCGGATGCTGGCAGCATCGGAGATCGCCGAGGGCGTGACGCGCGAGCTCATGGCGAGCTTTTCTTCGGAGGAGCTCGACGGCTGCGTACTCTCTGAACGAGAGGCGCGCTCGATAGCGTCTCGAATTCTGGCGAGGTTGGGCTTCGGCCTTGACGAATGATACCGTAGAGCCCGAATACGATCTGCTTGGCCTCTGCTATTTCTGATCTGATATTCTTCAAGTCATCAATCGCGTAGCATCGTATCAACGCCTTGTGGTCGTCGTGATGCTTCTGTTCTTGTGGTATGGTCGGGTCAGCGAACCTGTGCCACGCCTCAGCATGGTACTGGGCTAAATCGTCGGCCTTGACCCATAGTGTGAGCTCCGGGAGGTCGAACGACCACCCGAATACCCCGTGGGCGATATCGTGGCGCTCCTGCGCCACGTGAGCGACTGCCTGGAGCACATCGCTGATCAGCGCGCGGGTATCACCGTCACCGACCTGCGCGGATGCCAGGGCGGTGAGGGCGTCTCTTTGTTGCCGCGCGCTCCAAAGCGCCCCGAAAAGAGCGAGGCCGCCGCGCGGCGCATCGCCAAGGAGCGCTGCCACGAGCATAGCCAGTTCATGCTCGACCCGGGCCCAGTCCGTGATGATGCGGCCGATCAGAGCGGCCGCTTCCACGTTCGCTTCCAGCCCCCGCTTGTCGAAGCAGAAGTGCTTGCCCCGGTGATCCGGCAGGAAGTGTGTGCCTGTCATGCGATCACATCCCGATCAGCTCGATCCAGGGGATCACGCGATGCAGCCGCGCGATGTCATCCTCGTCGAAGACAAGTTCCTTTGGCGGGTTGAACTGCTCGACAGTGACCTTTCCACCGGTGCGGCGGACAAGCCGCTTCACGAACGCGCTGCCGGCTTCACCTTCCATCGGAGCCTTCAGCTCGACGATGACGATGTCCCGCGGCTTCGGCCGGCGATGTGGGTCAACGTACAGCGGGTCGCCGTCCTCGTAGCGTTCGGCCATACTGTCGCCGACGACGTAGACGACGAACACGTCCTTCTTGCCCTCAATGCCGGGCGGCCGCGGGGCATAGTCGATCGTCTGACCGTTGAAGCGGAAGTCGCCTTCATCACCGCAGACGCCGGTGCCGAGCACCGGCACGTCGCGCGGCCCCTTTAGCTTCGGTAGATCAACCCTCTCAGCCGAGGTCGACCTTCGGACATTCGGCTGCGGTTTAGCGCTCTGCTCCGCCGGGGGCGCCTCGACAAAGACCATTTCGCCACGCATGGCGGCTGCGAGATCGATGCCGAGCAGTTCGGCCAAGCGCGGCAGGCGGTCCCGCTGCGGGCCACTCTCGCTAGTCTCCCAGATCGTGACGGCATTCCGCGTGATGCCGAACTCAGCCGCGATCTGGCTCTGCGTAATTTTGCGAGCCTTCCGAGCTTCTTTGATCACGTTGCCGAGCGGCGTGGGCATGCGTGAAAGCGTGTAAGCAAGCCTTTCACGGCGGCTAGGCCAGAATTTCTTACCTACCATCTTGCCACCAAGGTAAGCCTGACTTACCTTTCGACATCATGGAACCGACCGCCCTCGAACGAGCGATCGAAGCAGCCGGTGGCACGAAGGCCCTCAGCCGCAAGATCGGGATCTCCTCCCAGGCTATCAGCCAGTGGCAGGAATGCCCGCCGCTGCGCGTTCTTGAGGTCGAGAAAGTCAGCGGTGTGCCGCGGCACGAGCTTCGACCCGACATCTATCCGGCTCCAGTTGAGGGAGCGGCCGCGTGACCGCGCTGCTCTCCCTCCCCCAGCTCACCACCGGCTCCCAGCGTGCGCTTCCGCGTTCGCCCGTGGGCGCTGCCATCCCGGCTGGTGTTGAGGGCCCGCGAGGGCGTTTCTCCCGAGACCGACTGGCCGGAGCCCGCGCGCTCCGGCCCCTTTCGGGGATGCTCGTCGCGGCCGTGATGCTGACGGCCTGCGAGGCCGACCAGATCTCGGCCCGGGCCGTCCTGGAGGAGCAAGGCTTTCACGCGATCGCCTTCGCGATGGCGCCGCCGGTCGGCCGGCCCTGCGCATGGGGCGAACCGTTCGCGCTGCGCTTCCGAGCCGTGCGCGAGGATGGCGTCGTCGTGGCGGGCACGCTCTGCGCAACCGACGAATCCGCCCAGGATGCCCGGCTGTTCGCCGATCCGTCGGAGGGCGAGAGCTGATGGCGGCCCTGTCCCACGCCCGCGCGCCGCGCGCCCTCGCCGGTCGCGCCGCCGCGGCTCTGGCGGTGCTGTCGCCCGTGCCGGCGGACGAGCGCGCCCAGATGCGCGCCTTCGCCCTCGACGGGGCCGGCTCGACCGAGATCATGGGGCTGTTCGGCCGCTCGCGGTCCGTCGTGCGGCGCCAGTGCGAGGGGTTGAACCAGACCCAGGTCAGCCGCCGGACGCGCCTGCTCGCGATCCTCGACGTCGTCGAGAACTCGGACCTGCCGCACGCCGTCCTGGCGCCGCAGCTCGGCTACCGCAACGCCGCCTCGCTGGGCGTGGTGCTCCACCGGGCGCGCAAGCTCCGCCGCCGGTGGGGTGCCTGATATGGTCGCGCAGATCGTATTCCTCGGCCTTGCCGTGATGTGCCTCTTCGATGCCGGCTTCGTCGCCGCGCTCGCCTGGGCCACGCGATCCTCCGGGACGCTCGTCAGCCGTCGCCCGCTTGCCGGTGCTGGCGTGATGCTCGCGGCTGGAATCCTCTGCCTCATCGCCGGGAGCGTCTCGTGAGCGCGCCCCGGCTCTCCCATCGCGGCGGCGTCGAGCGCATCGCGCTCCCCGCACGCGAGCGCGCCGGCCGGGCCCTGACCTGGTGCCCGTGCCGGCGCGTCATCGTCCCTCGCGATCAGCTCCTGCCGGCAAGCTGCGCCGATCGCGTCGTTGTGCGTGCGTTCTTTCAAGATCTCCCTCTGCATGTCCGGCTCCTCCGTCCGTGGTCATCAGAAACCACGAGTGGATTTGCAGATGTGCAAAAGGTTTTTGCGGAAAGCTCAAATGCCGGACGCTGACGTTATGCGGGCGCGCAGCGCCTTCGACGAAGTTCTGCGGTTCGAACTCCGGGGACCCGGCGACACGGCCAATGCCATGCGCCGGATCGCCACCCGCGAGCGCATCCCGTTCGGGAAGCTGTGGGCGCTCCGCTACCGCCCGCCCAAGGAAATCGCCTCGCACATCCTCGCCCGGATCGAGGCCGCACACGCCGCCGCCAGGCTGCGACAACTCGAGAGGCTCGCCCATGACGTCGAGGTCACCGCCTCCATCGCCGGGGCTTCGCACCCTGCTGTTCGCGAGGGTGAAGCTCTTCTTCGCTCGGCAGGTCGCGCGGCTGAAGTCGCAGATCCGCGAGTGGCGTGTCCGGCTGTCCACCCGGTTCAAGCGCACGCGGCGGTTCTGATCGGTCAGTTCCGGGGGCAGTCATGATCGACGGCAGCGACCAAGCCGCGGCCTTCCAGACCGCCCTCGACCGCGGGCTTCCGGCCCTGATCGGCGGCGCCTGCAAGGGCGTCGAGGACGGCATCCAGAACGCTTCGCCGGCGACCTTCGCCCTGCGCTGCTCGCTGCTGGCCTACTTGCGCGTCGCGCTCTGGACGGCCGAGCTGGTGCTGGAGGCCGAGAAGAAGGGCGGCCCGGCCCCGGCGAGCGTCAGCCCCGGCCAGTCCCTCGCCCCGGTGCTCGGGCGGGATCTCGCGCTCGTCGAGCCGCTCGTGACGCGCCGCTCCGGCGGCCTCGACCCGCGCCTTCCGGCCGGTCGCTACCACCCCTGATCCGAGCCCGAGGAGGCCGCGATGCACAACCCCCTGTCCGCCCTGATGGAGATCCTCCGCCGCGTGCTGCCGGCCAGCGCCGACGCCGAACTCGTCAAGGCTGAGACGCACCTCCGCGCGGGCATCGAGGCGGCCGTGCGTGTCGAGGTCACCGAGCAGGTCGAGCAGTTGCGGACCGACGTGCTCGCCGCCGTCCGGACCACGCTCAGTCCGATCATCGGCGCCGCCACCCTGGCGCCCGAGACCGCGCCCGCCGCGCCGGTCGCCGAGCCGGCGACGCCGCCGGCAGCCTGATCCCGAAACGAGAACCGCCCGGCCTGCTGTGGGAGCGGGTGCCGGGCGGTCTGAAGCGAATGGGCGTCGTGCCCATCCATGGAGAGACAGATGGAAGCCACAACCGAAGCTGATACGCAAGTATTGCCGGCCGACTTCGACGCGGAGACCCTGACGGGTGATCTGCTCGACGTGCTCCTGACCCACGTGCGGTCCATGGAGACACCCTGGTCGAAGCTGCCCGAGTGGGATCAGCGGGACCGGATCCGCGCGATCGAGAAGTGCGCCGAGGACCTCGTCCGCCGCTCGGTGCACGTGATCGCCCACAAGGGGCAGCCGCACCTCGTTGTCCAGACCGGCAAGTGGTCGGTGGGCGAGCTGATCGACCTGAAGGTCGGGGCATCCTCGAGCGTCGAGAACATCACGAAGCTGGCCGAGCACGGCAACGGCTCCGCCATCCTCGTGCTGATCGAGCCGGGCGAGTTCTTCGGCCAGCGCCAGGAGGCCAAGGCCGATCCGGACCAGCCCGCGATGGATCTCGGCGGTGAGGAGGCCGAGGACGGTGACGGCGAGCCCGCCGCCGGGACCGAGCCGGCCGCGCCGCGTCCGCGCCGCAACCGCCGCCAGATCTCCGAGACGGAGGCGGCCTGACCATGAACGCCCCCGTGCGCCACGGACGAGCCGGCCTGCCGGCAGCAACCCTCGCACGGGGGCGTCTGCCTGCGGGCACGATGAACAAGACCGAGGAGGCCTACGCGCGGCACCTGGAGGGCCTGAAGGCTCTCGGCGAGATCGCGTGGTTCGGCTTCGAGGCCTGGACGCTGCGCCTGGCCAAGCGCTGCTCCTACACGCCCGACTTCATCGTCATGCGCGCCGACGGCGCGATGGAGGCCCACGAGGTCAAGGGCCACTGGACCGACGATTCCAGGGTGAAGATCAAGGTCGCCGCCGCGCAGCACCCGCTCCGCTTCGTCGCCATTCGCGCGCTGCCGAAGAAGGCCGGCGGCGGCTGGGAGGTCGAGGAGTTCTGATGCTCGCGCTCCGCCTCCCTCCCGATCTCTCGCCGGCCGTGCAGCGCCTCGTCGTCTGGACCGCGCTCGGGTGCGTGCTGGTGCGCGTCGCCGGCGGCTGGCGCCTGGAGCGCGCCGCCTCGATGCGCGGCACGCGCGGGCCGGCGCCGAAGACGATTCAGGACCGCACCGCGCAGGAGGCGATCCGCCACGGTGCCCGCGTCGGCGCCCCGGAGGATCTATTCGGGAGCGCGGCATGACGGTCCGCATCCACGTCGGCGACGTGCGCGAGCAGCTCCGCGCGATGCCGGACGCCTTCTTCGACAGCGTCGTGACTAGCCCGCCGTATTGGGGGCTGCGCGACTATGGGGTCGCTGGCCAGATCGGGCTCGAGCGGACGCTGGGCGAGCACCTCGCCTTGATGGTCGACGTGTTCCGCGAGGTCCGGCGCGTGCTCAAGCCGCGCGGCACTCTCTGGCTGAACTACGGCGACTGCTACGCCGCGACGCCGAACGGTCGCGCTGCGGCCGACGTGGTCGGCGACGACCGCACCTTCCGGGACAAGCCCTTCTCGACGGTCGGGCCAATCCTGGAGCAGGGCCATTCGGCCGGGCGCGGGCAGCGCGGAGACGTCTTCCGGACGCGGTCTGCCCTCCCGCCTTCCGGGCGCGTGGTGGCTGGCGGCTTCCTGAAGCCGAAGGACCTCTGCATGATCCCGAACCGGCTGGCGATCGCCCTGCAGGACGATGGCTGGTGGGTCCGCTCGGAGATCATCTGGCACAAGCCGAACCCGATGCCGGAGTCGGTCTACGACCGGCCCACGACCGCGCACGAGAAGGTCTGGCTCCTCACCAAGGGCGAGGACTATTTCTACAATCATGAGGCCATCCGCGAGCCGGTGACTGGCGGCGCGCACGTTCGCGCGGCGGCGCGCGGCACCGATACGGGTGTCGGCTGGGGGCGCCTCGACCGCCTGGACCCGGACCAGTCCGACCGAGGGCGGGACCGCGTGAAGCGGCCGGGACCGAACAGCCGGCAGAACGTCGACCGTGTGCCGGTCTCGCGGAAGCCAGGCGTCACGCCGAAGTCGGCGCCGGAGGACTCCAACATCCGGGCGAAGGGCAGCTTCCACGCCAGCACGACGCAGCTCGTGACCAGCCGCAACGCACGGAACGTCTGGACGATCGCGCCGAAGGCCTACCGTGAGGCGCACTTCGCCACCTTCCCGCCAGCGCTGGCCGAGCGCTGCATCAAGGCCGGCGTCCCGGCGCAGTCCTGCGGGCTCTGCGGCGCCGCGCTGCCGCATCCGCGCTGCGAGGGTCTGTGCCGGTTCGCTGAGCCGGTGCCCGGGCGCGTGCTCGACCCGTTCGGGGGCGCCGGCACCGTCGGCCTGGTCGCGGCCGGGCTCGGCCTCGACGCCACGCTGATCGAGCTCAACCCGGAATACGCGGCGATGTCCGCGCGCCGGATCGGGGCCGCGGCCGAGATCGTCGGCACGCCGGCGCCGCTCCCGATGGCAGCGGAGTAGCACGATGGTGTGGGCTCTCATCCACGGCGGTCGCATCGTCGCCCGCGGCTCCTACTCCGAGGTCCTCGACACGGCCGAGGACTGGATGGTGCTGGAGGTCCTGCGCCATCCCGACGGGACCGTGGTCGCGCGCCGCCTGCCGTTCGGCTGGCAGGTCCTGCCCGAGGCGATGGTGCAGCCTCGCGACGTCGAGGCGGCGGCATGAAGCTCGCCAGCCCGAACCCGGCCGCCGAGCACTCCCGCGGCGAGGTCCTGCGCCCGCAGGATCGCGCGTGGCTGCGCCAGCAGGGCGTCGGGCCAGCCGGCTACCTCGGGCGGCTCGGCACCTTCGGGCTCCCCTTGCGCGACGTGGTGGTGCTGCGCCGCGGCCGCCGCTTCGATTTCGCCCGGCACTGCCGCGGCGAGCAGGTCGAGCGCCGCAAGGTCCTGACCTTCCTCGCGCACGACGAGCTCGGTGCACCGATCGACGTGGTGGCTTGGGACACGGTCAACGACGCGATCGCGTGCTGGCTCGGCCTCTGCGGGTTGCTCGGCCTCGACTTCCCGTGCCCAGGCATCGCCGGCGACCCGCTGGTGGTGTTCCCCGACCCCCTGTCCTGGCTGAAGGCCGACCGGCGTGGCGTCGTGATCGTCCGCCCCTCTCTCGCGCGCCACCACCTCCTCGAGGTCGACGCGATCCGCACCGCCGACATCGCACACGCCGGCGCGGTCGAATCCCTCCTGCTCCGAGGCCTGCTGCCCCGGATCACCGTCCCGGCCAGTAGCGTACGGCGCGTCGCATGAACGTGGTCACCGACATCGAGCACCGTCGCGCCAAGCGCGAGCAGATGCGGCTCAACCTCGGGGATCTCCGCGGGGAGCGTTCGGCGCCGTCGGATTTGCCGATCATCAAGGTGGTCGCGAGCGAGCTGCCGCGCGTCGTCGACGAGGCCGAGGAGCTGCTCCTCGAGAGCGGCGTCGCCGTGTTCTCGCGGGCAGGCACGCTGGTGCGTCCGATCGTCGAATCCGTGCCAGGCGCGAACGGCGCCTTGATCCAGGTGGCGCGGCTGCGCCCGCTCTGCGCCGATTCCCTCTCGGATCTGCTCGCCCAGACCATGCGGTTCCAGCGGTTCGACGAGCGCCGCCGCGCCTGGGCCAACGTCGACCCGCCCGCGAAGGTCGCGGCGATCCTGCTCTCGCGCGAGGGAAAGTGGCAGCTGCCGCCGATCGCCGGGATCATCACCACGCCGACGCTCCGGCCGGACGGCACGCTGCTGAGTGAGCCCGGCTACGATCCCACGACGCGCCTCTACCTGATGCCGGACGAGGCGTTGAAGCTGCCGCCGATCCCGGAGCGGCCCGGCCGCGAGGAGGCCGAGCAGGCGCTGGCGCTGCTGTTCGAGCCGCTCGCCGGATTCCCGTTCGTCGGCCCGGTCGACCGGGCGGTGGCGCTCTCTGCCGTCCTCACGGCGCTCCTGCGGCCCGCGCTCGGCGTCGCGCCGGCGCACGCGATCGCGGCGAGCACGCCCGGCACCGGCAAGAGCTACCTCGTCGACGTCGTCGCGACGATCGCCACCGGCCGGCCCTGCGCGGTGATCCCGGTCGGCAAGACCGAGGAGGAGACCGAGAAGCGCCTGGGCGCCCTGCTGCTCGATGGGGCTCCGCTGATCTCGATCGACAACGTCAACGGCGAGCTCGGCGGCGACATGCTCTGCCAGATGACCGAGCGCCCGCTGGTGCGCGTGCGGATCCTCGGCCGGAGCGAGATGCCGGAGGTCGAGTGCCGCTCGACGATCTTCGCCACCGGCAACAACCTCACCCTGGTCGGGGACATGACCCGTCGCGCGGTGCTGGCCACCCTCGACGCTAAGATGGAGCGGCCCGAGAAGCGCGCCTTTGACTTCGACCCGGTGGCGCACGTGCTGCGCGACCGCGGCGCGCTGGTGGCTGCCGCGATCATCCTGGTGCGGGCCTACCGCGCCGCCGGGTCGCCGCCGGTCTGCGGCCCGCTCGGATCCTACGGGGCGTGGTCGAGCACGGTTCGGTCCGCGCTGGTGTGGCTCGGAGAGGCCGACCCGGTCGCCAGCATGGACGTCATGCGCGAGGAGGATCCGGACCTCGCGATGATCGGCGAACTGTTCGCGAACTGGCGCGACCACCTCTTCCCGGGCTCGCCCTACACGGCCGTCGAGGTGGAGGAGGTGGCCAGCGAGCGCCACTCGACCGGCGACTACGCCCGTCCGAGCTTCCGAGACCTCCTGATGCGCAAGGCCGGTTCCGGGCCCGTCGTGTCGACGCGGCGGCTCGGCGCTTGGCTGAAGGCCATCAAGGGGCGCGTCGTGAACGGGTGGCGCCTCGACATGATGGCCGACGAGAAGCGCGGCCACCGGTACCTGCTCGTCCAGACCACGACCGATGCCCCTGCGGGCGTGGGGTAAGTGGGGAAAGTGGGGTCACTTCCACGCGCACGCGCGAAACTCTCGTCTTTTTGGCTGCTCTATAGAATAGACCCCACTTTCCCCAGCTTCCCCAAAAGACAGGGAGATCAGGAGAAGAAGGGTCAGGGCAGCCGGAGCACGGCGCGGGCAGCGCGCCGATCACCCCGGAGACCGTTCATGCCCGAGACCACCACCACCGACCTCGTCCACCTCGCAGCCGGAATCACGGCCTCCTACGCCGCCGGCAACCACTTCCCGGCCTCCGCGCTACCGGACGTGCTCACGGCCGTCCACGGGGCGCTCTGCGGCCTGGCGCAGGGATCGGCGGTCGAGGCGGCACCGGCGCCCGCGGCCGACACGCCCTCCCCGGCCGAGATCCGGAAGTCGATCCGCCCGGACGGCCTCGTCAGCTTCCTCGACGGCCGGTCGTACAAGACCCTGAAGCGGCACCTCACGGCCTACGGGCTCACGCCGGACGGCTACCGTCAGCGGTTCGGCCTGCCGGCGGACTACCCGCTGGTCTGCCCGTCCTACTCGGCCCAGCGGTCCTCGCTGGCCAAGGCGATGATGCTCGGAGTGCCGGGCAGCCGGTCGAAGCTGCAGGCGGCGGAGTAACCGGCATGTCGAGCTGGGATCGCAAGCCCCCGGGCAACCGGAGCCCCTACGAGAACATCGGCCGCGGCGGAGGCAAAATCATGCGGCCGGCCGAGCCGGACCAGCACTGCTACATTCCGAATTGCTCCAGGTTCTAATCATATCCTCCAAGAGAGAGGCCTTCTTAGGAGCTGCCGCGGTACGCAGTGGCTCAAACTGGTCAACTTTAACGAGAAACTTTTGTTAACATTTTCGTTATTTTAATCGCGCTCAACGAGCCGCCCAAGCCTAGAGATGTTCCCGGTGACAAAATCAGGTCGTAGTTTTCTGCTGGGATCATCTTGCTTTGCCGCACTTATGATAAATAGTGCCGCCTTATCTCAAAGCTCAGTTATTTCTCCGCAGCGCTCTTTGTCAACGGCAGGACTTACTAACGCTTCTGATTTTCAGACAGCCGAGTACTACGCGAATTACGGAATATCACATATTGGGTCCTCAACTGCTTACGCGAGAGGATTTACGGGGTCCGGCATTCTAGTTGCTGTGTTTGACACAGGAATTGATGCCAGAAGCCCGGAATTTTTTGGGAAAATATCGCCATTGTCCCAAAACGTATTCTATTCAAATCTGCAATCGCAATATAACGACGCAATTTCGAAAATGGGGTATGTTGACACCTACGGACATGGAACGCACGTTGCCGGTATTGTTGCAGCCAGCCGAGATGGCGTCGGAACGATGGGCGTCGCTTTCGATGCCTCAATCCTGGCCATCCGCGGCATTGGCCCAGTGGCATCGGCCGTTACGGACCAGTTCAACACCGCGGCATTGCTGACCGATTTCAATCGCGGGTACGATCTTGCCATCTCCTCGGGCGCAAAGATCCTTAATGGTAGCTACGGCCCAGGTTACGATTTTAAATATAATCTCGATGGTACGCCCAATAAAAATTACGTACAGCTTGAAGAGTATCTGATGCCGTCATCGACGGTTGATACGTATAATTATCTAAAAAGGGCATCAGATGCCGGGATGCTGCTAGTTTTTGCAGCGGGAAACAATCGCCTGTCTCAGCCAATCATTTCCGATGACCCTCAAGGCAATGGGTTTTTGCCATTTGTAAGTCCCGCAAATGCAAATAGCGGGAAATACGTGATCTATAACCCAGATGGATCGCTCGAAGACCTAAGTAAATATGATTTTTCTTCGCTGAACGGTCACATTATTACGGTCGTAAACGTAGATGAAAACAATGTCATCGGCGAACAGAGCAGTCGGTGTGGTGTCGCGGCTAGTTGGTGCATCTCCGCTCCTGGTGAAAACATCACTTCAACTTGGCCGTATACGTATTACGTCAACAACACGCTGACGGCATCGAATGGATATTACGTCGACAGCGGCACCTCGATGGCTTCACCGCACGTCGCGGGTGCCGCTGCGGTACTAATGCAGGCGTTTCCATTCTTGACTGCGCCTCAGATCGCCCAAACGATGTTCACCACCGCTACCCCGATTGGGCCGGCGAACATCTACGGTTGGGGCCTGCTCAACCTCGGCAAAGCCATCGACGGCCCGGGCCAGTTCACCTCCACTTGGACGGTCAACACCACCTATAACGGCCAAGCCTATTATGGTCGCTTCGCCAACGACATCTCGGGGCCTGGCGGCCTGATCAAGGTCGGACTGGGCACCCTCGAACTCGCCGGCACCAACACCTATGCCGGCGGCACCGCCGTCTATGGCGGCACCCTGGCCGTCTCCCGCGACGCCAACCTCGGCGCCGCCGGCACCGGCCTGACCCTCGGCGGCGGCACTCTCGAGGTCCTGGCCGACGGCTTCGCCACCGCCCGCCCGATCACGCTGGCCGGCCCCGGCACCCTGCAGATCGACCTCGGCACCGCCACCCTCGCGGGGCCGATCGCCGACGGCAGCCAGCCGGGCGTGCTCGTCAAGACCGGCCCCGGCACCGCCGTGCTCTCGGCCGCCAACACGTTCACGGGCGGCGCCCTGGTCGGCACCGGCACCCTGGCCCTGACCGCCACCGGCAGCCTCACCGCGCCCGTTCTCGTCGGCTCGGCGGCGAGCTTCCTCAATGCCGGCCTCGTCTCCGGCAACGTCGGCAACTTCGGCGTCCTCGCCAACAGCGGCACCATCACGGGCGGCCTCGCCAATGCCGGTCTGGCCCTCAACACCGGCACCGTCGGCGGCGGCGCGACCAACAGCGGCAGCCTGGTCAACGCCGGCACCGTCGCGGGCGGACTGACCAACACCGGCACCGCCCTCAACACCGGCGCCATCGGCGGTGGCGTCATCAGCAGCGGCATCCTGAGCAACAGCGGCGCCATCGGCGGCGGCGTCGCCAACACCGGCCTCCTCGCCACCAGCGGCACGATCAGCGGCGGCCTGACCAATGCCGGCACCGTGCTCGCCAGCGCTGGTCGCATCGACGGGGCCATCGCCAACAATGCCGGCCTGCTCGCCGTCGCCGGATCCGTGGCCGGCACCGGCCCCTTCGCCAACGCCGCCGGCGCGACGCTCGCCGTCACCACGGGCGGCAGCTACAGCCTCGCCGGCCCCCTCGCCAATGCCGGCCTCGTCGCCGTCGCCCAGAGCGCCAGCCTCACCGCCTCCGGCGGCCTCAGCAACGCCGGCCTCGTCGCCAGCGACGGCACCCTCACCGCCGACCTGACCAATACCGGCGTCGCCCGCCTGTCCGGGCAGTTCAACGGCACGCTCACCAATGCCGGCCTCGTGCAGATCACCGGCCCGCTCGCCGGGCTGACCGGCCTGACCAACACCGGCGCCCTCGACCTCGGCGGCACCGCCCTCACGCTCACCGACCTCGC